>CALALS010000055.1 GCA_937925525.1 uncultured Flavobacteriales bacterium | reverse complement strand
TTATCTTTGGTTTTACTCATTCGGTCTTTAATGAATTCCATTGCTTCCAACGAATTCATATCACCAATATGGTTTCTTAAAATCCACATACGTTGAGTAACTTCTTTAGGCAATAACAAGTCTTCTTTTCTGGTACCTGATGCAATAATATCGATAGCAGGATAAACTCTTCTGTTTGATAATTTTCTGTCTAACTGAAGCTCCATGTTACCGGTTCCTTTAAATTCTTCAAAGATTACCTCATCCATTTTAGAACCTGTTTCAGTTAATGCAGTCGCCAAAATAGTTAACGAACCGCCATTTTCAATTTTTCTGGCAGCACCAAAGAAACGTTTTGGCTTGTGTAATGCGTTAGCATCTACACCACCCGATAATACTTTACCCGATGCAGGTGAAACGGTATTATACGCTCTTGCCAACCTGGTGATAGAGTCTAATAAAATTACTACATCATGTCCGCACTCTACCATTCTTTTTGCTTTTTCTAACACAATATTGGCTAGTTTCACATGCTTATCGGCAGGTTCGTCAAAAGTAGAAGCCACTACTTCTGCATTTACGCTTCTTGCCATATCTGTTACCTCTTCCGGTCGCTCATCAATCAACAAGACAATCATGTAACATTCAGGATGATTATAAGCAATGGCATTTGCAATTTCTTTTAATAATGTGGTTTTACCTGTTTTAGGTTGAGATACAAACAAACCTCTTTGTCCTTTACCAATAGGTGTAAATAAATCAATTACTCTACTTGCCAAGGTTTGGTTTGGATGGTCTAGTGTAAATTTTTCTTCAGGGAAAAGCGGTGTTAAATATTCAAAAGGAATTCTTTCTCTTACAACATCCGGCTTGCAATTGTTAATCGCTTCTGCTTTTAATAGCGGAAAATACTTCTCTCCTTCTCTTGGCGGACGAATACTTCCTTTAACCGTATCACCTGTTTTAAGTCCCAATAATTTAATTTGAGATTGAGAAACGTAAACGTCATCAGGAGAATTTAAATAGTTATAGTCAGACGAACGCAAGAAACCATAACCGTCAGGCATAATTTCCAAAACGCCTTCTACTATAATAATATCATCAAAGTTGTAGAGCGGCTCAGCATGTTTTGATTTATCATGATGATGTCGTTTATCACCATTGTTAGAGTTGCCGTTATTATTGTTGTTATTATGCTTGTCATTTGACGGAGCAGAAGTTTTATCTGCCTTATTGCCATCATTCTTAGATGTATCAGCTTTAGGTTCAGCCTCTTCTTTTTTTGCTTCTGCTTTTGGAGACTCAGCAGCAACTTCTTTTTTATCTTCTTTAGGGGCAGCTTCTTTCTTTTCCTCTGCTTTTACAGACTCAGGTTTTTTATCTTCCTTTTGTGGCGTATCCTCTTTTTTAGAGGTATCATCACTAAATAGTTCCGGCTGCTTTTTAGAAGCTTCCACCTTTTCTACCTTCTTAATTCTGGTTCTTTTTTTCTTTTCTTCAGGTTGCTCCTGATTTTCGTTTTCTGTATTCATATTTTTAGTAATAGATTGAACAACCTTTGGGTTTGCAGCTTGTTCGTCAAGTATTTTAAAAACTATTTCTTGTTTTTTTAAGTCTTTTGTTTGGATTCCAATTTGTTGAGCAACATCTTTCAACTCAGACAATTTCATCTGGTTCAACTGGGATATGTCAAGCATGATTTAATTAAATAAGATATAAGGGTTAACGATAGAAATTATATAAAAACATTAAGTAAACTTGATTTGAAAAAGATAAAAGCGGGAAAAAATATTGATTTCTGTGCTTTTGTGGTGCAATAATACGAATATTTTTTATTTAACTACCGCTATTTTCGTTTTTTTTAACACCACTCTTGAAAAGTATTCTAAACTACTGAAAAACAGTACTGTTTAGGGGTTAAAATTGTTTAAAATCAATGCTATTAAATTTTTATCGAATCCAAAAAAAAGGCGACATTTGTAGCCTATTTTTAAACTAAAAATTAAAAAATGAACGAATTTGGATTAAAAGCAGATAATGCTTCGATAAGTAAGTACGGATTAGGAAACGTTGCGGCAGCCTACTGGAATTTAGATCCTTCTGAATTAATAGAGGATACTATTTTGAGAGGTGAAGGCTCTCTTTCCAGCACAGGAGCATTAGCTATTGAAACCGGAGAATTTACCGGAAGAGCTCCAAAAGACAGATATGTGGTAAAAGATGATGTTACCGCAGACAAAGTATGGTGGGGAGATGTAAATAGTGCCTTTGATGCTGATAAATTTGACGCACTTTATAACAGAGTTACCGCTTACCTTTCAGGTAAAGAAGTTTATGTTAGAGATGCTTACGCTTGTGCTGATAACGATTACAGACTTAACATCAGGGTAATTACGGAAACGCCTTTTGCCAACCTGTTTTGTTACAACATGTTTTTAAGACCTAAACAAGAAGAAATTAAAAACTTTAACGAAGACTGGACCATTGTTGCCGCTCCGGGTTTTAAAGCAACACCTGAAATTGACGGCACTAAGAACCATAATTTCGCCATTCTGAATTTTAAGAAAAAGACCATCTTGATTGGTGGTACAGGTTACACCGGAGAAATGAAGAAGGGAATTTTCTCAGTGTTAAACTTTGTTTTACCAACTGAGAAAAATGTATTATCAATGCACTGTAGTGCAAATATTGGAAAAGATGGAGATACAGCCATCTTTTTTGGTTTATCGGGCACAGGAAAAACTACTCTATCTAGTGACCCTAACAGAAGACTAATAGGTGATGATGAGCATGGATGGGCAGAAAACTCAGTATTTAACTTTGAAGGTGGATGTTATGCAAAAACGATTAATCTTTCTGCTGAAACCGAGCCACAGATTTATGCAGCCATTAAATACGGAGCTTTATTGGAAAACATTGCCTTTAAAGAAAATTCTAAAGAAGTTGATTATGATGATGCAAGTATTACACAAAATACCCGTGTAAGCTATCCTATTCATCATATCGATAATATTGTTGAGCCTTCAGTGGGCGATATCCCTAAAAACATTTTCTTCTTAACTTGTGATGCATTTGGAGTTTTCCCTCCTATTTCCAAGTTAAGTCCTGCACAAGCCATGTATCATTTTATTTCAGGATATACTGCTAAAGTGGCAGGTACGGAAGCAGGAATTACAGAACCAACCACTACTTTCTCCGCTTGTTTTGGAGCTCCGTTTTTACCGTTACATCCTTCAAAATATGCTGAGATGTTAGGTGAAAAAATGAAAAAACATCAAGTAAGAGTTTGGTTAATTAACACCGGCTGGTCAGGTGGCGCTTATGGCACAGGTAAAAGAATGAAGCTGCCGTTAACCAGAGCTATGATTACTGCTGCATTAGAAGGAAAGTTAGACAATGTAGAGTTTGAAAAGCACCCTATTTTTGGATTAGATATGCCAACTACTTGCCCTGACGTTCCAACTGAAGTATTAAATCCAATTAATACTTGGGCAGATAAAGCAGCATACGAAAAAACAGCTAATAGTCTAGCCGAAAAGTTTGTAAAGAATTTTGAAAAATATGCTGAAATAGCTAATGATGAAATACTATCGGGAGCACCAAAAGTAGCTGCCAGCGTATAATTTTAAAATTAATTAGCACAATTGAATAATTGGCATTAACTTTGTTACACATTAAACACTAATAACTAAAACAAAAAAACATGAAATCTATATTAAAATTATCATTCTTTGTTGCTTTAATGGCAGGATTTGCTTTTACAAGTAACGCTCAAACAGCAACTACTACTAAAAGTGAAGTAAAAACTGAACACAAATGCTCTAAAGACAGCAAAAAAGCTTGTTGCAAAAAAGGAACAGCAACTGATGCAAAAGCTACTTCAAAAGCAGATGCTCATGCTTGTTCAAAAGATTGCACTAAAGCATGTTGTGCTGATAAAACAAAAGTTGACCCGGCAACAGGAAGCTCTACTACTACTGAAGGTGGTGGTACAAGAAAAATTGCAATTACTGAGGAAGGAGTTCCTGCCGTAAACGAACAAGCTACTCCTACAAAAGCTGCTACTACCCCAAAAAAGAATTAATAGTTAGAAATTATTTATTTAAAGCCTTCCGCATAGCGGAGGGCTTTTTTATTTACTACAATAACTCATTCGCCAGATTAGCCAACTCAGAACGTTCTCCTCTTTCAAGCTTGACATGTGCAAACAAACGATTGCCTTTTAGCTTATCTATTAAGTAAGAAAGCCCGTTACTTTGAGCATCTAAATAAGGTGTGTCTATTTGATACACATCACCTGTGAATATGATTTTAGTTCCTTCACCGGCTCTGGTAATAATTGTCTTTACTTCGTGAGGTGTGAGATTTTGTGCCTCATCAATAATAAACATAATGTTAGAAAAACTTCTACCTCTTATGTAAGCCAATGGAATAATCTTTAATTTTTCGTCTTTCTCAAGTTCGTCAATCAGTTTACTTTTCTTCTCGTTTTCTTTGTACTGGCTTTTAATAAATTTTAAATTATCGAAAAGCGGTTCCATGTACGGACGTATTTTATCATCTACATTCCCGGGAAGAAAACCAAGGTCTCTATTGCTAAGCGGTATAATAGGACGAGCTAAAATAATCTGGTCATAATTGTTTCGTTGCTCTAACGAGCCTGCCAATGCCAATAAAGTTTTTCCTGTTCCTGCCACTCCTTGTAAACATACGAGACGAATATCAGGGTTCATGATAGCATGTAAGGCAAAAGCCTGCTCAGCATTTTTGGGTTTAATACCAAAGGAATAGGTTTTCTCCACTCTGTCAACTCTGTCTTCAAACGGATTATAATACGCTAAGGTAGAAGCAGTGCCATTCTTCAAAATATAAAATCGGTTATTTATCTTTTCTTCACCTAAGAAACTGGTGTCTTCAATAAAGTTTTTGCGGAATATTTCATTGATGATTTCAGAATCCAAATTCTCAATATTGGAAATTCCCTTTTGTAAATCAATGGCTTCGTTTACCTTTCCCGTTTCATAATCTTCGGCCGGTAGGTTCAATGCCCTGGCTTTTAAACGAAGGTTGATGTCTTTAGAAACCAATACCACCTCAGTTGTTTTTTCTTCTTCGGCAATTTGAAGAGCTGCATTAATAATCTTGTGGTCGTTTTTAGTTTTATCAAACACCTTTTCAGCATCCACTTTTAGCTTACCGCTAGGAATTACAATTTTAATTCTTCCTAAGTCAGCTTCGCCAATCTTTATCCATTTATCTAATACCTCATCTTCAGTAATATTATCTAAAAACCGAATGACTTCACGAGCTGAATAGTTTTTGGTATCGCTACCAATTTTAAACTTATCCAATTCTTCCAAAACTGAGATTGGAATGGCTACATCGTTTTTTTCAAAGGAAATTAGTGCGTTGTGATCATGTAAAAGGACTGAAGTATCTAACACGTAGATTCTTTTCTTCTTGGTTTTAACCATGTAATTTGAATTTTAGCCAAATTATTAAATCCTTTGAGAGGTTTGATAAATTTAAAAATCAGTTTTCAACACAAGAATGTTATCATAAAAACTACTTTTGCAAGCAAAGAAATTGGGTTGAAGTATTCGGGAATTATATATATGCTTGTTGCATCTGTATGCTTTACACTGGTAAATACTTGTGTGAAATTTTTGCATCATATTCCCGCCCATGAACTAGTATTTTTTAGATCGGCTATTAGTTTTATCATTTGTTTATATTTTATAACTAGGTACAACCTTCCTTTTTTGGGTAACAACAAAAAGTGGTTAGTATTAAGAGGATTATTTGGTTGTTTTTCACTAGTGTTATTTTTTATTACTATAAAAAACTTGCCGCTTGCAAGTGCAACCACTATTCAATACCTATCGCCTATTTTCACCATTATTATTGCGCTATTTTTGTTTAAGGAAGTTGTTAAACCTATACAATGGTTATTTTTTGCAATTGCCTTATTGGGGTGTTTTTTAATTAAAGGTTTTAATAATGATATTTCGTTTGCTTATATCTTTTTAGGCTTGCTTTCTGCCTGTTTGTCAGGAGTTGCGTATAACGCCATAAAAATGTGTGCAAATACTGACCACACTATTACCATTGTAATATATTTTCCAATGATTGCATTACCTATTATGGGTGTTTGGTGTTTATTTGATTGGGTAATGCCGGTAGGAAAAGACTGGTTGTTCTTAATTATAATGGGGATTTTTGTGCAAATAGCTCAGGTTTGCATGACAAAAGCATTGACTTCTTCTGCCACCTCTTTAGTAATGCCGTTAAAATATTTAGGAGCAATTTATGCTTTTTTAGTTGGCTTGTTCTTATTTGACGAACGACTGGAATGGATAAGTATTGCGGGAATTTTATTAGTAATATTTGGAGTACTTACCAATACATTAATTAGGAGAAAAATAGTCGGCTAATTTTTTGATTCGGAAGAAAAGTCCAGTTTACCGCTATACAATTCCTTATATTTTAAAGATAGCATTGCCATTAGCTTAGAAATAGATTTAATAGCTTCTTCCGTATTTTCACTTACTTGCTTTTTCTTCAGGCGAAGCATTAAAACTCCGTAAAGTGCAACAAGACATGTGTGGATGTCGTTTTGCTTTTTATGCTCAGCTTTTGCCATTAAAAATGTTATGTGCTGCTTAGCATCATCATATACCCCAATATATTTTTTGTCCTGAATTGTGGTAAGTAGTGTTTGATGAAGAAATTCTAATTCTGCAATTAAGTCGTGAATAAATGATAAATGACCTTGCTCTTGAACTTCTTCGCTACGCATTTGATCCACTAATCCTTCATACCACTTTTGTATTTTAATTCTGGTAGCTTCATCTACCTCAAAAGAATCTACTATGTTTTCTTTAATAAGTGATTTATCAAAGTTTAAGGAACGGATAATGTCTTCTATCTGCCACATATAGAGCAGATATTCTACTATGTTTTCTTTTTTCTTTTGCTCGGCAATTATCATTTCTTTGCTTCTTTCTCTTTATTCTTTTGGTCGTTATATCTTCTGTTTAAGCCTTCTAATATTTCATCGGTTACATCTAAGCTATCATTTGCATATAATACAACAGCGTAATTTAAAATATAGTCTATTTCTCTATCTTGTTTATACTCATCTAAAAAGGCATTTATTTCTTCTTTGATTTTTTTATCCAGATTACTCATTTCCTCAGCAAAGCTGTTAGAATATCTTTCTTGTAACTGATATAACTCTTGTTCTTTCTTTTGTAATTCTGCTCCAATCTGTGCTCGTTGTATATCGGTCATGTATTTAGCTTCTTCCTGAGCTTTCATAAACTCTTGCTCTAATTGCTTTTGTTTTGAGGCTAATTGTGCCTCATAGCTTCTCTGCTTTTCTTCCAATTTTTTTACGGATTCTTGTTGAAGTTCATACTTATCAGAAAGCGTATCAAAATGAACGTACATGATACGAGATGCTTTTAAAGAAGAAATATCCACTTTTTGTTTTTCTTTTTTTGGTTCAGCATCCTCCGGATTATTGCAAGAAGATTTTAAAGAAAAGTGTAGATAAAACAATACAGCTACAGCTATAGTTAAAATGGCATTAAGTGCTAGTGAAATATTTTTCATGTGTTTATTTTAAAGTGTTAATTTGGTCACATGGAACTCCCTTAATAATTATACCACTATGTGAGATATTCTTTATCATGGTCGTTTCATGTGTTTAAATTAGTTTGCAAAGGTATTAAATTGCAGTTAGTTAATTAAGTGATTATTGTGGATTCCAATCTTTATTAACTTTCTTTGACTCAAATACTCCTCCAAGTGAAATATTAACAAGTCCATAAAAAAAAGAAAGTTTATAAAACCCTTTGTAATTTATTAAGATAAGAAATACCGCCATTATATAATTATCAACATCAGAGTTACATTTCGCTATATACTCATTTTCACCAAAAGAATCTATTTCAGTCTTTTTAATTTCAGCTATTTGAATGTCATTTTTAAAAATAGAATAAGCTAGCGCAGTATGAATATACAAGTCATATTTATTCTCCAAAAAGTAACATTGAAAATGTTTTTTCAGAATTCCTTTACTTATTATTTTAAAGCCTCTAGCAAACTCTGGACTTTCATCTTGAATGTAAAAAGTATAACGGGATACATAAATTGATATATTTTGAAAAATAGAAATCACATGTCTTTTACCTGATAAAACTCTAAAATTCTTAAGAAAAAAACCTTCCTGTTTTGCCCGATATAACTCTTTTCCTGATTTATAAATTAAGAATTCTTCAAGAAGTGAGAAAGTTTTTCTAAATACCCGAAATTCCATCACTTTACTACCTCCACCCATTTTTTAGAGATAGAAGAAAAATCAGGAGCAAAAGAATCAATCCATTCTTTAGTAATCTTAACTTTTAATTGTTCTAAAGAAAAATCTGTTTCAGAAATTTTACATTCAATGGCGTAATCTTTAAACTCAATTTTTACTAAATATTTTTGATTGTAAGAATGTATAGATACTCTACAATGTGGATGAGAAATGGTTTCAACTAATCGCATAGACTTTCTTAACTCTCTTCAACAAGAGATTTTAGCTTTACAGATTGTAACGTGTTTAGTAATAGTGAAGCAATAGTCATTGGACCAACTCCACCCGGAACAGGAGAAATGTAAGAACAAAGTGGCGCTACTTCGTCAAATTTCACATCACCAACTAATCTAAATCCATTCTTTTTAGAACTGTCTTCTATTCTGTGAATACCCACATCAACCAACACAGCGCCTTGTTTTACCATATCTTTAGTTACAAATTCAGGCTTACCAATAGCAACAATTAATATGTCGGCAGATTGGGTAATCTCTTTCATATTTTTTGTTCTACTGTGTACTAAAGTAACGGTAGCATTTACATCTTTTCTTGACATTAAAATACTTACCGGTGTACCCACAATGTGACTTCTGCCCATTACTACACAATGCTTGCCTTCTGTTTCGATATTGTTCCGTTTAAGCATTTGAATAATTCCGGCTGGTGTAGCAGGTAAGAAGCAATGCAAACCTAAAATCATTTTTCCTAAGTTAATGGGATGAAAACCATCCACATCTTTTTCGGGTAAAATAGCTTGAGTAACTTTATCTTCATCAATGTGGTCAGGTAAAGGAAGCTGAACGATAAAGCCGTCAATATCTTGATTATTGTTTAACTTATTAATTTCATTTAACAAGTCATTTTCGGAAATATTAGCAGGAAGTTTTACTAAAGTAGATTTAAAACCCACTTTTTCACAGGCTTTTACTTTAGCATTGACGTAAGTTAAACTGGCACCGTTATCTCCGACTAAAACTGCCGCTAAGTGAGGTTGTTTTTCACCCGAAGCAATTAATGTTTTTACTTCATTGGCTATTTCTTCTTTGATTTGGGCTGATAGTTTTTTTCCGTCAATTAATTCCATAGTTAATTTTATCTAGGCATATTAGGCATGTTCTTCATTTGCTGCATCATCTTAGCCATATTTTGTTTATTCCCCATCATCTTCATCATTTTTCCGGTTTCATTAAACTGCTTTAGCAATTTATTTACATCCTGAATAGAACGGCCACTACCTTCGGCAATTCTTTTTCTTCTGTTACCGTCAATCAATTTTGGGTTTTCTTTTTCTTCCGGAGTCATTGAAAAAATAATGGCTTCAATATGTTTGAAAGCATCATCATCAATATCAATATTTCTAACTGCTTTGCCAACACCGGGTATCATACCTAGCAAATCTTTCATATTACCCATTTTCTTAATCTGCTTGATTTGGTCTAAGAAATCATTAAAATCAAACTGATTTTTGGCAATTTTCTTTTTGAGCTTACGAGCTTGTTCTTCATCAAATTGTTCCTGGGCTCTTTCCACTAAACTTACCACATCACCCATTCCCAATATTCTATCTGCCATACGACTAGGATAGAATACATCTATAGCTTCTAACTTTTCACCGGTACCTACAAACTTAATGGGCTTGTTCACTTCTGCTTTAATAGAAAGCGCAGCTCCACCTCTGGTATCACCATCCAATTTAGTTAGAACAACACCATTAAAATCTAATCTGTCGTTGAACGCTTTAGCAGTGTTTACCGCATCTTGTCCGGTCATGGAATCTACCACAAAAAGAGTTTCGTCCGGCTTAATCGCCTTCTTTACCCTTTCTATTTCATCCATCATTTGCTCATCTACCGCTAAACGACCGGCAGTATCGACAATGACTACATTTAATGATTTACTTTTGGCATGTTTAATGGCATTTTCAGCAATGCTAACAGGGTTTTTGTTTTCCTTTTCAGAGTAAACTTCCACACCAATTTGTTCGCCCAATACATGTAATTGATCAATAGCCGCAGGACGATAAACGTCACCCGCAACTAACAATACATGCTTTCCTTTTTTGCTTTTTAAATACTTGGCAAGCTTACCTGAGAAAGTGGTTTTACCTGAACCTTGTAAACCTGAAATTAAAATTACCGCAGGATTTGATTTTAAATCAATTTGTGATTCACTGCCACCCATTAAACGGGCTAGCTCATCATGCGTAATTTTTGTTAATAGTTGACCCGGAGAAATTGATGTTAATACATTTTGCCCAAGTGCCTTTTCTTTAACGGTATCTACAAAATCTTTTGCAATATTATAATTGACGTCAGCATCTAGTAATGCACGTCTTATCTCTTTCATGGTTTCGGCAACATTTATTTCTGTTACCTGTCCTTGCCCTTTTAAAACCTTTATGGCACGTTCTAACTTATCCGATAAATTCTCAAACATTTTCTTTTCTTTTTGAAAGGATTACAAAGATATAAAATTAGTTGCTTCTATGTAAGAAATCCTACATTCTATCGGGTGCCTGAATACCCAATAATCCTAATGATCGCTGAATGATAACGGCTACTTTTTTAGAAAGTTGTAATCTAAACTTTTTAACCTCCTCATTCTCTTCTTTGAAAATAGGTAAAGCCTGATAAAAATGATTGTAGGCTTTTACTAACTCATAAGTGTAATTAGCAATAAGTGAAGGGCTGTATTCTTTTCCTGACTGCTTTACAACTTCAGGATAATCGTAAATTAATTTTATAATGTCTTTTTCAGATGCATCAAGGGTGTAGTTTTCTAGCTTAGCGTCATCAATGGAAAAATCGGCTCTACGAAGCAAGGATTGAATTCTTGCATGCGTGTATTGAATAAAAGGCCCTGTATTTCCATTAAAATCAATTGATTCAGCCGGATTAAACAACATTCCTTTTCTTGGATCAACTTTTAAAATAAAATATTTTAACGCTCCCATTCCGATGGTTTGATAAAGCTTTTCTTTTTCTTCTTCAGAGCAATCATCTAACTTTCCTAATTCTTCTGAAGTAGCTTTTGCTGTTTTCATCATTTCATCTATCAAATCATCCGCATCTACTACGGTTCCTTCACGAGATTTCATTTTTCCTTCGGGCAATTCTACCATGCCATAAGACAAATGGTAACACTCTTTTGCCCAATCATAACCGAGCTTACTCAAAATTAAAAACAATACTTTGAAGTGGTATTCTTGCTCGTTACCTACCGTATAAATCATTTGGTTGGTAGATGGGAAATCTTCGGAACGTTGAATGGCGGTGCCAATGTCTTGCGTCATATAAACAGAAGTACCGTCTGAACGCAACAATAGTTTTTGGTCTAAGCCATCAGCTGTTAAATCACACCAAACAGAGCCATCGTCTTTTTTGAAGAACACATTTTTTTGCAGACCGATTTCTACTGCTTTTTTTCCTAATAAGTAAGTTTCGGATTCGTAATAAAATTTATCAAAATCAACACCTAGTTTTTTATAGGTAACATCAAAACCGTCATACACCCAGCCGTTCATGGTTTTCCACAAATCGACAACTTCTTTATCTCCCGCTTCCCATTTACGTAACATTTCTTGTGCCTCTATAATAACCGGAGCATTTTTTTCGGCTTTTTCTTTTGACTTTCCCGCTTCAATTAATGACTTAATTTCAGCTTTATACATTTTATCAAATTCAACATAATACTTCCCAACCAAATGATCGCCTTTTATTCCTGATGACTGAGGTGTTTCACCATTTCCCATTTTTTTCCATGCCAGCATGGATTTACAAATGTGAATTCCTCTGTCGTTTACTAGGTTAACTTTTTTAACATTATGTCCGTTTGCTTTTAAAATTTCAGCCACAGAATAGCCTAATAAATTGTTTCGAATATGGCCAAGGTGTAATGGTTTGTTGGTGTTGGGTGAAGAGTATTCCAGCAAAATAGTTTTCCCGGAAGCATCAGATGCAAAGCCATATTTTTGGGAAGCATATATGCTATTGAAAAAAGTTAACCAATACGTATCTGAAACAGACAAATTCAAAAACCCTTTTATCACATTAAAGTCAGTAACTTCAGTAATTTTTTCTTTAAGATATTCTCCTATGATTTCCCCTGTCTTTTCAGGAGAATTTTTAGAAACTTTTAATAAAGGAAAAGTAACCAGTGTAATGTCTCCCTCAAACTCTTTCCTGGTTTTCTGAAGTTGAATAAGGTTATCATTTACTTCAGCTTGAAAAAGTAATTGGATAGCTTTTTTTATTTCAATACTTAAAAGAG
>CALALS010000054.1 GCA_937925525.1 uncultured Flavobacteriales bacterium | reverse complement strand
TTGCCGTTATACATGCAAACGTTATTTGAAATACTTGCCCCTACTAATTGATAGACGGAAACCTTTAAAATTTATAATATGGGTAGATTGAAGAAGAAAAGCCCTGCCCTTGATAAGGCACGTAAGAGGCTGGCAGGGATAGAGTCAATTAGCCCCAGCTTAAACCTGGGGAATGGTTTAACGGCAAATGCTTACCGAACGCTAATCAACCAGCTAGAAGCATTAGTAAAAACCTACAACAGCAAACTGAGTGAGGCAGACCAACTGCTAAACGATGTGCTGAAAGGTGATGCTGAGTTGGCAGAGTTTAGCGACCGCATGCTAAAAGCAGTAGCTGCCGTGTACGGTACTAATAGTAACGAATACGAAATGGCAGGCGGAACACGCAAAAGCGAACGGAAAAAGCCATCTGCACCGGATGATGACGGAGACTCAGCTACTCCGTAGCAAACCAAAAAAGCTTCACAGCAATGTGAGGCTTTTTTTGTGGGGAGATATTTTGATTTTATAAATTATTACATTTATAGCTATTAATTAAATATATTGACTAAAGAAAATATCTATATTAAAACACTTCAATTTGGTGCTGATAACTTTAAAGAGGGAGTTACATACAACCAAGTAAGGGAATATCTTGGAAAAGATGCGCCTCCTGAGGGTTCAAATCACGAATTAAGTTTTTTAAATTGGTTTTTTGACAACTTTCATCAACAAGAGTTATTATCTCTTGAAAGAAAAAATGCTAGCAGTGGTAAATGGCTTGCAATTGCTACCCTCAAAAAATATTATGATAAACAAGCTCACATGACAGGTGAAGCGCATCAAAACTTAATTGAATATATAGAACTACAAGAAGCTAGAAACTCTTCAAAAAAGTCAATGATTGTTGCTATTATTGCTATTATCCTAACTATAATCACTATCAGTATTGATATATTTAAGCCTTTCTCAAATTCATCAACTAATACCCAGCCTCAAAACAAAGAACAAACATTCAACACTTCAACTATTGAAGTTAACCAAAGTGAGTACTTTAACTTTATTGAAAATCAATTAAAAGAAATTAAGGCTAAACAAGGTATTAATTGGTTGTATTACCAACCAGCTATAGTAAACTATAGCAGCAATTCAACAGCAAATCCTCCACTACCTCCTACTTTAATTAATTGTAAGTTTTCTGACATTCAATTTACTATTCAGCTTGACTCACTTAAAATAATAAACCAACCTGACTTTTTTGATTATACCAACAAACCCGATAAAGACAGTCTGTTTAATATGTACGGTAAAGGCATAATCTTTTCGCTTCCATTTACAACAAGTAGCAGTAGCAACAACTATGTTGACTATGAAATAATAAATTGGCAAGACTGTGGAACAGGTAATTATAATAGACTAGAGTATAAATGAAGATAATTCAATACATAGCAATTGCATTAATCATTCTTTCTAACATTTTCTTCCTCCCAGTAACTATAACTATCATTGCTACCGATGGAGGTACATGGGGTTTTGGGATATTATTATTACCTATTACTATATCAATTAATCTTTTATTAGTAACAGTTGTCTTATCGTTTACTAAAAGATTCAAAAAAAGTTTATTTCTAACTATTGTTAATTGTGTTGGAGCCGTTTGGTCAACATTTTGGTTTTATACATTTTATTCTATCTAAATTTTATAATTTTAAAAAGAGCCTATGAAAACAAAGCTTTTTCTTTTGTTGTTACTATACAGTTTTAACTCTATAGCTCAAAAACCAGAGCTTCAATACAGAGACATTGATTATTACTTTATAGAAGTTGCTAGACTTGAAATAGGTAAACTTATTAAAATGGGGGTACTAATAGATAGCACCACTATTGCAGAAGAATATCTTGATAAAGAAACAAACAGGCTTAATGAAGCTGGATTTGATAAGTATGCTTATGCAAAAATGGAAGTTTATCAAACTTACTTTAGAGATTGCCTTTATCAACAACACTTAAAATACAACAACAATGTTTATGGACTTTATTTTTCAATGGCTGGCTTTGACGATATTGGTTGGTATATTATAAAGTGGGATGAAAAAGATTGGAAAAATGAAGAAAGAATAAACTTACAACAATTGGAAAAAAGTAAAAAACTAAAAGAGATAGCTTATAATTATGATGAGGGGCCAAAGAACCTTGAAAATGTAAATATCTTTATAAAAAATGATTATTTAGTAATGGAAAGAGAAGGTCTTTATCATTCTTTGTATGATTTAAAAACAGACAGTTTACTTATTAATTTAGTTTGTCCTCTTATTGATGCTGGTACCACTTTTAATGATAAAGAAGCTATGAATAAATGGATAAAAGAAAATCTCCATGCTAAAATTGAAAGTATTATAAGTGAAGAAAGAAAGTAAAAACATTATCTTTATAACATGAAAAAACTACAGTTTAAAATAGATATTAAAGCTCCTGTAAGTAAGGTGTACAACACTATGCTGGGCTTAGAAAACAAATCTACTTACGAAAGCTGGACGGCAGTGTTTAACCCTACTTCTACTTACAAAGGCAATTGGGAAAAAGGCTCTAAAATATTGTTTGTCGGCACTGACGAAAACGGAAAAGAAGGTGGAATGGTTTCTGAAATTGCAGATAACATTCCTAACCGTTTTGTTTCTATTCGCCACTACGGAATTTATGATGGAGAAAAGGAAGTTACCGAAGGTCCGGATGTTGAAAATTGGGCAGGCGGACTGGAAAATTATTCGTTTGAAGAGAATAATGGAGTAACCACTATTACCGTAGATACAGATGCTCCTGAAAAGTATATAGACTACTTTAACCAAACCTGGCCTAAGGCTTTAAATAAGCTAAAGGAAATGGTAAAGGAATGAACTTAACTCCGTAAAACATGAAACAATTACTTTTTATCTCTTTATTACTGATAAGCAGCTTTGCATTTTCACAAACCAAATGCCCTTGCTGTACTGATAATCACTTTGCGTTTGACTTTTGGGTAGGCGAATGGGTGGTGAAAGATACCTTAGGCAAGCCACTGGGTGAAAACAGCATTAACAAGCTTGAAAACAACTGCATCATCAACGAACACTGGAAAGGCGCAGGCGGTGGAACGGGCAGCAGCTACAATTATTTCGACAGCAAAGATTCTACCTGGAATCAATTATGGATAGACAATAGCGGTAGTATTCTTAAACTAAAGGGTAAAGCCGAGCCCAATAAAATGATACTCAAAAGCGAGCTACAGCCCGGCCAAAAAATAGATTGGTACTACAACCAAATCACCTGGACCAAAAGAGAAGACGGAACAGTAAGCCAGGTGTGGGACATCTTTGATAAAGACGGTAATCTGCTCAATACCATTTTCTACGGTATTTATCATCCAAAGGAGTAATTAGAAAGTATGGCAAAAAAGAGCTGGACAGAAAAATTCAACACCAAAAAAGAAGCGGAAGTAAAGCGAATAGATAAAGCCTTTGCCGATATGCCCGAAGGTTGCCTAATGCTTATTGCTACTCCGCAAATAGTAGCCGATTACGTTGCGCAAATTCCAAAAGGTAAAACCTCTTCTATTCCTCAAATGCGTAAAGACCTGGCGGGCGATTATAATGCAGACTACACCTGCCCTGTTACCAGTGGTATATTTTTAAGAATAGCCACAGAAAAAGCTTACGAAGAACTTGAAGGGGGTAAAAAAGTAGAAGACATTACTCCCTTTTGGAGAATCATTTCACCCAAAGATAAGATTGCCCAAAAGCTAAGCTTTGGGAAAGAGTTTATTATTGCTCAACGTAAGAAAGAAGGGATTTCTTAGCCTTTTGTTTCGCTAGGCAAATCATACTTTGTACCTTAGCTCATCAAAGTTGGCCTTAATCATTTTACCGTTATTGGTTAGTATAGCGGATACCGACATACTACAGAATGGAAATAACAAGACATTTCAAAGATTTTATTGGCAGCGGAAAATCCGGTGGAATAGTATTGGTTATAGCTACCGCTATTTCTCTTATTCTTGCTAACTGGGGTTGGCAGCAAGATTACATTAACTTTTGGCATATAAAACTAGGCGAGCACAGCATTGTTCATTGGATTAACGATGGGCTTATGGCTTTCTTCTTTTTGTACATCGGGCTAAAGTTGGAAAGAGAAATTTATCATGGAGAGCTTTCAGATATCAAAAGTGCTTCATTGCCCATTTTTGGGGCACTAGGAGGTTTTCTTGTTCCTCTTGGTATATATCTGCTATTTAATTTTGGTACAAACACTCAATCGGGTGCCGGTATTCCTATGGCAACGGATATTGCTTTTGCCATTGGTATTTTATCGTTGTTAGGGAGTAAGGTGCCTTCCTCACTTAAAATATTTTTAACAGCCTTAGCCGTAATAGATGATTTAGGTGCAATTTTAATTATTGCCGTTTTTTATACATCCGACATAGCTTTTCAAAGCTTACTTGTTGCTTTGTGTGTTTACGGTTTTCTTGTATTTCTTAACAAACAAAAAATCTACCATCTAGCTCCTTACCTAATTGGTGGTGTGGTAATGTGGTACTTTATGTTACATTCCGGAGTTCATGCTACTATTACAGGCGTTCTACTTGCTTTTGTAATACCTTTTGGTAATGGTGGAAAAAAAACGCCTTCGTACATGCTAAAGGAGTTTTTAAGTAAACCAATTACGTTTGTTGTGTTGCCCCTATTTGCGTTAGCAAACACTTGTATTCCTATAATTGACGGTTGGCAAAGCGGGTTAGGAGAAACTTACAGTGTAGGAATTATTTCCGGGCTTGTAATAGGAAAGCCACTGGGTATTTGGCTGTTCTCTTTAATAGGTGTTGCCTTGGGGTTTTGTGTTTTACCCTCAGATTTAAACTGGAAAAGCGTAATTGGCGTTGGCTTTTTAGGCGGTATAGGATTTACCATGTCTATATTTATAGCGCTGCTGGCATTTGATGATGAACACATCATTAACAATTCAAAGCTTGCTATTTTAATAGCTTCACTTATTGCAGGCTTAATTGGTTTTATATTTTTAAAATATACGCTAAAGTCCCCAAAAAATGATGCGTAAAATAAAAACCTGTATTTTTAGCGTATGAAAACTTTAGCACAATAATTGCTATACTCACTGCTTTAACTCAACCTATGAAAAAGCAAACCGCACTCATTTTTATTTCAATTACTTTTTTACTAAGCCTAAACTCTTGTATTAGCAAGAAAAGACTGGCCTCACAGGTGAAGGATTATTATGAGCTAAAAGTGAAAAAGCAATCGGATATTCAAAGTAAAGACTGGTACACCATTAACGATAATTTTTATTTCCCGAATGATGTAGCCAAAGTAGAAAAACATAAATTCTTTTACATCAACTTCTTGCTGTACTCATACAAAAACCAACAGCTAAGTTATGAAGTGGATCCCAATTTGGTAGCTAATGTTTTTGAAGAAGAACTCATCAAGCGTAATCTTGAAAACACCCTTGGCGACAAACATTTACTCATAAACATAGATGAAGTGCCGGGCAAGTTTTTGCTTAAAAATGAGATACAAACTTTTGTTTCCAGCACCGCTATTATTGACCGTATTACTTTACGCTCGGTAGATTACTACGACAATGCTTTTCAGGTTTCTTTTTACACCGTTTCGGGCAATGACACTTCTTTTGCAGGAAGTTTTGTAAGTAGCATTACTTCTGAAATAGGTGAAACTGATACGTATTTAAAAAGCATTATTACCATGCATTTAGATAAGTTTAATAACGACCTAAAAAGAATTTACAACCGTGCTATTGACAGCCTTACCGTAGGTTTGCAACAAAACAAAGTGTTTGAGATTGTAGAACAACCCGATATTTATATTCCGGGTTATGAAATTGACAATGTAGATGAATTACCACAATTTCCGGGAGGAGAAGAAAACTTGCAGAACTATATTAACCAGTACCTCATCTACCCTGAATGGGAAAAAGAAAGAAGAGTGGAAGGAACGGTATATGTTTCTTTTACCATAGATAAAGAAGGAAAGGTAAAATACCCTAGAATACTAAGAAGTGTGGTAGGTTCTAAAAAAATGGATAAAGAAGTAAAGCGCTTATTACGACACATGCCCAACTGGACACCGGGTAAAAACAATGGCAGTCCGGTAAATGTAAACTATGCCATGCCTATTGAGTTTAGGCTAGATGAGAGTTTATAAAAAAGTCTTTAGCCACTTTTCGGCTTCTTTTATATCATTAAAAAGCTTGGTGGGAGTCTTTGGCTTGTTTATTTTAATGTAAAAATTAGCAATAAGTTTAACGGCAAGGTTGTTAGTCATAATAGCCAAAGCCTTTCGGTTAGGGTTATCACTTTTAGCCATAAACTCTCTACCCTCTCTGGTAGCATTATGATTTTTTCTGGCGTCCACCAAAACAGTAAACTCTCTATCGCCAATTAGCTTATTTCTTGTTTCAAATTGTTCAGTAAGTGTTTTTTCATCTAAGTCGGCATATTCCAATATTTCTACATACAAAATGCCATCCTTAAAACTAAGTTTAGCAGTAGATGTCATTATGGCATTTGTAGTACCCGTCATTAGTTGTTTCTTAATATCAGTTGTGTAAACTGTGCTTTAAAGCTCTTTTTAAAATGTGTATTGGTCATTCCCCAATCTCTTAAGTCTAGCTCAATGAAGCCATTCATCATAAAAGAATAGGTGCTGCTGCCGTTGTAATTGTATATCTCTATCTGAAATTGCCGTTCGTGAGTAATACCGTTAAGTGTTACCTCAACGGGCACTTTAAATGTTGCTTTTTCATAAGCATATAAATGACTAAAATCTTCATTAGCTAACGTTCCCTTAAAACGTAGCTTGCCGTTAAAAGCATTTACTATGGCATCGTCTAAAGAGTCTATACCACAGCTAAGACTTATAACATCTAACTCACCTTCAAATTCTTCGGTAACCGGGTCTAGAAACATTTTAAACTGGTGACTTTCAGAAAGCACCTGTGTGCTATCGTATTCGCAAGAAACCACAATGTGCCCTGTGGTAGTTTTATAGCCCAATCCTTGCCCAAAAGCATTTCCCATAAAAAGGAATAATAGTGATATGGGAAAGAGGTTTTTCATTTAGAAACAGTATTCGTTTTTGTCTATTAAAGCTTGTGCTACTTTTCTTCTACTCTCTTTTAAGTTAAATGGTTGCGTTTTAGTAAAACGTTTCAGTCCCATCAACATCATTCTCAGTTCATCTCCTTCAGCAAATGAGTTGATAGCATCCTTTCCGCACTTATTCATTTTATCAGCAATATCATTGATATAGCTTTTCGCCATTTCAATTTGTATTTCACTTTCCTTTTCACCCTTTAAAGAAACTCTTTTTTGCGTACGTAACAAAACACTTTCTGCCATATAGGTATAAATAGCCATATCAGCAATGTTCATCAGTATTTCTTGTTGTTTCGCCAGTTCCATCATTAACTTTTGGGCTGCGGCACCTGCTACCAACAATACTGCTTTTTTAAAGTTTTTGATGTATCCCATTTCAGCACCAAATAGGCTATCATCCGGCTCACCAAAATCAGGAATACTTACCAATTCAGATGCAACAGCTTGTGCAGGCCCCATTAAATCTAACTCTCCTTTCATGGCTCTTTTCAGTAACATGTCTACCGTAAGCATTCGATTAATTTCATTGGTACCTTCAAAAATTCGATTAATACGAGCATCCCTATAAGCACGCTCCACAGGAGATTCTGCTGAATAGCCCATTCCCCCATAAATTTGCACAGCTTCATCTACCACATAATCCAGCACTTCAGAGCCAGCCACTTTAAGCATAGCTGCTTCGGCAGCAAACTCTTCTACTCCTTTTAAGATGGCTTTTTCTTTATCCATACCTTCAGCTTTTAATGCTTCAATAGCATCTTCTATATTTTGTGAACAACGATAAATGGCTGATTCAACAGTGTAAGAAAGAATAGCTTGTTGCGCTAACTTATGTCGGATAGCTCCATACTTGGAAATAGGTCTTCCAAACTGTTCTCTTTCATTGGCATATTTTACAGAGTGAGAAATAGCTTTTTTGCACCCACCTAAGGCAGCTCCCGCCAACTTTACTCTACCTATATTAAGAATGTTAAGCGCTATTTTAAATCCGTTTTGTCTTTCGGATAGTAAATTCTCAACAGGTACTTTTACATTATTAAAAAACACCTGGCGGGTAGAAGAGCCTTTAATTCCCATTTTCTTTTCTTCAGGATTTAATGAAATACCTTCAAATGATTTTTCTACGATAAAAGCACTTAGGTTTTCATCGTCATCTATTTTAGCAAAAACAGTAAATATGTCTGCAAAACCACCATTGGTAATCCACATTTTTTGCCCATTGAGGATGTAATGTTTTCCATCCTCACTAAGAGTAGCTTTTGTTTTACCTGAATTTGCATCAGAACCTGAGCCCGGCTCTGTTAAGCAATAACAGGCTTTCCACTCTCCGCTGGCTAACTTAGGAACGTATTTCTTTTTTTGTTCTTCGTTTCCGTAATACAAAATAGGAAGTGTTCCTATACCAGTATGTGCCGAAAGTGCAACCGCAAAAGAATGCCCTTTACCTGTTTCTTCCGTTACCAACATAGAGGTAACGAAGTCTTTACCAAATCCGCCCAAATCTTCAGGAACAGATATTCCCAGCATACCTAATTCTCCTGCTTTATCTAACAATGAAGGCATCAACCCTTCTTCCATACTATCTATTCTATCCAAGATAGGATCAATTTCTTTTTCGATAAAATCTTCACAGGTTTGTGCAATCATTAATTGTTCTTCATTCCACTCTTCGGGAATAAATATGTCTTGAGGGTTGGTTTCTTTTATTAAGAATTCTCCACCTTTTATAGCTCGAGCTGAATTTGTACTCATAGTTTATACGATTTAAGACATAAGATGATAGACTTAAGACTTATTTAGAGTTCTTTTAAAGCCTACAATCATCTTTTGTAATTGATTTATATTTTCTATTATTTTATTATTTTCTTTTTGTATTGTACATTATTTGAATAAAGTGTCATAATATAAACTCCATTTTTCACTTTAGATAAATTAATCTCATTTGAGTATTTTGGTAAAAAACCTGAAAGAACATTTTTACCATTCAAATCACTTAGATTAAAGTAAAAAAAATCATTATCATTCCAATTAATTCCAGAAACATTTATTGTTTCGTTTTCTAGCATTGGAATTGGATAAACCGTTATTTCTCTCTCAACTATGTTTTCATAAATATTTGAGAGGTGACATGTTTGATAGTATTTCGGATAATTAAATTTTCCAAATTGACAATTTCCTGCAATTAATCCGGAATTAACATCATATGTTGTAAATGTATTTGGAGTTGTATTTGAAGATACTATTGTGAAATAATGATTTACATCATCATAGGCACAATATTCGATATTAGTAGAAATCGTTTTGAATAAAAAATTAAACACCCCATTATTTGGATTAAGTTCCAACAAGCCAATATTATTTACACTATCAACTCCAAGCCCATATATCCTATCTTTAGATGGTGAATAAAATATATAAGCAGAAATAAACGGTGGTAAACCACCTTTATTTATTACAGTATCTATAATCCCATTACCCAAATCAATTGAAGTTAAGATTAAATAATTGTAATCTTCAATGTTATAAATTTTGTTTAATTTATCATTAAATGTACTTCGGTCAACAATTCCAACAATATCGCAATATTGTTGAGGAAGTAGTTTAATGAAAGTTTCATTTCCATTATTAATATTTATTCTACTTACATAACAACCAGAACTTCCCTGAGAAATAGTTACAAGCGAGTTTGTATTTATATCAAATTCACACTCTATAATAAATGGGTTGGTTGTTGTTGAGTTTGTTTGAATAAATGTATCTTTTCCATTATTAACATCTACTTTAATAAATCCAGTTTTTAATCCATTATCACCTGGTATAAAATGAAAACCACAAGCAGTTGTACCCCCTCTCCAATTTTGTGAAATATTATAATTAGAACTTAAAGAGTCTAAAATTACACTTGTACAATTACTTGGATTAACTTTAGTAAAGTAAAACTTAGTTTCTTGTGAGTTTGCTTCATAACCATACATAAAATTTTGACCAAAAACTTCATAGAAAGGAATAAACAAAAAGAAAAAAAAGATTATCTTAATGTAATTAGTATTCATATGTTAATGTTTTATAAATCTTTTTATAATTAAATAAATTACTCATTCCCCTTCCCTTTGGGAAGGTCGGGATGGGTTTTTATAATAATTCAAATACTCCTGCTGCTCCTTGCCCTGTTCCCACACACATTGTTACTACTCCGTATTTTTGTTTTCTTCTTTTCATTTCATTCATTAACTGAACAGTAAGTTTTGCTCCTGTACAACCAAGTGGGTGTCCTAAGGCAATGGCTCCTCCGTTTACATTTACTATTTCAGAATTCAACCCTAACTCTCTAATTACAGCCACCGACTGTGAGGCAAAGGCTTCATTTAGTTCTATTTGTTCGATGTCTCCTATTTTAAGACCTGCTTTTTCAACTGCTTTTGGAATTGCATGAATAGGACCTACACCCATTATTCTTGGTTCCAGACCAGATACATGGTAACTTTTTAGTTGAGCAATTGGTGTAAGGTTATGTTCTTTCAGAAACTTTTCAGAAACTACCATTACAAAGGCTGCTCCATCTGAAGTTTGAGAGGAGTTACCTGCGGTAACGCTTCCGCCTTGAGCAAATACAGGTTTTAATTTAGCTAATGCTTCTAGGTTTGTTCCTTTTCTAGGACCTTCATCGGTATCTACAGTATATTCTCGTTGTGCTTGCTTACCCTCTTTAATATATGTTTCCTTTACTGAAACAGGGACAATGTCATCTTTAAACTTCCCTTCTTCAATTGCTTTTAAAGCCTTTAGGTGAGAGTTCAATGAAAATTCATCCTGCTCTTCTCTACTTACTTTAAACTCTTTTGCAACCGCTTCTGCCGTTAGCCCCATTCCCCAATACCAATCGGGATTATTTTTGGCAACATCTGAGTTAGGTACTATACGCCATCCACCAAAAGGAATTGGCGACATAGTTTCTACGCCACCTGCAATAATACAATCAGCTATTCTGGCATGAATTTTTGCAGAAGCAATGGCGATGGTTTCTAATCCCGAAGAACAATAACGATTTACCGTCATACCCGGAACTTTTTCTGTGTCTAAGCTCATGAGTGATATCATTCTACCAATATTTAACCCTTGCTCAGCTTCAGGTGTAGCGTTACCCACAATAACATCATCAATTAGCTCTTTTTCCAAATTAGGAAAATCATTTAACAAATGTTTGATTACCTCAACAGCCAAATCATCCGGTCTTGTAAATCGGAAAAGACCTCTTGGTGCTTTGCCAACTGCTGAGCGATATCCTCCTACTATAAATGCGTTCATAATGAAATTTTAAATTTTTAGTTCTAAGTGTTAAATACTTTTTTGTGATGTTTTAACGATTGCCGTTAATATGTTTATTATTTCTTCAATTTGATTCAGTTCATTTTCTACATTCTCCGAAATTAAGTCCGACTTCTGTAATAATTTCAACCAATATCTAGTTTCTCTAGCTTCCTTTGAAGCAATTGACATTTTAGCTATAAAATCCTTTTTACTAATTCCTGCACTTGCTTCTTCAACATTAGCTCCAATGGATGTAGCAGACTTTAAAAGCTGCTTACTTATAACATATTCATTTTGGTCTACCATTCTTTTGTAAAGCTTAATGATTATTAAACTAAATTCAAATGCCCTATCTTTTATTATACTTTGTTTACTCAAAGCAATTACTATTACTTAAAATTCAACTCTTACAATTTCTAATTTCTTAAAACTTTTCCTGTTTTAATAATACTCTCTAGTCTTTCTAAAGTTTTTCGTTCTGCACACAACTCTAAAAATGCTTTTCTTTCCATATCTAGCAAATATCTTTCAGAAACTTCAGTTGGTTCGGATAAACTTCCACCGCATAACACATTCCCCAGTTTTTCTGATATTAGTTGGTCATGGTCGGATATATAGTTTCCTGAGCGCATAGAGTTGGCTCCTGCATACACAATTCCTAAGCCTTCTTTTCCTAATACTTTAATATCTGTTCTTTCTATAGGTTGAGAATAGCCTTTTTCTGCAAGTAACAAACATGCTTCTTTAGCATATTTTAACTGATGCGTTCTACTCACTATCACCTCATCTTTTCCTTCTTTCAGATATCCTAATTCAAATGCTTCATATCCTGATGTTGAAACTTTAGCTTGTCCGATAGTTAAGAATCTATTTCGTAATGTATTAATTCTTATCCCGTCTCCGTATTCTTCAGAAGCTCTTAGGGCAAACTCTTTTGTTCCGCCTCCACCGGGAATAACCCCTACACCAAACTCAACTAATCCCATATAAGTTTCGGCATTGGCAATTACTTTATCGGCATGCAGACAAAGCTCACAACCACCTCCTAAAGTCAACCCATGAGGAGCAGCAACAACAGGAATGGAAGAGTAACGAACTCTCATCATAGTATTTTGAAAAGCACGAATAGCAAAGTCAAGTTCATCATATTCTTGCTCAACCGCCATCATAAATATCATACCCACATTAGCTCCGG
>CALALS010000053.1 GCA_937925525.1 uncultured Flavobacteriales bacterium | reverse complement strand
CTATTGACACACGGCCCTCAACCGTGCCTGTCTACCAATTCCAGCACTCGGGTAATTAAAGACAAATTTACATTATTTCAATAAAGCAAAAAGGCTGCTTTTTCAGCAACCTTTTCATTTTTGTGATCCCGCTGGGGCTCGAACCCAGGACCCCAACATTAAAAGTGTTGTGCTCTACCAGCTGAGCTACGGAATCGGCTTTTTTAAAGCGAGTGCAAATATACAAGCATTCATTAAAAAGGCAATTTTTGAAAGTATTTTTTCAAAAGTTTTTTTATACTCTATTGCTAAACAATTATTTAGCAACATTAACTGCACGCTTTTCTCTTATTACCGTTACTTTTACTTGCCCGGGATAAGTCATTTCTGTTTGAATACGCTGAGCAATATCAAAGGATAACATATCGGCTTGTTGGTCGGTTACTTGTTCTGCTTCCACCATAACTCTCAACTCTCTTCCTGCCTGAATTGCAAATGCCTTAGATACTCCGGGATAACTCATCCCCATTGTTTCTAATTCTTTAATTCTATTAATATATGCTTCTACCACTTCCCTTCTTGCGCCCGGTCTTGCTCCTGAAATAGCATCACAAACTTGTACGATTGGAGAAATTAAAGTTGTCATTTCAATTTCATCATGGTGAGCACCGATGGCATTACATACATCAGGTTTTTCATTATACTTTTCTGCCAACTTCATTCCTAAGATAGCATGTGGTAATTCCGGCTCATCTTCAGGAACTTTACCAATATCATGTAACAATCCGGCTCTTTTGGCAATTTTTGGGTTTAGACCTAATTCAGAAGCCATAGTTGCACAAAGGTTAGCCACCTCTCTGGAATGTTGTAATAAGTTTTGTCCGTAAGACGAACGATATTTCATTCTTCCTACCATTTTTAATAACTCAGGATGTAAACCGTGAATTCCTAAATCAATACAGGTTCGTTTTCCTGTTTCTATAATTTCATTATTTATTTGCTTGTGAACTTTTGCAACTACCTCTTCAATTCTAGCCGGGTGAATTCTACCGTCACCAACTAATTGATGTAGTGATAAACGAGCAATTTCTCTTCTAACCGAATCGAAGCAAGATAAAATAATAGCCTCCGGAGTATCATCCACAATTACTTCAACACCTGTTGCTGCCTCTAAAGCTCTAATATTTCTACCCTCTCTACCTATAATTCTTCCTTTCATATCATCACTTTCGATATGAAACACACTCACTGAGTTTTCTATGGCTTGTTCGGTAGCCACTCTTTGGATACTTTGAACAACAATTTTACGAGCTTCGTTATCTGCATTAATTTTGGCTTCTT
Source organism: uncultured Flavobacteriales bacterium (assembly GCA_937925525.1). GTDB lineage: Bacteria > Bacteroidota > Bacteroidia > Flavobacteriales_E > Vicingaceae > CALALS01. The sequence continues at coordinate 6,637 of CALALS010000053.1, read as the reverse complement.
CCATAATGTCTTTCACATAAGCCATCGCCTCTGTTTTGGCTTCTGCTTTTAAGGCTTCAATGATTTCTGCCTTTGCATCATCTTTAGAAAGGCCTGAAACTGCCTCTAATTTTTTTACATGCTCGTGATGTTTCTTTTCTAATTCCTTTTCTTTTAGCTCCAGTATCTCTTGCTGTTTAGCAAGATTTCCTTTCAAAGAATTAATATCATTTTCACGCTTACTTACTTCAGAAAGTTGTTTGCTAAGAGCTGATTCTTTTTGCTGAAATTTCTTTTCAGCTTCCGCCATTTTTCGCTCCCTTTTATTAATTTCTTTTTCGTGTTCTTCTTTTAATTCAAGAAATTTTTCTTTGGCTTGAAGTATTTTATCCTTTTTAAGAACTTCTGCTTCTGCCTTAGCATCTGCCAATGCCTGATTCTTTTGTTTATCAATTCCCTTTTTAAATATGAGAAAGAAAACAATTGTTCCAAGAACCGCTCCTGCCACAATACCAATAACAATACTAATGATGTCCATCACAATTAATTTTAAAAATTAAACAATAAAAAAACCCGCACCGTCCTGAATAAGATAAACCATATTAAAATGGATGAAGCCGCCCGATTTGTCAATCTTCCAACTAAATTGGCTTGATTTTGAAACCGATGAGCTAAGCTCCAATGGTCAATTCTTTTGTAAATTTACCTTAATAACAGAAGCAGTGCGGGCAATGCTTTATATAAAGAACGATTACGCTAAAACTTTTTCGATATTGTTTTTAATATCTTCTAACGTTGAAAAAACCGATTGATCTAAAGTTACGCTGTTTTTATCAGCGGTTAGTTGTTCTGTTGCAAATTTTAATGCTGCCATGGCAACCAAATCTTGCTTATCCTTAACAGCATAAGCACTTTGATATTCTTTAACAACGGCATTAATATTTTCTGCTGCCTTTCTAATTCCTTCTTCTTCTTCGGCAGCAATTGTCAGAGGATAAACTCTGTCAGCAATGGTTACTTTTATAGATAATTGGTTTTTCAATATTTTAATTATTCAGTCTAGCTATACAACTATCAATCTCCCGCACTAATTCATTAATTTTAAGCTTCACTTCTTTTTTATCTTCTGTACTAATGCCTTGAGATAATTTTAGAAGTTTGGTTTCTTCAATTAATCTCTCCTCATTTGATGTTTTTTCATTTAACAACGACTTCAACCTTTTGTTTTCTTCGGTTAAACGATTTACATCATTCTTAAGTTGCTGATAACTTGAAATTAGAAGATTTGCTTTTTTCTTTAACTCATCTACCAACTTTTCATTATCAGTCATAAAAAAAGAAATGTTTCAAAAAACTAACAAGTACAAATTTAAGTTTTTTAATGAAATAGCAATTTATTTATATAAACTCTTGCTTTTCTCCCAGTATTCGTCCATTTCAGCTAAGGTCATCTCCGAAATTTCTTTTCCATCTTTCTTTGTTTCTTCTTCTAAAAACTGAAACCGCTGAATAAACTTTTTATTGGTTCTTTCCAAAGCATCTTCAGGATTAACGCTGATAAAACGAGAATAGTTTATGATTGAAAACAAAAAATCACCCAACTCATCTTCTATTCTATTGGTATTATTATCTACTTCACTTTTCAGTTCATTTAGTTCTTCCAATACTTTTTCCCACACTTGCTCTTTATTATCCCAATCAAAACCAACTCCTCTGGCCTTATCTTGTATTCTAACTGCCTTTACCATGGCAGGCAATGATTTTGGCACTCCTTCTAAAACTGATTTTTTTCCTTCTTTTAATTTTAGTTTTTCCCAGTTGGCTTTTACCGTTTCTTCATCATTAGCCACAACATCTCCATAAATATGTGGGTGCCTGTCAATTAATTTCTTGCAAATGTTTGTAATCACATCATTGATATCAAATGTGCTTTTTTCACTTCCAATTTTGGCATAAAACACAATATGTAAAAGCAAATCACCCAACTCTTTTTTAATCTCATCATCATTATTATCTAGTATAGCATCTGCTAATTCATAAGTTTCTTCAATAGTAAGGTGGCGCAATGATTCATTGGTTTGTTTTTTATCCCAAGGACATTTTGCACGCAAATCATCCATTATTTTTAAGAGGTCTTCAAAAGTATAAGCGTCTTTTTCTGTCATTATGAATTTGAGTTTGAGCAAATGTAGGTATTTCAATAAATTAAACTTAGCAAAGTAAAAATCCTATTTTTGTGTTTCATTTTATTCATGGAAGGTGACAATAATCAAGTATTTTTATAGTCTTTTATTCATTGTTTGTTTTTGTTTAACAACAAATGCCCAAAAGAAAAATCTTGTAGCTTCTACAACCTTTCATTACGGTTTTGTTATTCCACACCACCCCTATTTAGTTCACCTAACTCAAGGTCATACAAATGGTTACGAAATTAATATTGGATACAGAACCAATGGAACAAAGAACTGGCATCAAGAGTATTTACAACCTTATTTTGGATTAGGATATATCTTTTTTGATTTAAAAAATCCGCAGTATTTAGGAACAGGACATTCTTTGTATCCTTATATCTATTTACCTATTACAAGAAATAAAAATTTTAGATGGAGTTTTAAGCTTGCTTACGGCATTGGCTACCTTACTAAGCATTTTGACATTGAAGAAAATTATAAAAACCTAGCCATTGGCTCAGGAGTTAATGCTTTTATCCATATCAACAACTTTATTGATTTTAAAATATCAGACAGACTAAGAGGAAATACCGGATTTTCTTTCAGTCATTACTCCAACGGTGCTTTTAAAGTTCCTAATTTGGGTATTAATATTCCTTCTTTAAACTTAGGTGTTGTTTATAGAATAAATGAACATACCATTCAAGTTAGCGATAGCATTTACAGATATAGTTATGACAGAAAGTTCCAGCACAAGCTTTTGCTTGCCGGAGCTATTAAAGAAATTTCGCCTGTTCAAGGTCCAAAATATACTGTTGGCACTATTGGTTATTCTCTTTATAAAAAAGTAAGTTTTAAAAGTGCTTTAAACACCGGCCTTGATATTATGTACGATTCTTCTATTCCTGTTAAGTTTGATAGAGACTCCATTAGTTATAGTTCAGACTTTGAAGCTACCAGAATTGGAGTAAATTTTGGCTATAACTTGGAAGTAGGAAACCTAACGCTATTGTTTCAGCCGGGAGTTTATTTACTAAGTAAATACAAAGACCAAGGAATAATTTACGGGAGATATGGATTTGCTTACCATATCAATAAAACAATAGGAATTGGGTTAAACGTAAAAACACACTTTTTTGTAGCTGATTATTTTGAAGTAGCCACATTCATTAAACTAAAATGATACGTAAAATAACATACACAATTATTTGTTTAACTATCCTTTTTTTTAGTGGATGTAAAAAAAGTAAATGCTTTAAATCTACCGGAAAGGAAGTTGAGTTTGAACAAGAGTTAGATTATTTTAATGAAATTGAATTGTACGATAAAATAAATATTATTCTCGTTCAGGATACTATTGAAAAAGCTATTATCAGAGGCGGTGCCAACTTGGTTAGTTTTGTTTCACTACAAATTAATGACGGAAGATTAATCGTAACAGATGATAACAAATGTAATTATTTAAGAACTTACAAAAGACAGTTGGAAGTTGAAATTCATTTTACAGATTTGAATTACATTTATTATGAAAGCTCTGGTATTGTGAGCACTAAAAACGCTATTCAAGCTAATGTTTTAAAAATAGAAAGCGTAGATGGTTCACAAGAACTAAATTTAGAAATTGAAGTAGATTCACTTGAGTTACAATTTGGCGTAGGACCTGGAGACATCAATCTCTCAGGATATGCAAACTACTCGTATTGTTTCCTTGCCGGAAACGGAATGATTAATTGTGAAAAATTAGAAAGCAAACGATTTTACGTAAACAATAGCGGGACAGGCGATATTACTATCAATGGTACTGAAGCTATTGGAGTAGAACTTTATCACCTGGGTGATGTAAAATACCTTGGCAACCCAATTATTGAATATCAAAAAGTAACAGGAAAAGGTGAATTTGGTAAAAAATAAGTTACTTCAAATACCTAAAATCCTGATTGTTTTTAATGTTTAAAAGTGAGTTGTAAATCAACTTAATAACACTTTCTACATCTTCTTTATGCACCATTTCAACCGTAGTGTGCATGTAACGCAATGGTAAAGAAATTAAAGCTGAAGCCACACCACCTGTTGCATAAGCAAATGCATCTGTGTCTGTTCCGGTCATTCTGCTTGCAGCCGCTCGTTGGAAAGGTATTTTATTTTTCTCTGCTGCGTTTATAATTAAATCTAACAAGTTATTTTGAACGGCAGGACCATAAGTCAACACAGGACCTTTTCCGGAATGAAAATCGCCTTGATCAATCTTATCAATCATTGGTGTTTGTGTATCATGGCAAACATCTGTAACAATAGCAACATTTGGTTTGATAGTTTGAACTATCATCTCCGCTCCTCTTAATCCAACCTCTTCTTGTACCGAATTGGTAACATATAAACCAAATGGCAACTTAACTTTATTCTTTTTAAGAAGTCTTGCTACTTCCGCAATCATAAAACCACCAATTCTATTATCCAAAGCTCTCCCAACATAATATCTGTCGTTTAATACCATGAACTCATCTTTGTATGTAATCACACAACCAACATGAATTCCAAGCTTCTCAACTTCTTCTTTGGATGTACAACCACAGTCTAAAAAGATATTATCCATTTCAGGAGCTTTTTCCTTTCCTGCTTTTCTTGTATGAATTGCAGGCCAGCCAAAAACTGCTGTAACAGTTCCTTTTTTAGTATGAATATTTACTCTTTTAGACGGAGCAATCTGATGGTCAGAACCACCATTTCTTCTCACGTAAATTAAACCTTTATCCGTAATATAATGAACAAACCAAGAAATCTCATCAGCGTGTGCTTCAATAACAACTTTATACTTTGCTTTAGGATTAATTACTCCAACCACCGAACCGTAAGTATCGACTATATGCTCGTCAATGTATGGCTTGATATAGTCTAACCAAAGCTTTTGTCCTTTAGACTCAAAGCCTGTAGGACTTGGATTGTTTATATATTTCTCTAAAAATGTTAAAGATTCTTTAGTAAGAATAGATTTTGATGCAGTCTTTTTTGCCATGAGTAATAAAGTTTGGATGCCAAATTTAGAAAAATGAAGCTTAATAAAAAGATAGCGTCAACTAAAAGATGTGAAATTATTGAACTTCTACGGTAGAGTCTCTTCTCACATGCTTTAAAGTAAGTAAGTTAGTAGGATTTACACCTAAATTTGTTACATTCTTTTTAGTAAATCTAACCACTTGGTCATAATATAATGGAACAATTGGAGCTTCTTCAATTAGAATTTTATCTAACTCTTTATACATTTCATAACGCGTAGAATCATGTTGTTCTTTAATAGCTGTCTCTAGCATCACATCATACTTGTAGCTTTTAAAGTGAGTATAATTAGAGCCTTTAGGAGAGAAGTTTTTACTGTTAAATAAAGACAAATAGTTTTCAGCACTAGGGTAATCAGCTATCCAAGATTTTCTAAAAAACTCAGCTTGAGATTTAGCTACCAATTCTTTATGAACTCCCGGTGGATTAACATCTAGTTGAATTCTAATTCCAACATCATTCAACTGACTTTGAATAAATTCACATAAATCTAAATATTGACCCGTAGTGCTTAATTTAATTACTGGCAAACCTTTACCATTTGGAAAACCCGCCTCCGCTAACAACTGTTTTGCTTTTTCAGGGTCATAATTATACCCTTTTACTTTTTCTTCATCATAAGACGGCATTCCTTTTGGTACAAATCCAGAAAGTGCTGGAGTTCCCATACTATTTCGCATGTATTTAACCATACTCACTCTGTCAAAACCATAGTTAATAGCTTGTCTTATTTTTTTATTTTGAATAGGACTATTTTTGAACTCTTCCAATTCAGGGTCAACCATAAATCCTAAATATTCAGTGTTTAAAAAGGGTATTGAAAGTAAAGTGATTTTATCTGCATACTCCGGTAAAAGGTTACCTTGCTTATCCAGTATTTGATTTCTGTATTCTCCATTCAAACCATTAAGCATATCCAATCCTCCTTTCAAAAACTCATGAAAAGCGATTTCTTCATCTTTTATAAATAAAACATTTACTGCATCTGCATAAGGTAAACGATAACCTGAAGAATCTACCTCAAAATAGTTAGGGTTTTTTAGCATTATTAGCTTCCCTCCTTCAACCCACTCTTTAAAAATAAATGGACCTGTTCCTATAGGGTTTCTTCTAAAGTCTGAACCATAATGTTCAATCACTTCATTGGGAACCACAGAAAAATACTGCATTGTTAACATTCCTAAAAAAGGTAAGAAAGGTGCTTTTAAGTACACTTTAAATGTAGAATCATTTTCAGCTTTAAAACCAATTCCATCTGCCTCCTCACTATCATCCAATAACTTAACAATCCACTGCGCACCTGTTGAAGCCGTTTTAGGGTCTATAATTCTGAAAAAAGAATAAAAGAAGTCTTGAGCCACAACTTTTCTACCTTTTCCATTGGGAAACATTTCATGGTCATGAAAATAAACGTCATTTCGTAAATGAAATGT
>CALALS010000052.1 GCA_937925525.1 uncultured Flavobacteriales bacterium | reverse complement strand
CGGTTGACTAGTTTTTTTGTCAAACACTTTTCAGTAAGCCAAAACTACCGGTTCGGGTTTTGCTTCTTGTGGCATTTTGATTCTAAAAATGTCGCTTTTACCGTAACTGTTATTAGATGAAGAAAAGTAAGCATATTCTCCGGCAGCATCTATACTAAAATAAGCATCAAACTTGGGAGTATTTATTTTATCACCAAGGTTAACAGGTTTTGACCAGTTTTCCCAGGTTTCATCTAGTCTCCTAGTCATCCATATATCGGCATCACCATAGCCCGGATGACCATCAGAAACAAAATATAGCGTTTTGTCATCTGCTGCTAGGAATTGACCAAATTCATCTCCTTTAGTATTTACTACATTTCCTAAGTTTAGTGGCTTAGACCAAGTATTTTCAGATTCTTTAAATGAAACATAAATATCTTTTTCTCCATATCCTTTTTTCTTTTCAATGGCCATGAGCAAATATTTTCCGCTATTTGATAAGTAATAGCTTACATATTGATTATTGTTTTCAAACTTTTCAATAGTCTGTCCTTTTGGAAATGCCCATCCACCTCTTTGTCTCCAGCTAATTGAGCATCCTCCACCGGTTACAGAACCATCAAAGTATCTATATAAATTTGACAATAAGATTGTGTTTCCATCCGGTGTAATAGATTCTACAGACGTTGATGAACCAACAACATTTAACGGAACTCCAATGTTTTGTGCTTTTGACCAGCTTCCGTCTTTTTGTAGCGTTGAAAACCAAATATTGTTTTTACCATTATTGTTATCAGGATATCTGGTAATAAATAAAGTCTTTCCATCAGGGGAAACTATAGGTGATAACTCATCGAATGTTGAATTGACTAATGGTCCTAAATTTTCGGGTTCTGAGTCAAACTTAATGGAAGTAAAATCTTGACTGAAAAGACTTGTTCCAAACAAAACGGAACAAAATAAATAGCTTAATTTTTTCACGGTTTTACTTATAAAGAAAGTGCCTGTAATAATTTATCACAGGCACGTTAAATTAGACTTTATTGTTTTGAACGGTCAAATTTTCCGAACCAAATTTCATTTCCCCATCTCTCATTTCCTTTAATTCCACCTTTACGTTTTCTAGCTACGTACACAATTTGTTTTCCACCGTTTATAGAAAAGTAAGGTAAATCTTTTCCTTTTCCGTCATCTTCCAAATCAATGTATAGGTAAAAATCCTCTCCTCCAAAAGTTTTAAAATCGGATATAGAGCCTGAAGTAGCCTCAATTTTTCCCATTTGACCTTGGTAAAGTGGAGTATAAACACAAGTGGTAGTTGTAGTTTGTGTGCCTGCAAGATAATTTGTAGATGTTTCTGAACTACAATCCACATCAATGTCTTTACATAAAAACACATTCCAATAAAGCTCATTTGCATTGTTTGGCGATTCATATATAACGAATTCTGAAGGGAAAGATTTCGCCCCACCGGCACCACCTAATAATCCGGCTGATTTTGCAGTGTTTTCAACTCCGTAGTATCTTTTAAAATCTCCGTTTTTATCAAATTGAAACATAAGTAAATCTTTGTAAACTCTACCTCTTAAATCTCCCATATTATCAATTTTAAAATCTTGTCCGCTAATAAAGATGTCTCCATTTGAAGTTACAGTTACTCCGTTCAAGATGAATTTTTTGCCGTCAAACTCTCTTAATTTTTTCTGACTGTTTGGCTTAATTCCTTTTGCATTTATGTCATCCATGGAAATAGCTGACACAAATTGAGCTTTACCGCCACTAATTTTTACTACTTGTAAATAGTCAAACTTCATTCCTTCAATAGTTTCCATTCTTTGCTCCGGAGTTCCTGCTCCCGGCATAGCATCTGATGTAATACAGTAAGGAGCTTTTGTGAAGTTTTTCTCAGGCTTATTTATATTACCTGCACCATATAAATAGATGTCTTTTCCAATAGCGTAAGCGTCAAAAATTGCCCACTCATTACATTTTGTATTGAAGTTGAATTTCTCTACTATTTTTCCTGTATCATCTACTTTTACATATGTTAGTTGCGTTGGATCATCAGCTTGAACTTTTCCCATTCCTGCACCGCCATAATTCGCAAAAATCATTACCCATTCATCAGTTTCTGTTAACTCTCCTGAGTAAAGTAAAGCTTGAGGGTTGTTAAAATTCAAAGGTGTTTTTTTAATTGTATTCAAATCTTTATCGATATGCATGATTAAGTACTCTCTTGAAGGTTCTTTGTACATGGTTGCATTCCCTTTGTTTACTAATGCACAAACTAACAACTCACCTTTTTCGCTTAAATCTTTATGAGCGGTATAAAAAAGTTTTCTTTTTTTATCATCACCATCACCGGCAATTTCTTTTGGCTTTTCTTTATCAAGTAATTTTGAATTGAGTTCATAACCACCTGTCCACCAATTCCATTGGTAGGTGTATAATGTTTTTCTTAATACAAGTTTTCCGGTCATATTAGAACTGGC
>CALALS010000051.1 GCA_937925525.1 uncultured Flavobacteriales bacterium | reverse complement strand
CTAAAACCGGAAAAGCAGTTGCAGAAGTGGAAGCAGAAATGCAAAAAGAAGTTCCTATGAAACGCTTTGCCAAACCTGAAGAAATTGCAAATGCTGTAGCCTTTTTAGCTTCTCCTGCAGCATCTTACATCAATGGAATAAATGTTCCGGTTGATGGTGGCAGAACAGGATGTCTGTAAATAACTAAACTTCTCCATTATAGTTGAACATTTCATAAAAAGAGTTGTTTAGGTTTTTTTAACAGTTTTATTTTCAATATTAAAAGTATTACTATTATTATTGCGTGCAACAACTCAATAAGTGAAAAAGTTTATCTCACAAATAAAAATCCAGGTTAACGAGAAAACATTCTTGAAAGACCCCTATTCGTCTGAACTGGGGAAAAGAATAATAGAAAAAGGAATTGAGTTGATAGACAGAATAGGACTAGAAGCATTCACATTTAAAAAGTTGGCAACAATATTAAACACCAACGAAAGCTCTATTTACAGGTATTTTGAAAGTAAACAAAAACTACTTGTTTATTTAATATCATGGTATTGGAATTGGTTAGAATATCATTTAATTTTTTCAACTGCAAATATCACAGACCCAAAAGAAAAGCTACAAATTGCAATACGTCTAATAACAAAAGACGTAAACAAAAAAGAATCGCATGATTTTATAAAGCTTGAACTTCTGAGTAGAATTGTTGTTTCAGAATCATCAAAAGCATACCTAACCAAAGAAGTTGATGCCGCCAATAAAGTTGGTTTTTATTCAAGTTATAAGTCTTTTATTGAAAGAATTAGTAGTATTGTACTTGAGTTGAATCCAAAATTTAAACATCCGCATACCTTAGTTTCAACAATAGTAGAAGGCGTTCATCACCAAAAGTTTTTTTCAAGCCATCTCCCTTCATTAACAGATGTTAAAAAAAATGATACTGATGAATTAGCTGACTTTTATACCAATATGGCAACAGCCACTATTTTAAATTTCAAAAAATGAATAAGTATAGCCTTACACCATTAAAAAGATTTTTTAGGCTGCTTCAAGTAGATAAAAAAGAAATTACCAGTATATACGTTTTTGCATTGTTTAACGGTATCATAGTTTTATCGCTACCGTTAGGGATTCAGGCAATTATAAATTTGATAAGTACAGGACAAGTTTCTACTTCCTGGATAGTTTTAGTAGTTTTTGTTATTCTAGGCATTGCTTTTTCAGGAATTATTCAAATAATGCAGCTAGTCCTTGCAGAAAACATTCAACAAAAAATATTTGCTAGATCTGCATTTGAGTTTGCCTACCGAATTCCAAGACTAAGGCTTGAAGTTATTGACAAACACTATATCCCTGAGTTAGTAAACAGGTTTTTTGATACTTTATCAGTTCAAAAAGGGCTTTCCAAAATTTTACTTGATTTTTCAAGTGCTTCATTACAAGTAGTCTTTGGGCTAATATTACTTTGCTTGTACCACCCGTTTTTTATACTCTTTAGTACTATGCTGGTAATCATTTTATACTTTATATTTAGATTAACTTCACCAAAAGGACTTAGTACAAGCATTAAAGAATCGGCAAACAAATACGAAGTTGCTCATTGGCTTGAAGAGTTGGCAAGAAATATTGGTACATTTAAACTAGCCGGAAAAACTACTCTTCCTTTACAAAAAACAGATGATGTCGTTGTGGAATATTTAGATGCAAGAAAATCACATTTTAAAACACTTTTAGTTCAATATATAAATTTAGTTGGATTTAAAGTGCTAATTGCATTAGGTTTATTATTAATTGGTGGCCTGTTAGTTATTAATCAACAAATGAATATTGGACAATTTGTTGCCTCCGAAATTATTATCATTCTAGTGCTGGCATCAATTGAAAAGCTTATTTTAAGTATGGAAACAATATATGATGTTTTAACATCATTAGAAAAAATAGGAAATGTAGTTGATATAGAGCTTGAAAAATCAGAAAGTAATTATAGTCCTCCGATAGGCGACAACGGTTTAACCATTGAACTCAAAAACCTTAGTTACAAGTTTCCTGACTCAGAACACTATATTTTACAAAATATAGACTTGCAAATTTCAGCGGGTGAAAAAATTTGCTTATCGGGTTTTAACGGCTCAGGAAAATCTTTCTTACTTCAGGTAATTGCCGGGTTGTATTATGATTTTAAAGGTTCCATATTATATAATGATATCCCTTTTGCAAATTGGGATAAAGAATACTTAAGAAGCTATATTGGCAATTGTTTAACCAAAGAAGATATTTTTAAAGGTTCAATAATAGAAAATATAACATTAGGCAGAGAGTCAATATCATTTGAGCAAGTAAGAGAAGCTTGTAAAATAGTTGGGCTTACAGATTATATAAAAAATGTGGAGGGCGGATACGAAAATATTCTTATTCCGGAAGGAAAAAATTTGTCTAAAACTACCCGAACAAAAATATTACTTGCAAGAAGTATTGCTCATAATTCCAAGCTAATACTTATAGAAGACAGCTTTATTGAACTTGATAAAATTGAAAGAGACAAGTTTCTTAATCATTTATTGTCACTCAAATCTACCGTTATTATTATTTCCAGCAATATAGAAGTGGCTAGTATGTTTGAAAGAGTAATTGTTCTTGAAAAAGGGAATATAATTGCTGACGATAAGTTTAAAAATATTAAAAATAACAACTGGTTTAACCAAGTATTTCAAAAAAAGTAAACATGCTAAACATCACTGAAAACAGCATAAAAGGAAAGGTAAACACAAGCCAGTATTTATCATTTAGAGGCTTTAAAGAATATAGCTCAATAAAAATTCTTAAAAGAATTTTACTAGTCGCATTTTCTCTTTTTATAATTATTCTTTTTATTCCTTGGACTCAAAATGTTAGGTCAAGAGGTTACATAACAACATTAAAACCGGATCAAAGACCTCAAACCATTAACTCCATAATAGCCGGTAAAATCGAAAAATGGCATGTTAAAGAAGGTGATTTGGTGAATAAAGGAGATACTATTTTGTTCTTGTCCGAAATAAAAGACGAATACTTTGACCCCAATCTTCTGGACAGAACTGAGGAGCAAATAAAATCCAAAGAACTTACCGTACAATCTTATATGGAAAAAGTAAAGTCTTTAGATAATCAAGCTGATGCTTTAATAAAAACCAAGAGGTTGAAAATTGAACAAGCAAAAAACTACATTATTCAGGCTAAACTAAAAATTACCTCTGACAGTATTGATTTAGTGGCCGCAAAAACCAACTACACCATTGCTCAAAAACAATTTGAAAGAATGGAAGAGCTATATAAAGAAGGTTTGAAATCTTTGACAGAAATGGAAACCAGGAAGTTAAAGCTTCAAGAAACAGAATCAAAAATGATTAGTGCCGAAAACAAATTAATTTCATCTAAAAATGAGTTAATAAACGCACGGGTTGAACTAAGCTCCATAGAAAATCAATATGCTGATAAACTTTCCAAAACAGAATCAGAGAAGTATGCTGCTCTTTCAAGTATGTATGATGCAGAGGCTGTTGTTACAAAAATGCAAAATCAGTATATGAATTATTCCGTTAGAAGCGGGATGTATTACGTAACAGCTTCACAAAAAGGTTATGTTACAAAAGCATTGCGAGCAGGTATTGGAGAAACCATTAAAGAAGGAGAAGAAATTGTGAGTATAATGCCTGCAGATTATGAATTAGCGGTAGAAATGTATGTCGCTCCGGTTGATTTACCCTTAATGCGTATTGGGAAAAAAGTAAGGTTTATTTTTGACGGATGGCCTTCAGTGGCATTTTCCGGTTGGCCTGATATTTCTTTTGGTACATTTGGTGGAGAGGTGTTGGCCATAGACAATTTTATAAGCGATAACGGAAAATTTAGAGTACTTGTAATTCCTGACAAAAATGACGTTAAATGGCCTCCCGGATTAAGAGTAGGTGCAGGAGCTACAGGAATGTCATTGCTTGAAGACGTGCCTATTTGGTATGAAATATGGAGAAAACTAAACGGTTTCCCACCGGATTATTATAAACCAGAAGAGTCTCCAAATAACATTAAGAATAAATGAAATTAGTTTTTATATCTGTATTATTTTTCATTATTAGCTTTTCGGGAGTTTCACAAAGCAAGGTGTTTAGTTTGGAAAGTTTTCTTCAGCTAGTTGAAGAGCAACATCCTCTGGCAAAGCAAGCTAAACTCCAAATTGATAAAGGAAGTGCCACTCTCAGAATGTCAAGAGGTGGATTTGACCCTTATTTAAATGGAAATATAAACCAAAAATATTATGACGACAATCAGTATTACAGCTTAATAGGCGGTGGTTTAAAAATTCCTACTTGGTATGGATTAGAATTTAAGGCAGGCTACGAGCAAAACCAAGGTTTATTTTTAAATCCCGAAGATGTAAACCCGAGCAATGGCTTAGTATATTCTGGTATTTCCGCTTCGCTTGCACAAGGCCTTTTTATTGATAAAAGAAGAGCTATACTTCAACAGGCAAAATTGTTTAACGAGTACTCTACCTTTGAGCAACAAAAACTATTAAACGATTTATTTTATGACGCTATAAATCAATACTGGCAATGGGTTAGCGCCTGGAACAAATATCAAATCTTTGAAGAAACCGTTCAGTTATCAAGAGAGCGATTAAATGCCGTTAAACGAAATTTCGAATTAGGGGAAGAACCCGCTATTGATACTTTAGAAGCTTATATTCAGGTGCAAAATCAGCAGTTAAGTAAAGAGCAATATTTACTATTATATCAAAATGAAACCTTAACACTGTCAAATTACCTTTGGTTTGAAAACAGCATTCCTTTAGAAATTACAGATAGTCTTGTTCCTCCAAGCATTGCTACAATAGATTTTTCCAACGCTCCAAATAGTGATTCGCTAAATGCAATAATCAATAATATAGAAAATATTCACCCTGAATTAAAACTATATGAGTTTAGGCTAAACTATTTAGACATTGAAAGAAAATTAAAAGCAGAAGCGTTAAAACCTACGTTAAACGTCAACTATAACTTCTTAACCGAACCAATAGGCACTAATGTTTTAGGAAACATAAATACAGAAGATTATAAGTGGGGGGTTAATTTTAATTTTCCAATATTTTTAAGAGAAGAAAGGGGAAATTTAAAACTAACTCAGCTAAAAATTCAAGAAACTAATTTTGAATTTGAAGTAAAAAAACTAGAGTTTAAAAATAAATTGAGACAATACATTAATGAACAAAATAATTATCAAAAGCAAATAGACCTATACAACCAAATAATACAAAACTACACCAAGCTTTATGAGGCTGAAAAGCAAAAGTTTACTGTAGGAGAAAGCTCTTTATTTATTATAAATACCCGAGAAACATTTTTGGCTAATGCCAAAATAAAGCAAGTAGATTTATACAACTCCTATTTTAAATCAATCAATAATTTAAACTGGACCTCTAACCAATACAACTTTAAAAATAACCCTTAATCTTTTTCTATGATTTTAATACATATTATAACTGACAGCCAACAACAAGCCGATGAAATTTCTGAGCTTTTAATAAATGAAAAGTTGATTTTAAGCGCTTTTATAACTGAAGAAATAATTCATAGAAAAAAAGTAAACGATGTGGTAACCAGCTTTAAAAACATATTATTAACAGGCAAAACAAAAGCTTTATTGTTTAATTCCATTGATGAACTTTTAAGAGAAAAATATCCAAATAATATGCCTACACTTTTTTCAGTGCCTATTGTTCATATGGATTGGGAACAAGCTGATGAATTAGTAAAAGAAACAGCTAAAATTTAAGTGTTTGATTTTGTAAGATTTCTTTGATATAATATCACCGTTTTTCTCATTAGTAAACAGATAATCGGTTTTTAGAAGGCAATAATTTTATGAAAAACTTTTTTTATGGCATCTCCTATTAAGCCTAACAAAATGTTGAATGAAAATTAATCTCACAATTCTTTTATTTTTTGTCTTTTTAAACCTAGTAAAATCCCAAAACTATACGTTTACCAAAAAAGTTGTTGTCGGTAATTTAGGCTGTAACATTAATACTTCTACAACCATATCACATGACGGACAGTTTGATAATATTGATTTACCTTTTGCAAAAGGAATTAAGGTGTATAACTTAAATTGTGAAAACTGTATTACTGATTCCACTAGCTTTGAATACAACAACCTACAAGTAAAAAGTAAATTCATTTCTTTTGATTTAAAGACAAACTGTGAAGAAGCATTTACCCAGCAATACATTTCCGAAGACAGCATTTTTACATTGACTAACTCACACAAAGAAACCAATTGGTTTGACGACTACGATAAAATAAAAGGCTACGGCTCAAACAATCCGTTTACCCATTTTGAGTTTACCATTTCTGTACATCCCGATTTTGAAATTATCTCTGTAAAAGAAAATTCACCCAATTATGATTTTACATTTAACGGAAACGAAATTACCTTTAAAGCAAAAGATATTTCTGATTTTATGTACCAGGTTCAATTCAGAAGAAAACCTTTAAATCTCACGTATAAAAAAGAAAAAATAAAAGTTAAATCCGATTCTATTTATATTGATATTTATGATGCTTCGTTAGAAGATGGTGATATCATCAATCTTTTTTACGGTAAAAAAATTATCCTTCAAAACTATTTTGCCAGAAACGAAAAAAAGAGAATTTATTTAAAACTGCTAGAAGGAGAAACCCTAACCATTGAAAATGTGGACGAAGGAAAAATTATCCCGAACACAGTAGTTTTAATTATTAACGATGGAGTAAAAAAACAAAAACTAGAAATTTCAACTTCTAAAACTACAGCCCAAGTACTTTACTTTGTGGTTAGAAAGTAATTTTTTTAATCTTCTGTCTTTTAATTACTTTTACTTTCAAATTCATTTACATGAAAAATTTTTACTCCCTTATTTGCTTGTTTATAGCATTTGGTTTTACATTAAATGCTCAGACCTTCTCTGTAGCTGATACAATAAAAAACTGTGTTGGTTATCACACAGGAACAGATGTTTATGGAACGGTGAGGGTTTATAACAATACTACTTCCGGCAGACAAATGAAATGGAGAAAGCATAGTGTAAATATTCCTGGCGGTTGGACGATATCGTTTTGTGATCCAAAAGAATGTCATCCTGTTGGGGTTGATTCAGCAAAGTTTGTATTAAATGTTAACACAAACATGAATGACATTGTCAATTGTCACTTCATGCATAGCGGGATTACTGGTAATGGAAGTGCCCAAATGTTTTTGTGGGATACAGTAAGTATGGATTCAAAGATTATTACTTGGAATGCTTATGTAAACGCATTGGGAGTTGTAGAAAATACTTCAACAATAGTAGTAACGGCATATCCTAACCCTTCTCAAGATATTGTTTCAGTAAGTTATAAGTTAAGCCGGTCCGGTGTAATTGATTTTGTAATTTTTGACCTTAGTGGTAGAGAAATAAATAGGTACAACCAAATAGAAAGAGAAGGAACAATATCAATAACTAACCTTTCTAAAGGAAGTTATATCGGAAGTTTTTTTATTGACGGAAAACAAGTAGCTACCTCAACTTTTAAGAAAATATAGTCCTTCATGTTCCTGCCTTCGCAGGAATCCATTTTAGCTTATTGTCCTACTTTGCTCGTTTCGAACCCGGTTCTCATTTTTCAAATACACTATACTCTAACCTAAAAATGCTCCAATAATGGAGCATTTTTCTGTGCACCCGGAAGGATTCGAACCCTCAACCCTCAGAGCCGAAATCTGATATTCTATCCAGTTGAACTACGGGTGCAATTGGTTTGCAAATGTAATAGTTTAAGTATAATTTATTGCTTAGTGAGGACCATAACCGTACTATCTCTAATATGTTCTTCACAAAAATGATTGTCACCATTTGGTTCTTTACAGCCTAGTGTAAATATTTCCAGTGTTTTGTTATTAATGATATAACCATAAGTAACTTCTTTACCATTATTAAGTTTAAAAGATATTTGGTCAAAAGTCTTTAAGTAAATTATATAGTCAATTGTCAACTCATAGCTATTTAGAGAGTCTATCCCATAAATACTTCCATTTTTTAAAAACTCCACTATCTGACTATCTGGTGTTAAATATTTACCAGAAATAATGGCTTCATTAATTAGATGTGAATAATCTGGGTAATTAGTTCCTTCCCCATACCTAACATATATATTATTAAACTCCGAACTTATAATTCTGATGGTTGTATCAGGGTTAAATATAATTTTCATTGTATCCATATATGAATCTCCAGGAACTAAAACTCCATTTTTTTCATCTGTCTGACTTAGTGTCCAATCTCCTCCTCCCTCATGGAAGTTCCAAATAGCACCACAGTTAATTGGATTCTTTTTAAAATCTATATAAAAACAACACATATTTGAATACTCTTGAGCAATCTGTGTAGATTTTGTTTCTTTCAATTTATCTAAATACGTTTTGTTTATCCATGATTCATGAAGAAATGGTGGAGAAAACTGTTCAACCGTAACTTCTTCTGAAGTGATAGTTTTTATGTTATTTTTCGACTCACATCCAATCATTATTAAAGCTACAATAACAATCGTAATTCTTTTCATAGAAATAAATTTAATGGCAATTATACGACTTTGAGCTTTCAACTAAAACTTTCAACTTTTCAACTTATAACTTTCAACTTATTCCTACCTTAGCGGCTCAAAATTTTTATCATGTACAGAACGCATAATAACGGTGCTTTAAGAATTGAAAACGTAAATGAAACGGTTACCCTTTGTGGCTGGGTGCAAAAAACCAGAAAGCTGGGCGGAATGAGCTTTGTAGATTTGCGAGACCGTTATGGCATTACTCAACTGGTGTTCAATGATGAAAAAAATGCAGCTTTGGCAGCAGAGGCCGAAAAGCTGGGAAGAGAATTTGTGATACAAATTGAAGGAACGGTAGCCGAAAGAGAAAGCAAAAACAAAAA
>CALALS010000050.1 GCA_937925525.1 uncultured Flavobacteriales bacterium | reverse complement strand
CGATAGTTCCGATAAATATACCTATGTCAACATAAGTTGGATAGAACATAGACCAACTTGAAGGAATATAATCTCTATGTAGTGAAGTAACAATAATTACAAATCGTTCAAACCACATACCTATGTTTACAACAATAGATAATATAAAGCTAGCGATTAAACTGGTTCTAATCTTTTTAAACCAGAATAGCTGTGGTGAAATAACATTACATGTCATCATACACCAATAAGCCCATGCATAAGGTCCTGAGAATCTATTAATAAAAGCATAACTTTCATATTCAACACCTGAATACCAAGAAATAAATAACTCTGTTAAATAAGCAACACCCACCATTGTTCCGGTAACAATGATTACAATGTTCATGTATTCGATATGCTTATTGGTTACATAATTCTCTAAGCTAAACACTTTACGCATGATTAACAATAGCGTTTGTACCATAGCAAATCCTGAGAAAATTGCTCCGGCAACGAAGTATGGAGGGAAAATAGTAGTATGCCATCCCGGAATTACAGAAGTAGCAAAGTCCATAGATACAATAGAGTGAACCGAGAATACTAACGGTGTTGCTAAACCGGCAAGTACCAAAGAAACTTCCTCAAATCTCGTCCAGGCTTTTGCATTACCACTCCATCCAAAGCTTAATAATGAATATACTTTTTTAGCAATTTCTCCTTTTGCTCTGTCTCTGATGGTAGCAAAGTCAGGAATAAGACCAATGTACCAGAAAACAAGAGATACCGAGAAGTAAGTAGAGATTGCAAATACGTCCCAAAGTAGTGGAGAGTTAAAGTTTACCCATAATGAACCAAACTGGTTAGGGAAAGGAAATACCCAATACGCCATCCAAATTCTACCCATGTGAATTCCAGGGAACAAGGCCGCCATCATTACCGCAAAAATTGTCATTGCCTCAGCAGAACGGTTAATGGCCATTCTCCATCTTTGACGGAATAATAATAGTACTGCTGAAATTAGGGTTCCTGCGTGACCGATACCAACCCACCAAACGAAGTTAGTAATATCCCAAGCCCAACCTACTGTTTTATTTAATCCCCATGTTCCTATACCCGTTCCTATCAAGTATAAAATACATCCTACTCCCCAAAGGGCCATTAGGGCCGCAGTACCAAACGCTAAATACCAAAGTTTGTTTGCCTTCCCTTCTACCGGGCGACATACATCTTCTGTAATCTCAGCGTAGGTTTTGTTTCCTAATATTAACGGTTTACGTATGGCTGCTTCTGAATGCATGCTTTAATTTTTTTATTTATTTCTTACTAATAATAAATATGACATGTTTGGTTGTGTTCCAACCTCTTCAATTACTTTATAAGCTCTGTTATGAGCAGACTTTTTAGCGGCTTGAGTTTCTTTATCATTCAAGTCACCAAAAGTAATAGCGTTTGAAGGACAAGCAGAAGAACAAGCGGTTTGAATTTCTCCGTCTTTTACTTTTCTACCGTCTTTCTTAGCATTTAACTTACCTTCCTGTATTCTTTGTACACAAAGACTACATTTTTCCATTACACCTCTTGCTCTAACAGTAACATCAGGGTTTAACACCATTCTTCCCAAGTCATCTTGAGATGGATTAATGTCTTCAAACTTATCGTAGCCCATATAGTTAAACCAGTTGAACCTTCTCACTTTGTAAGGACAGTTATTTGCACAATATCTTGTACCAATACATCTGTTATAAGTCATTTGGTTAATTCCTTCGTTACTATGTGTGGTAGCAGCAACCGGACAAACTGTTTCACAAGGAGCGTGATTACAGTGTTGGCACATCATTGGCTGAAAAACTACCTCAGGATTATCTGAAGGAATTTCCATAGCACTATAAGTAGCTATTCCACCTAAACCAGCTTCTGCTCCTGATTCTTTTGTAGTATCTGAAGAATAATATCTGTCAATACGCATCCAGTGCATATCTCTTCCTCTTCTTACTTCATCTTTACCAACAACAGGAACATTGTTTTCTAAATGACAAGCAGTTACACAAGCACCACATCCGGTACAAGCATTTAAGTCAATTGCCATTCCCCATCTGTGACCTACATTTTCAACAGGGTGTGCTTCCCATAGGTCAAATTCAGAAACCGGTTTTTTAATATTTTCTCCACCTTCATGAGCAGCAAGTGCATGAATTGGATTGTAAACATCTTTTTCAGCTGTTTTGTAAGTATTGATATCTGTTTCCTTAACTACAGAATCTCTATCCATAATAGTATGATGGATTTGAGTAGCAGCTAAAGCATAAGTTCCGCCATCAGCTTGAATAGTTACAGAAGTATTATAAGCAACTTTTCCATCTTTTGTTGCAACCATTGGATAAGCATTAAAGCCAACCGGCTCTTGTTGCTTCCATACGTTTTGTCCGTACCCTAAAGCTAAGCCAACCGTTCCGCTTTTTTGTCCGGGCTGAGGGTAAACCGGCACATTTTCTAATGTAACACCATTAGCCGTAACAGTAACTGTACTTGCAGGCCATTCTTGACCAATTTTATCGTTTAATCCCATTTCTTTAACGTCTGCTAAAGACATGGTAATGTAATTGTCCCAAGTAACTTTAGAAATAGCATCCGGCAACTCTTGTAGCCAAGGGTTGGCAGCATCCGCACCATCACCAATTCCTACTTTTTGATATAATTCAATTTCCCAACCTTCTGATTTTGCTTTACCCACAGCAGCTATAGCTTGTGAAACATAAGCAGAAACACCTGTAACAGTTGCAGCAGCGGCTTCTCCTTCAGCTAATGGTTTAGTTTGAGAAATAGGAGCTTCAGCAGCAGCCATCATGCCAGCTTTTGCAACTCCGTCATGAACTGATTTATTCCAGAATTCTGTGAATGAAATTCCGCCCGTAGTAGGGAAAATATCTGTACTCCAAGATTCTTGAAGATAAGTATAAAAGTCTTTTGAGTTACCCGTCCATTTTAGCAAACTATCTTGCATTTGACGAGTATTAAATAATTTAGAAATAACCGGCTGACAGATTGAGTAATGCCCGTCTTTTGGCATGGCATCATTCCATGACTCTAAGTAATGATTGTCAGGACAAACAAATTTACAACCCTCTGCTGTTTTAGAAGGCATCGTTGCAAAAGAAACACTTGTTCCAACTTTAGCTAAAGCTTCAGCAAAACCCGGATAAGAATATGAAGGGTCAACGCCTGAAATAAATAAAGCATCTACTTTACCTTCTTTCATTTCTTTTACCAATGCTGCAAATTCTGTATCTGTTCCTTGCTTTAAGTAGTCAGCTGCATTAATGTCAACAGTTTTTCCATAGTTACCTAGTTTCTCATTGATTGCATTTACAATCATTTGAACATTTTCATCATTGCTTCCAGCAACAACTAAAGATGCTCCTCTGTTATCCATTAGGTCTTTAGCGGCTTTATCAATAGTAGCAGAATACTCTGTACCTGAACTTTGACCACTAATTTTATTGTAAAGAGCTGCTAAAACAGCGCCTTGCTCAGATGGTTTAACCGGAACTCTAACATCAGCTTTTGAACCTGTAATAGTAAGTACTGTCTCAAACTGATAATGCTTAGACATCCACTCACCGTCAGGATTTCTGTTTACTATATACTGCTTTGTATTGGCAACATCATTTAACCATGTTCCTAAGAAATCAGCTCCAACACTTACAATTACTTTTGCTTTATCAAAGTTATAAGAAGGAATTACCTTTTTACCAAATGCTTTGTTGTTTGCCTCAAGCATTCCTGAATAAGAAATAGCATCGTAAGTAACATGCTTAAAGTTGCCTACTTTAGCGGCAAACTCACCCACTAATTTTTTAGTAGTCGGACTTAATATTGAATTAGTTAAAAATCTTACTTGACCTGATTTAGCAGTAACTTTTTCTAATGCAGATGCAATGGCTTTATCTACTTCTTCCCAAGTAGATTCAGCACCACCCATCATTGGATTTTTTAATCTATTAGTGTTGTATAATGATAAAACAGAAGCGTTAATTCTTGCGTTAACTCCACCTTTAGAAATAGGGCAAAGTTCGTTCCCTTGAATTAAAATAGGACGACCTTCTCTTGTTTTAACTAAAATAGAAGCGTAATCATTACCATTTGAAAATGTAGAGGCATACCAGTTAGCAATACCGGGAGTAACTTCTTCCGGTTTAACCACATAGGGAATAGATTTAATTACCGGAGTTTCACAAGCTGCCAAAGTAGCCGCTGCTGTACTAAAACCTAAAAATTTTAAGAAGTCTCTACGAGATGTGGAAGTATTTGCTAATTCCTTTCCTTCTTTTAAAAATTCGGTAACAGGAGCATATTCGTTAAATTCTTTTTCTGATGCTTCAATAATATCCGCATCGTTTTTTAGTTCTTCAACACCTCTCCAGTACTTTTTACTATTTGCCATATTCTGTTTTAGTTATACGGTATTAATAATGACATTTTGAACATTCTATTCCACCCAACTCACTTACGGTAATAGTACCGTCTTTCATATACTGTTCTTTTAAGTTATCGGTTAATCTTGAGTGTATCTCATCATAGTACTCGCTTCCTTCCATCTGAACTTTGGTTTCTCTATGACAGTTTACACACCAGCCCATAGTTAATGGTTCATTTTGTTTACCTACAGTTAATTCTTTTACTTCACCGTGACATTTTTCACAAGCTACTTTACCCACAGTTACGTGTTGTGAGTGATTGAAATAAACATGGTCAGGCAGGTTATGAACTTTTATCCATTGAATTGGTTTTTCTGCGTAACCTTCAATGTAAGCGCCTTTTTCTGCATCCCAACCTACTGCATCATAAATTTTTTGAATTTCTTCTTTCCCTGAAGGACCTTCAGAAATTGCTTTGTGACAGTTCATACAAACGTTTGCCGAAGGAATTCCTGCGTGCTTACTATGACGAGCTGATGAGTGACAATAGTTACAATCGATTGCGTTTTGTCCGGCATGTATTTCGTGAGAAAACTTAATTGGCTGCTCCGGCTGATATCCGGTGTAAACACCTACTTCAAATAAACTAGCGCCAATATCTTTTACGCCAAGAACTACTAATATTAAAACAATAATTGCTGTCCAGGTTCTGTTATGAGCAACCCAGTCTTTAATTCCATCTAATAAATTAGTGTCTTTTGGCCCTTCTTCGCCATTTTTCTCAGCAACTGTTCTTGATAGGTTTCTGTTAATAGCTCTAACAACAGACACTAACATAATTAAACCTACAATAATAATTGCCCATATATAAATAGGTGTAGATTCTGACTTTACTTCACCGCCTCCGGCCACTTCATTTCCGCCTGCCGCAACAGGTATTGGGTCAGTATAAGACTCAACATAAGCAAAAATATTATCGATATCCTCATTTTTTAATTGAGGCATGGCGGTCATCACTTGTTTGTTATTAGCCTCAAACAATTCAACTGCGTAAGGCTCTCCTGCCTTAACTAACTCTTGTGAATTACGCACCCATTCATAAAGCTTCTCAGCACTAGCTCTTTCTTCCCATCTAGCTTGCGAGCCTTTAAGAGCAGGCCCAATTAAATTTTTAGCAGGGTGGTGGCACGATGCACAGTTTGTTTTAAATAATTTTTCACCCGCATCTGCATCTTGCGCATTTAAGTTAGCATTACCAACAAAGGTGAATATAAGTAGGAGTGCTGTAGTTAGCAATCCAGATGTTCTCAAAAGAAATTTATTCATTTCCAACAAGTTAGAAGACTATTTGTGCTTTTTATAAGCTTTTAAGCAACGCAAATTTAGAAGAATGGGCATATTTAGATGTAGGTTGTTACCACTTTTAAGTTAATTTATATTCGGTCTAAATAGTTTTTGTTGAACATCAATTTTTTAGCAAAAATGATTTTTGAAAAAACTCTCCGCAAAAGAAATATCATATTATATATGTACTATTGTAAAGCATAAATTTGAAATTCATAATTGTGACCCTCAATCACCCAAAATTGATTGACTTATTAAAGCAAGCTTATTCTGCCGAAAAAGCTGCTGCATTTGCTTATCAAGGTCATGCCGGTTCGGTAAAAAACAAGGAAGCCAAAAAGCGTATTAAAGAAATTGAAGATGACGAATGGCACCACCGAAAAGAGGTGCTAAAAATTATGAAACATTACCAAATTGAGGTTTCTAAATTTTATGAATTTAAATACTATATAATAGGTAAAATGATATCGATAAGTTGTTATATTATTGGTTGGTTTATGCCCTACTATTTTGCGGGCAGATTAGAAAGCGGAAATGTATGCGAATATTTTAGAGCCAAGCAATATTTTAATGATTTGGGCATAACTTTACATAACCAAATATTATATGATATGGGTATTAAAGAAAAGGAACATGAGGTTTATTTTTTAAAACAGATTGAAGGCAGTAAACTACTTCCCTTTTTTGAGAAAATATTTAACTGGGGCGACAAAAAAAGTTTTAATAATATTGATTTAGACAAAAAATATCCCGTAGAAAAATCTGATGTTTATTGTAAGAAGTAAGTTATGAATCGAACAGAAAAAGGACAGCTTTATTTTACTGAACAAATTAAAGAGTCTGCAAATTACTTTGACAACTGGCTTTATCCCTCATATTACGAAAACTTAAACAACAACGGACTTCCATTGAGAAGAAGCATCTTTCATCAAAAGCTGGAAAATCTAAGCTTTGGAAATGATGGTTATGAGCACAATAGTATTCCTTGTAATCTTAAAGATGGAGCTATGCTAATAAATAAATTCTTTAAGAATAATCTTGGAGAAACAAATATCCGTTATTTTATTACCCTCTATTCACTACTTTTTTATTTACAAGCTGAAAAATGTGCTGTTATATATCTACAACTTGGATATCATCAAAAAGGCAAGCTCGATAAGTTTAAATGGGAGGAGTTTCCAACGCTTCAAAAAATTAAGTACTGGGCAAATTTTTTCAAACACCCAAAATCATCTATCTTTTTACACCACCCAACATTTCATTTAGAGTCATTTCAGGATAATCCAAACATTGGGTTTAAAGGAAAAATTGACTCTGCTTTTGTAAAAAAGTACTTTAGTGGGGAAAAGAATAATTCTAAGTTAGAAGACCTTTTGTTAAATCAAAGTTTTAAAGTGTTTTTTCCGGACATTCCATCTTTTACAAAAGAGCTTTGTTCAGAGTTTGAAAAATTAATTGATATAATTAACTCTGAGCCAAAAAATATTGAAATCCTTAAAAAGTTTAGAAAGAAACTAATCTAACCCTACAACTTCACACAAACATTTTTAGGTTCGGTAAAAAAGTGAAGTGCTTCAAAGCCGCCTTCTCTTCCAACACCCGAACTTTTTACACCACCAAACGGTGTTCGTAAATCTCTCAGCAACCAACAATTTATCCATACTATTCCTGTATGTAGTTCGGCTGCAATTTTGTGGGCACGTTGTAAATTACTTGTCCAAACTGTTGAGGCTAAACCATACATGGTACTGTTAGCATAAGTCAATACTTCTTCTTCTGTTTCAAATGGCATAATGGTAACTACAGGTCCAAAAATTTCTTCCTGGTTAGTTCTGCAATCAAAAGCCAATCCTTCTATTACTGTTGGTTCTATATAATATCCTTCTGCAAATTCTCCTTCAGGGTGAACTCTTTTTCCTCCGCATAAAACGGTACCGCCTTCTTGTTGTGCCAATTCAATATAAGATAACACTTTTTGCATGTGTGGTTAGGAAACTACCGCACCTAAATCTACTTTTTCATTTGGGTTACCCACTTTCATTTTTTTCACTTTTTCTACAAAAGCCATTTTAAATTTTTCATAGATAGGTTTTTCCACAAAAATTCGAGAACCGCATAAACAAATTTGACCTTGATTGGCAAACGAACTTTTTAAAGTAGTCTCCAACATTTTTTCAAAATCGCAATCGGCAAAAATGATGTTCGGATTTTTTC
The DNA here is from genome assembly GCA_937925525.1 of uncultured Flavobacteriales bacterium. Taxonomy (GTDB): domain Bacteria; phylum Bacteroidota; class Bacteroidia; order Flavobacteriales_E; family Vicingaceae; genus CALALS01. The sequence goes on along the minus strand of CALALS010000050.1, from coordinate 14,133 downwards.
CGCCTAACTCTAGCGACAATTTTTTAAACATAGGTGCGGCAATTTTTGCAATTTCTTTTCCGGTAGAAGTTCCTCCGGTAAATGAAATAGTAGGTACATCTTTGTGCGACACAATAGCAGAACCCACTTTACCGCCAAGACCATGCACAATATTTAAAACGCCTTCGGGTAAACCTGCCTCAATACAAATTTCAGATAAAAAGTATGCCGTTGCCGGAGTAACTTCAGATGGTTTTGCCACCACTGTATTTCCTGACGCTAAAGCTGGAGCAATTTTCCAGCTAAATAAATATAAAGGTAAATTCCAAGGAGAAATACAACCTGCCACACCAATTGGTTGTCGTAAAGTATAGTTTAACGCCAACTCTCCCATAGAATGTGTTTCGGTAGAGTCGTGCAAAATTGCCGTTGCGTAAAATCTAAAATTTGCTGCCGCTCTGGGTATGTCAACTTGTGTTGCCAACCAAACAGGTTTACCGTTATCTTGTGATTCCGCTAAAGCAAGTTGGTCTAATTTTTTATCAATTAAGTCAGCTATTTTCAAAAGGTAATTACTTCTTTTTTGGTCACTCATTTTTGACCAAACAGGAAACGCTTTTTTTGCAGCCTCAATTGCAAGTTGAACATCTGCTTCATCAGAGTCGGGAATTACACCATATTTTTTTCCGATAGACGGATTAACATTATCTACATAATTTCCGCTTTGTGGTTCAACCAGTTTTCCGTTGATATAATTTTTTATGTGTAGCATGGAACAAAAATTTGTGCTACAAACTTAACCCAATTATTTTTTAAAAATAGAAAAGTGAGGAATTAAAAAAGGCTATCAGAATTGATAGCCTCTCGTTTAAAAACTTCTAAGTAAGAAGAATTATTTTTTCTTCTTAGGAGCAGCTTTCTTTTTAGGAGCTGCTTTTTTAGTAGCTTTTTTTGCAGTAGCTCTTTTTGTGCTAGCTGCTTTCTTTTTAGGAGCTGCCTTTTTCTTAGGAGCAGCTTTTTTAGTAGCTTTCTTTTTAGGAGCTGCTTTTTTAGCTGCTGCTTTTTTCTTAGGAGCTGCCTTCTTTTTAGGAGCCGCTTTTTTAGCAGTAGTTTTTTTAGCTGCTGCTTTTTTTTTAGGAGCTGCTTTTTTCTTAGGAGCTGCTTTCTTTTTAGTAGCAGTTTTTTTAGCAGTAGTCTTTTTTGCTGCTGCTTTCTTTTTAGGAGCTGCCTTTTTTTTAGGAGCTGCTTTTTTTGTTGTTGCTTTTTTTGCCATGGCTAAATAAAGTTTAAATTAATTTACCCAAAGAAACAACAGATTTTTTTTTGCACCATATTATAAGGTAAAGAAAATCAACAGATTTATTAACAAAGTTTTTTTTAGAGATAAAAAAACAAATGCGATTTCTTGTAAAATTTTAGTGCAAAAAAATTTCTTTTTTACTTTTTTTATTTTCAAAATAACTTCTGAATTACTAATGAAAAGAGGCCATTCAGAATGAACAGCCTCTTTATCGCACAAATAAAAAAAGGAAATAAATTGCCCTTGCTAAAGAGAGACAATTAGTCTTAAATTTTATTTAAGAAAAGAACGTTTTTTGGTGTATAAAATTCATTTCTTGATTCTACTTTTTTTCTTTTTAAAGTTTAAAACAGAAAAAAGACAATGTTTTTTTACCACTACAAAAGTAATTTTCTGTTCTCTCAACACATCATTTTTTAGGTTAATAAAAGTTAAATAATGTTAAATGAAATGTATTAATAATGAAGAAATAACAGCGGCATAACTGATATGATTACATTTGTCTTGAATCAGAAAAAGCTAAATGAAAAAAAGTATTTTATACTTACTTATTACTACCACCTGTATTGCATTAATGGGTTTGCTTACGGTTCAGTTTTTTTGGTTAAAAGAAATTGTTGCTGTTAAAAAAGATGACTTCAATCAAAAGGTGCAAGTAAGTTTGCTGAACGTTGCTTCTAAAATTGAAAAGATAGAATCAACAGATAAGATAACCAAGCTTTATAAACAGTATTACAACGATAAAAAAGATAAAGAAATAGGAAGTTCAAAAGAGGTTATTAAAAAAATTGTTGTTGAAATAGATGAAAAAGAAAAAATAGAATTAGATAGTTTAACCCACACAAAATTTATTCAAAAAACAGAAATTATTAATGAAGCTATTAAAAGTATTTTTATTGCTGAACCCGAAAAAATTGAAAAGAGGGTTGACTTTGAAATGATAGATACGCTTCTTAAAAAAGAACTTTTTGAACATGAAATTTTTTCTGAGTATTTATTTTCTGTTTCAGGTAGAGGAGGGCAAAGTGTTTTGGGAAATATGGAAGAAAAGCCTGCCAAAACAAATCTTTATAAAACTAAACTTTTTCCAAACGATTTATTCGGAGAAGAGTTTTATTTAAACGTTTGTTTTCCCAGCAGCAACTTTTTAATTTTAAAATCAACCTGGCCAATTATTATTACTTCGGCAACTTTAATCTTACTTATTATAGGTGCATTTTTTTATACCATCAGTACCATTTTAAAACAGAAAAAATTATCCGAAATCAAAAATGATTTCATAAGCAATATGACGCATGAATTAAAAACTCCTATTTCAACTATTTCGTTAGCATGCGAAGCACTGGTTGACACACAAGTTTCTGATGCCTCTAAAAAAACTTTTTTAAGTATGATTAAAGAAGAAAATAAGCGGTTGGGGTTTATGGTAGAAAATGTTTTGAAAAGTGCTGTTTGGGATAGAAAAGAATTTGAACTTAAAACCGAATCGTTTAATATTCATGATGTAATAAATATGGTAGTTAATAGTTTTTCATTGCAGCTTCAAAATAAAAGCGGGCAAATATTTAAAAACCTATTAGCCGAAAAATCAGACCTAATTGCCGACAAAGTTCATGTAACTAATATGCTTTATAATTTAATTGACAATGCCATTAAATATTCTGAAAATAACCCTGAAATAATTATTGAAACTGCAAACAAAAACAACTTCATTCTTATTTCAGTGCAAGACAACGGAGTGGGAATTAAAAAAGAAAATTTGGAAAAAATATTTGAGAAATTTTTTAGAGTTCCTACCGGTAATGTTCATAATGTTAAAGGCTTTGGATTAGGATTACATTATGTAAAAGCAATTGTTGACAGACATAACGGAAAAATCCAGGTTCAAAGTGAATACGGAAAAGGAACAAAATTTATAATTGAACTTCCCCTTTCAAAAACCAAAACTAATGAGTAATAAAATACACCTACTTTTAGCAGAAGATGATGCCAACCTTGGCACACTATTAAGTGAATACTTAAAAGCAAAAGGCTTTGAAGTTTCTCTTGCCAAAAATGGAGATGAAGCGCTTACCCTTTTTACCAAAAAGAATTTTGATTTATGCTTGCTTGACGTAATGATGCCTATTAAAGATGGTATAACATTAACAAAAGACATAAGAAAGGTAAATGATAAAATTCCCATCATTTTCTTAACCGCAAAATCTCAAAATCAAGATAAAATTGAAGGCTTTAAATCGGGTGCCGATGATTACATAACAAAACCTTTTAGCATGGAGGAATTGTTATTGAGAATTGAAGCAGTATTAAAAAGAAGTATCGGTTTTAAAAATGAAAAAGAAGAAATAACACATTTTAAAATTGGGAACTATGATTTTGATTATCCAACACAAACATTAAAAAGTAAAAGCGGAGAACAAAAACTAACCTCAAAAGAAAATGAATTGTTGAGATTACTATGTATAACTCAAAATGATGTGTTAGATAGATCGTATGCCTTAAAAGTAGTTTGGGGAGACGATAATTATTTTAACTCCAGAAGTATGGATGTTTATATAACCAAATTAAGAAAGCATTTTAAAGAAGATGATTCCATAGAAATTATTAATGTTCACGGAAAAGGCTTTAGGCTTTTAGTAAAGTAAAACGATTATAAATCTCTCCATTTTTTCTGAAAAGTCTTTTTTTTGCTATACTTTTGTACAAAATAAAATACAATTATGGTAAGTAAAAAAGTAGAAAAAGCATTAAACAATCAAATTAGATTAGAAGCAGAATCATCACAATACTATTTAGCCATGGCTTCATGGGCAGAAACAGAAGGATTTAATGGTGTTGCTGAATTTTTATATACACATAGCGATGAAGAAAGAATGCACATGTTAAAGCTTATAAAGTATGTTAATGAAAGAGGTGGAAAAGCATTAATCCCTGCATTAAAACAACCACCGGTTTCTTTTAAAACATTAAGAGATATTTTTGAAAATTTACTGAAACATGAAATAAATGTTTCAAATGAAATAAATGGTGTTGTAGATACTTGTTTAAAAGAAAAAGACTACATCACACATAATTTTATGCAATGGTATGTTGCCGAACAAATAGAAGAAGAAGCGCTGGCAAGAACCATTTTAGACAAACTTAACCTAATTGGAAACGATAAAGGCGGTCTTTATTTATTTGACAGAGATTTGGTAGGTATCCAGGGAGCTAAAAAATAAAATTAACAACTTTTTTTCCATTAAGTTTTCATTTCTTGTATTTCTAGTTAACTTTATTCCCAATCTATTATTGATTTATTGGTGAGATTTTTTGTTGCGTTTATACTATTATCATTGTCTATAACTTGTTTTGGGCAATTTGGCTTTTCCAAAAATAAAGGAAATACCAAAAGAGAAGTAGCCAGCAACAAAGCATCCAAAAGAGTAGTTGTCGATCATCGAGATGCTTTTTCCAGAAAAAAACACAAAGGAAATAACGTAAAAGCAACCCGTTATCATAAAAAGAGCTTTTTTGTCTCAAAAAAGAAAAAGCAACAAAATCAATATGCTAGAAAAACCAAAAATGCAGGAGGTTTTCAGGCCAATAAATCCCGTTACAGAAAGCAACGAAAAAGCGGTACTAGCGATGCTTTTGCAAGAAACCCAAAAAAATCAAGAAGCGCTAGTCGTAAAAGTGGTAAACCTGGCAAAGCAGGAACCAAAGGACGCAGACGCTAACAAACATTTTTCTTCTGTTTAATTCATCTATAATTTTATCTTTGGTCTTATTTTTGTTTACTTAAAATTTTAGGTGGGTAGAATTTTTAAAATATCATCCTTTTGTGTTTTGTTAATTTGCTTTGCATTTCAACCGCAAGGAGGATATGATACTGCCACAAAAATTAAGGCGGTTTTTATGTATAACTTCTCTAAATACATAGAATGGCCAAGTGATTACACCAAGGGGAATTTCATCATTGGAATATATGGGAAATCCCCCCTTTATGATGAGTTGGTAACCATGAGTCAACGTAAAAAAGCCGGAAATCAAGATTTTGAAATAAAAAAGATTAATTCCGTTAACGAAATCTCTAAGTGTCATATAATATATATGACTCCTGAGAAATCTGCTGACGTTGATAATGTAATAAAACAAACAAAAAGTTACTCTACATTAATTGTAAGTGAAAAAGAGGGGCTTGCTCAGAAAGGTACTGGAGTAAACTTCGTAATTAGAGAAAACAAACAAAAGTTTGAATTAAACGTAAGTAATATAGAAAAGAAAAAATTAAAGGTAAGTTCCAATTTAGAGGCGCTTGCCATTATTGTAAAATAATTAACTTTGTGATTCTGTAGTGTTTAGAATAGTAAACATATTGTTTTTAAGTCTTCTCTTCCCGATTATAATGATGGGGCAAGGAAACAGAGTTGATTTAGCCCTCAAGCTTTACCAGGAAGGTCAGGTAGATAAGGCTAAAGCTGCCTTTGATAATTTGTCTACAGACAATGAATATAAGGGAAATGCCACTGTATGGTTTTGGAAAGGTTATATTGAAAAAGAGCTTTATAAGCAAAATGAAAAAGACCAATATAATTCCAAACTAAGATTAGCCAGTGTAAAAAGTCTTTATACTTCTTTAGAACTGGATGTAAAAAATGAGCATAAAACAGACGCCATTAATACACTTAATTACTTATCTAGCACACTATATAACGATGTAGTAAGACTAATTACCCCTTCCAATTCAACCGGGCTAATTGACGACAAGTCTATTGAACAGTCCATTGAAAACTTTGATATTTATTTAGATATTAAAAAGAACATTGACCCTCAAGGCGATTATAAATCTCAAATTACACAATTCAATATTGTAATTGGACAGAATTTTATGAAAAAATATGAGGCAGGGAATTACGAGAACCAAGATTATATGAATCAGGCTATTTTAAGATTTCAAAATGTATTGGATGCCGATTCAAATCATGTAAAAGCCAATTACAACATGGCGCTTATCTATTACAACAAGTCTGTTTACATGATTAACAACATGGATTATGATAGACCCATAGAGGCGCTAAATGAAATTATAGACGAAACAAATGAGTTATTTAAAAAAGCCCTTCCTTATATGATTCGGGCTTACAAACTTGAACCAAAACGAAAAGAAACACTTAAAGGCTTGGCTGGAATTTACTGGAGTTTAAATGACAAAGAAAAGTCTGAACTATACTTCAAACAATACCAAGAAATAGATAGTCTTGAGAAGCAGGAAGAAAAAGACTAAAGCAATTTAATGAATATTAGATTTACTATCGGTAGAAAACTTGGATTAGGATTCGGTATCCTAATCTTTTTCATTATTATGGTGTTTTATCTTACCTACAACACCTTCTCTGAAAGTAAAAAAATTAATGATGAAATTACTGAAATTTACTCTCCATCTGTAGCTTATCTGGAAGAGTTAAAACTAACTATTGTTCGGTCAAGATTATTAATTAATACATGGGTAAATACTCCAAAAGACGACTCACCCGATAAAAAGAAACTAAATAATTTAGTTTTTCAAGAATACCCTCACCTAAAAAAGAAGCTTACTGCCATTTCAGAACACTGGGAAAAAAGTGATGTAGAAGCTCTTGAGACTGTTTTTACAAATTGTGATGAACTCTTTGAAATGCATGAAGAAATAAAAGGAGCTCTTAATAGCTTTGACAGCTATAACGACCCTACTAATAAACTTTTAGCAGAATTCAGGCTTGAAGAAGATGGCGATATTTATGAAAAAAGTAAAGAGATTTTATTTCTACTAGATGAGTTAATTAACAAGCAAAAACATGCCTCCGGAGAGATTAATGATAAAATGCTGGAAAGCTTTAACTTCTTAAAGCTTCTTATTATTATATTTATGATTGCCCTTCCTATTTTCACCTTAATTATAGCCATTTCTACCACCAGGTCTATTGTTAAGCCAATTGATAAACTAAGGCACATTTTATTAAGCTTAAGTAAAGGAGTTTACCCGGATAAAGAAACTAAAGTAAGAAATGATGAAATTGGCGATATGACCTCTGCCATGAATAGATTAGTTTCTGCTTTAAAACAAACAAAAGACTTTGCTAATGCAGTTGGTTCGGGTAAATTTCAAACCAACTATGAGCCATTAAGTGAAAATGACAGCCTTGGGCTTGCTTTACTTAAAATGCGTGATGACTTAGCCGAAAATGAAAGAATATTAGAAGAAAAAGTAAGACTTAGAACTGCAGAAGTTGTTCAGCAAAAAGAAGAGATTGAGATTCAAAACATGAAAATCAATGAGCTTTATACACAAGTAACAGACAGTATTAAATATGCGAAAAGAATTCAGGAAGCTATTTTGCCTCCGGATGAACAAGTGAGCAAGCTTTTGCCGGAGAGCTTTATTTTATATAAGCCAAAAGACATTGTAAGTGGTGATTTTTATTGGGTAGGAGAAAAAAATAATAAAATTTATGTTGCTGCTGTTGACTGTACCGGTCATGGTGTGCCGGGTGCATTAATGTCTATAGTTGGCGTTAATGGTCTTAATTATGCCTTTTCAGTAGCCGATAAACCAAGTTCTATTTTAGATGAGCTTAATAAAAGTGTCAGTCATACCCTACACCAAATAGATGAAACATCTACAAAAGACGGCATGGATATGTCTCTTGCAAGTATAGATTTTAATACCAATACTATTGAGTTTTCAGGCGCTTACAACCCTTTGTTTTTGGTAAGAAACAATGAAGTGATTGAAATAAAAGGAGATAGATTCCCTATTGGCTCGGTTATGGGAAATGAGGTAAAGAAATTTACAAACCATGAACTCAAACTACAATCAGGAGACTACATATACCTATTCTCTGACGGATATGCTGACCAGTTTGGCGGACAAAAAGGCAAAAAATTCATGTATAAACAATTTAGAAGCTTATTAATACAATCTGCCAGTCTAAAGCCTGACGCTCAGCGCAAATTATTAGATGAAACTTTATCCGGATGGCAAGGTAACCATGAACAAGTAGATGACATTTTAGTAATAGGCGTAAAAATATCTTGATTTTGTGTAACTTAGTCAGGTTAAAATTCGTTTACTACCAGTTATGAATAAAAATTTACTGTTAATTTTCTTTATTGTCTTTTCTTTTTCAAGAATTCAAGCCCAATTAGGGGCAAACACCCCCTGCAGTATTCAAAACGTAATTAGTTTAAGTATCCCGTCTCAATGTGGTATTAGTATGGGTTCTACGCCATTTGTTGGCACCTTTAACAATTCTTCTTATGGCAAAGAAGAGCATAGCCCATTTTTTCAGCAATGTAATCCCCTCCCCACACCAAAGACAGATATATGCTTTCAGTTTTACGACACCTCTAATCTTGTTATAATTACTTTTGACAGCATCTTTCCTTCACTATCGTTTATTCAAACACCACAAATTACCATCTATCAATCTACCGATAACTGTAAGCAGCCTAAACCCATTAAATGTAAGCAAGGTTTAACAAACTCAATGTTTGTACAAATGGATGTAAATGAGTTAATTCCTTTAACTCCTTATTACCTTCAAGTTTCAGGGGCTCAAGTTCTTGATACCGGTAAATTTAGGTTAAAAATACAGCCTTATGATAGTTGCACATGTTTAAAGCATGCTTTTTTAAGTTTAACACCCATGCCGGTTGCAGGATATTATCCTCCGGGAGAAAAAGTAAATGTATGCGTTTCTGTTTTAGGCTATAATTCATCACTTGGCAATGGTTTACATGCCATTATACCTGATTTAGGTCCAGGCTGGGATTTAAGCTCCATTTCAAATATAACTAGCACTCCTACTATTGATCAACAAGGTAAATGGTCATTTTACCCAACAGCAGTTAACACTCCGATAGGTCCGAAAGCAGGATTTTTCTATGAAAGAAATGGTGATTTAAACCCTGCCAATAATTTAGGAGATTATGGCGACACAAGTGATGTTTGGTTCTTTTGTTTTGATATAAAGACAAAGTCAATGATGTCATGTAATCAAGAAGAAGATTTAAGTATAAAATTTGAATTATTTAGTGATGGAGAAACAGGCTCAAACCCAGTCAAATCCTGTATCGGGAAAAATGTTTTACATTCAATGAGTAAGTTAAACTGCTGTTTAGGTAACTCTGTATTAACAACTACCCCTGCCGACTGTAATGAAACTTGTGACGGTAGTGCCATTATCAATCTAAACACATCTTCACAAGGGCCTTTTAATTACGAATGGTATGATGGAAGCGGAAGCCAAATTATCTCTTCCGGTTATACCACCAATAAAAGTGACACGCTTAAAAATGCATGCATTAACCTTAGTGGAAATTATGTGGTTTATGTTACCGATTCTAACTCAGGGTTTAAATGTCGCTACTATAAAGCTTTTGATATTTTTTACCCTATTTGGCAAATTATTCCTAATCAAGAGTTTTATGGCTGTGTAGGAGAATGCATGAATTCTGCAAGTATTGGTAATTTATCGACACATAGTTTTAATTCTGTAACATGGACCAATCAGCTTACTTTTGCTTCTTATTCAGGAACACCTACTTTAACTGATAGTATGTGCGCTGGTTTTTATAAAATTGATTTGATTGATAGTGCCAATGCCTGTTCGAGAACCTATGAATGGTTTCTTTTTAGCTCTCCTGCTGCAAATCCATTTTTCTCTTATCCAAAAAGTACATTTTGTCTTTCTGATGCAGGAATAAGACCTGATTCCATAGCAACAGGAGGAGGTTATTTTTATTCTGTTCCGGGAGGATATGTTGACTCAACAAGTGGAACGCTTTTGTTTAATACATCAACACCCACAAACATTACCATTTATTATATAACCGGAGGAAATAAATGCAAAGATACTTCAGGAGTAACTATTACTGTTTTACCTTCTCCCCCAGCTCCATCAGGAAAAGCTACTTATACAGCTTGTTCTTTTGACACACTAACTATGAACGTAACATCAGGTGGCACTTCTTCTAATACTATACTTTGGTATAATCAACCTTACTCCGCTACTATTGCTCCTTTTGCAAATGGCAATTCTGTTCAGCATCAGTTCTTTTCTCCCGGAACACATCTTATTTACGTTTATAACGAAACCGGAGGATGCAGGAGCCAGCCTTTTATAATAACAGTAACGGTAGATGAAGGAACTGCAGATGCAGGTCCGGATATTGAAATATGTTCGGGAAATTCAACTCAATTTAATGCTACAGGTGGTAATAGCTATTTATGGGTTCCATCCACTTTTTTAAGTGATGATAAGTCTCCAACCCCAACTTGCACACCGGACAGTTCTATTTCATATCTTTTAAAGGTAATTTCGCAAAGTACTTGTCCCGGATATGACACGCTTAATGTAAGGGTAATTAACTCTGATGACTGTATTGACATTAAGCCTGTCAATGCTTTTTCTCCAAATAGTGATGGCGTAAATGACTTTTGGTTTATTAGAGGCATTGAGAATTCTGAAAATGAAGTGAGCATATTTAGCCGATGGGGAGGATTAGTCTGGAAAACCAAAAATTATGACAACTCTACCAACACTTTTGTTGGAAAAGACTCAAATGGAAAACTATTAGCAGCCAACACCTATTTTTATTTAATTTCTATCAATAACGCAAAATACACCGGCTGGATAGAAATTGTAAGGTAATAAGTTTTATTTTTCTAAAAAATATAATACCTTTGCACCGTATTGATGAAATCTGAGGGGACCAAAAGTCCCCTCTTTCATTCTCTTAAAAAATGATTACTGAAAAAATTATTAGAGAAATTTGCTCTAAAATAATTGAGGAGAAAGGCTTATTTTTGGTAGATGTAATTATCAAAAGTAAGAATGAAATATGGGTGGAAGTTGATGGTCCAAAAGGAATTAAAATAGCTGATTGTGTTGAAATCAGCAGATTTATTGAAGACCATTTAGACAGAGAGGAAGAAGATTTCTCATTAAATGTTTCTTCACCGGGAATGGGTGAGCCATTTAAAGTAGAGGAACAATACTATAAACACATTGGAAGAAACGTAAGTATTCTTACCAAAGAAGGAGAAAAGTATGAAGGAGTTTTAAAAGAATATGATGGAGAAAACATCACATTAGAGTGGACAAAAAAAGTAAAAATAGAAGGCAAAAAAAAGAAAGAAACCATAACAGAAACAGAAACATTTAAACAATCAAAAATTAAAGAAATTAAACTAATTTTTTCATTTAAATAATGCTATATGGCACGTGTTAAAGAACCAGAAGTAAGTCTTTTAGATTCGTTTCAAGAGTTTAAAGAATTTAAAAACATTGACAGAACAAAAATGATGAATATCCTGGAAGCAGTTTTCAGGAGTATGATTAAAAAGAAGTATGGAGATGATTCAAACTTTGACTTTATTATAAACGTTGATAAAGGAGATTTAGAAATTTGGAGAAACAGAGATATTGTTGAAGATTGTGAAGTAGATGAGCCTAATAAAGAAATTGCTTACTCTGAAGCCATTAAAATTCAAAGTGACTTTGAGGTTGGAGAAGAAGTTTCTGAGCCGGTAAAACTTTTTGATTTCGGAAGAAGATCCGTTTTATCATTACGTCAAAACCTTATTTCAAAAGTTTTGGAATTAGAAAAAGAAGAAATCTTTAAAAAATACAGAGACAGAGTTGGCGAAATTGTTGCCGGAGAAGTTTATCAAGTATGGAAAAAAGAAATTCTTATTCTTGACGATGAAGATAATGAGTTAATTCTTCCAAAAACTGAACAAATTCCAACCGATTATTTCAAAAAAGGAGATACTGTTAGAGCAGTTGTTCTATCCGTAGAAATGAAAAACAGCAAGCCTATTATTATACTTTCTAGAACTTCACCAAAATTCTTAGAAAAATTATTTGAGCAAGAAGTTCCTGAAATTTTTGATGGACTAATTACCATTAAAAATATTGTAAGAGAACCGGGAGAAAGAGCAAAAGTAGCAGTTGAATCTTATGATGACAGAATAGACCCTGTAGGTGCATGTGTTGGTATGAAGGGATCTAGAATTCATGGTATCGTTAGAGAGCTTAAAAATGAAAACATTGATGTAATTAACTACACCAATAATATTCAACTTTATATATCAAGAGCTTTAAGTCCAGCAAAAATTTCATCTATTAAAATAAACGATGAAACAGGTAGAGCAGAAGTTTTCTTAGATCCGGAAGAAGTTTCAAAAGCAATTGGAAAAGGCGGTTTTAACATTAAACTTGCAGGTAAATTAACCGGATACGAAATTGATGTATTCAGAGATGTTGCTAATGAAGTTGATGACGTTAGCATTGATGAGTTTACCGATGAAATTGAACCATGGATTATTGAAGAACTAAAAGCCATTGGTTGTGATACAGCCAGAAGCGTTTTAGAACTATCTAACGAAGATTTATTAAAACGTACTGACTTGGAAGAAGAAACTATTGAAGACGTAAAACGAATTTTTAGAGAAGAGTTTGAAGAATAATTTTTATATTTTATTCGAAAAAAGTTAAGCAAAAAATAAAGGACATATATGTCAAAAATTAAGAGACTAAGTAAAGTAGCAAAAGAATTTAATTTAGGATTAACCACTGTTGTTGAGTTTCTGAAAGAGAAAGGACATAAGGTTGAACAAGACCCTAATGCCAAAATCGATCAGGATATGTATGAAGCTCTTCTTAATGAGTTTCAAAGCGATAAAAAAATTAAAGAAGTCTCTAAAACAGAGGTTCGCGAAAAAGTTAATGCCCAAAAAATTACTATTAAAGACCAAGGTGGTAAGAAAGAAACACATAAAGAGTCTCAAGAAGATGTTGTTATCATCAAAGACATAGAATCTCCTTTAGAAAACCTTAAATCAGACAAAACAGCTGAAAAGGCTCAACCTAAAGTTGTTGGGAAAATAGAGATTGAAGATAAAAAGGCTAAAAAAGAAGAAGAAGAGCCAAAAGAAAAAGAAGCTGAGAAAAAAGAAGAAGCAAAAGAAGAAGTTAAAAAAGAAGAGCCCAAAGAAGAAAAAGTAGAACCGGAAGAAATAAAAATCAATATTCAAAAATTTGATGCTCCAAAAGTTCTCAGAAAAATTGAGCTTCCAAAAGAACCGGAGAAAAAACCTAAACCCGTTGCTTCTTCAGAAGATGATTCATTCAAAGGAAAAAAGAAAAAAAGAAAACGATTAAGCAAAGTTAAAGTTGACTCTAAGTCTTTTGCTCCTAGCGATAAGTTCAAGGGTCGCAAAAAAGGAAAAGAGCAAAAAGAAGAGCTTACGGAAGAAGAAATCCAAAAAGAAGTTAAGGAAACCCTTGCTAGACTTACTGCTTCTTCAAAATCAAAAGGCTCTAAATACAGAAGAGATAAAAGAGCTGCGGTTAGTGAAAAATTGCAACAAGAAGCTGAACAAGCCGAGCTTGAAAAGTCAGTTTTAAAAGTTACTGAATTTGTTACTGCAAGTGAGTTGGCTAGCATGATGAACGTTTCCGTTACAGAAATTATTTCAGCATGTATGTCTTTAGGAATGATGGTTTCCATCAATCAAAGATTAGATGCAGAAACATTATCAGTGGTTGCTGAAGAGTTTGGTTATTCTGTTGAATTTATCTCTGCAAAAGAACAAGAAGATATTTTAGAAGAAGAGGACGAAAATGAAGAAAACTTGGTTTCAAGACCTCCAATTGTAACCATTATGGGGCATGTTGACCATGGTAAAACTTCATTACTAGATTACATCAGAGATGCAAACGTAATTGCCGGTGAAGCAGGAGGAATTACCCAACATATAGGTGCCTATTCGGTAGAAATGGAAGACGGTAGAAAAATTGCTTTCTTAGATACTCCGGGTCACGAAG
>CALALS010000049.1 GCA_937925525.1 uncultured Flavobacteriales bacterium | reverse complement strand
CCGTTACGATTAATAACGAATGCCCTTGGATTGATGATAGCAATGATGCTTTATTAGTTGCCGAAAAATTAGGCATTCCTTTTCAGGTGATTGACCTAAGTGAAGAATACAAAAAAAGAATTGTAGATTATATGTTTGCCGAATACGAAGCAGGCAGAACTCCCAACCCTGATGTATTGTGCAATCGTGAAATAAAGTTTGATGTGTTTTTGAAAATTGCATTAAGCCTTAAAGCAGACTACGTAGCTACAGGTCATTACTGCCAAAAGAAAGAAAAAAACGGTATTTATAGTTTACTGGCAGGTAAAGACAACAACAAAGACCAAAGTTATTTTTTATGCCAAGTCAGTCAGGAGCAATTGGCTAAAGCCTTGTTTCCTATTGGTCATTTAGAAAAAAGTGAGGTGAGAGAAATTGCCAAAAAAGCAGATTTAATAACGGCCGAAAAGAAAGATTCGCAAGGTTTGTGTTTTATTGGCAAGGTAAAACTTCCTGTTTTTTTACAACAACAATTACAACCTAAAAAAGGAAAAGTAATTGAAATTGATGGCAGGCTGCCAATGTATGGTAATTACTACAAACTAGTAAACGATACCAACATTACACATGAGTTACTAAAACAACTCTCCACTCCTTTTAGCTATTCATCAGAAATAGGAACAGAATTAGGCGAGCATGACGGTGCACATTATTTTACCATAGGGCAACGCAAAGGCTTGGGTATTGGCGGCAAATCAGAGCCGGTTTTTATCATTGGCACAGACGTTAAACGTAATGAAATTTATGTAGGGCAAGGAGAAAAACATCCCGGCCTATTTAGAAAAGCCTTATTCATTCAAAAAGAAGAAACGCACTGGATAAGAAAGGATTTGGAATTAAAAGTAGGTAAACAAAAAGACTATTTAGTAAGAATTCGTTACCGCCAAGACCTTAAAAAAGCAAGGCTTTACGCTTTTGAAGAAGGTATTTATATCTACTTTGAAAAGCCCATGAAAAGCATTACTCCGGGACAGTTTGCCGCTTGGTATGATGGCAATGAACTAATCGGCTCAGGAGTTATTTCAGCTTAGTAAGTGTTAACTCATTCTTACCCATTTTTGTGATAGAGTATTTAATTTTATAATCAAATTCGTCCATCGCTAAATGACCGCCTTTCATGTGAAGAGTTAAGATATTATCCTTCATACTCCACTTACTTCCTTCTAAATAAAGTAATCCATTACCACAAACTCCCTGTCCATGAGGCACTCTAAACTCATGAGTAAAACGGCCGTCTTTATGAAAGATAAATACGTCAATCATATGAAGCGTATCTTTAGCTTGAGTAGTTCTAAACGAAATTTGATCTTCTGTAAACCAGCCTCCGGAACTCTTCCATTCCTTTTCCAAACATGAGTTCCAAGATAGGTCTGTTTCTACTTTCGTTAAATCTAACTGATAACTTCCAAAAAAGATTAAAAAAATAAGTGCGGTTTTCATTGCTTTTAATTAATTGTTTCCCTTGAGATGAAAATAGTTATTATTTCCATAAAAAAAGCCTCTCAAAAAGAGAGGCTGGCATTTATTGAGCCTTGAACTTTGGTTCATGCTCAGTGGGACGTTCATGTACAGTTGTCTTTTTCA
>CALALS010000048.1 GCA_937925525.1 uncultured Flavobacteriales bacterium | reverse complement strand
CGCCACACTTAACATTGATTTGTGATGATGAAGAGTTTCATCTTACCCTTGATGGTGCAGTTCATACTATTGGATTAGCTAAAAGAGAAAGAGTGATTGGTTTGAGGAAGATGCAATGTTTGTTTTTTGAAATTATACTAAACAATGATGTAGCTAGTATTAAAAGCTCTCTTAAAGAAATTATTAATAGCTATAAAGGAGTGAATGGCTGGGAAGTTTCCTGCCTTGAGCCCATTAAAGACTTTTTTAAACAACAATACCAAATTGATGTATCTGATGTGTCTTTTGTGTTTGAGTTAATTCCAAAACTTGAGGCGAAAGGCTTAGTGAAAAACAGGTATCATAAAAACTTGGCCGATAAGATTACGGATGGCACGTTTAAATTTAAAACCTATACCAAGCAAGATATCGTTGATTACATTAACACCATAAAACTTGTAAATGCTTAAAGGGGAAAACATATACTTACGTGCTTTGGAACCTAGCGACCTTGAGTTTTTATATCAATGCGAAAATGATGTTACGGTTTGGGGAGTGACCAATACCCATCAGCCTTTTTCAAAAGATACGCTCCAACAATATATGGACAATATAGGAGATATCTATTCTGATAAGCAGCTTCGTTTAGTGATTTGTAAAAATGAAGATAATAAGCCGGTTGGTTGTGTTGACTTTTTCGACTTTGAGCCTCTTCACAAACGAGCAGGAATTGGAATATTGATATTAAGCGATGAGAGAGGGAAAGGTTATGCAAAGGAAGCGTTGGAGATAACTAATGCCTATGCTAAATCCGGGCTTTTGATTCATCAGGTGTATGCTAATGTAGAAAGCAATAATGAAAAAAGTTTGCAGTTATTTAAGACTTCAGGGTTTAAAGAATGTGGGGTGAAAGAAAAATGGAACAGAACTTCTGAAGGCTGGAATGATGAGATAATGCTTCAGTTGATATTTGATTAATGGCTAAGAAAAATAACAGAGGAAAACGAGTAATAATACGAACTATTTTACTCATACTTATTGGCTTGGTAGTGCTTACAGGGCTTGGTGGATGGTTTGCCTATAAATATGTGGTAAAAAGCTCTAACCTAAACTTGGGCGGACGTTCTACGGCTTACTTTTATATTTATACAGGTTCTACCTATAATCAAGTAATCGACTCATTGTATGATAAAGGCTATATCATTAATAAAAATACGTTTGAGTGGATGCTGGAACAAAAAAACTACAAAAATCATGTTCATCCGGGTAGGTATTTGTTAAAGGCAAACATGAATAATGATGAGTTGATTGACTTACTTCGTTCGGGTGAGCAACAACCTGTAAAAGTTACTTTTAATACCGTACGTACTAAAGACCAACTAGCTAAAAAGGTGGCTGAATACATTGAAGCTACCGAAGATGAACTTTACGAAATGCTTGATAGCAGAGATCTTGCCAATGAATATGGGTTTAGCCGAGAGAAGTTTATTACCATGTTTTTACCCAATACGTATGAGTTTTACTGGAACACCAGTGCTGAGCAGTTTGTTGAACGAATGGCAAAAGAGTATAAAACCTTTTGGAACGAAAAGCGGGTGGCAAAAGCTGAAAAATTAGGATTATCACAATCTGATGTTACTATATTGGCTAGTATTGTTCAGAGCGAACAATCCAGAAGGAGAGAGGAGTGGCCAACCATTGCAGGTTTGTATATTAACAGACTAAAAAAGGGAATGCCTTTGCAAAGTGACCCTACTTTAATTTTTGCACTTGGAAACTTCTCTATCAGGAGAGTATTAAATTCTCATAAAGAAATTGATTCTCCTTACAATACTTATAAGAACACAGGTTTGCCTCCGGGTCCTATTTTATTGCCTTCTATTCATTGTATTGATGCCGTATTGAATTACGAACGAAACAATTATCTGTTTATGTGTGCCAAAGCTGATTTAAGTGGTTACCATCATTTTGCCGCTACTTATGATGAGCATTTGGTCTATGCCCGACAGTATAGAGACTCGTTAAACCAAAAGGGGATTTATAAGTAAGTTTTTTAAGCGAATGTTTGCAAGAAAACCTCAATTGGTAATTGAGGTAACGCCCAATCTATGTTTTGGTAGGGCGATTTAAAAGTAAATATTTTTGTTTAGCTAAGTAGTCAAAGCTTTGTCGGATTTTCTTAATTTATTTATTGTTTCAAATTACTACCAACTGCGCTATAAAATAAAGATGATGTTAGTGGGAGTTCTTAATATTTAATTTTATTCTTTTTTAGTAAAATATAGCCAAAAACAGAAATAGATATTGACAGTAAAATCATACCAATACTCAAGAAAGGGTTAGTTCCTCCTTTTTCAAAATAAAGTTGGTCATTCTTTGTTATAAAGAATATTCTTCGATTTACATATTGATTTTCAGTGAGGTTGTCTCCATAAATTGTTATTAAGTCTTCTAATTTAAGGCTATCAACTTTTTCGTATTTAGGCTTGAAGTCTCCTTTGTCCTTGCCGATAAATAACTCAATAACTGAAGGATAACTGTCTATTGTAATATATCTGTATTTACCAATATGTCGATTAGGTAAGTCTTGATAGGTCTCAGCAATATATGTAATTGTTCCACTAATATTACTATACTCAGTCATTGGTTTAGAATCTTTATAAATCAAATAAGATATCCAAATAATTAGTGCTATTGACACTAGAACAAGCATCCTAAATCTTAATGGTAGTAGAATCATTTTATTTTTTTAATTAATTACCAGAAACAAAAAGCTAAGGTAAGCTGCTTTTTAGTAAATACTAAAATATTTACATTTTTAGTTTTAAACAAAAACCTAACTTTACCCTGAAAATTTAAAACATGACAAAGATTAAGTTTGGAACAGACGGCTGGAGAGCCATTATAGCTGAAGATTATACCGTAGAAAATGTAGCCAGAGTTTCTTATGCTACAGCTAGCTGGCTAAAGCAAAATTTTGATAATCCTTCGGTTGTTATCGGGCATGATTGCCGCTTTGCCGGAGAGCTATTTGCAGAGACTACTGCTAAAATTCTTATCTCCCAAGGTGTAAAAGTGTTTTTAGCTAAAGGTTTTGTAACTACTCCCATGGTTTCTTTAGGTACGCTAAAAAACAATGCTTCTTTGGGCGTTGTAATTACCGCTTCACACAATCCACCGTCTTATAACGGCTTTAAGCTAAAAGGAAGTTTTGGCGGACCGCTGTTGCCTAAAGACATTCAAGCAGTAGAAGATTTAATTCCAGATTCAAATCCGGTTGACTTATCAAGTATAGATTTATCATCACATGAAGGCAAAGAATTAATTTATACAGATTTAGAAGAGTTATACATCAATCATGTAAAAGAAAATTTTGATTTAGATGCTATTAAAAACTCAGGGATGCAATTGGCTTACGATGCCATGTACGGAGCAGGACAATCGGTTATGCGTAAATTGTTTCCGGATATTACCTTTTTGCATTGCGATGAAAACCCGGGTTTTGAAGGAATAGCGCCTGAGCCCATCCACAGAAACTTACAGGAGTTTTCTGATATGATAAAACTTTCTGACGGAGAGATTAATTGTGGTCTTGCCACAGATGGTGATGCGGATAGAATAGGATTGTATGATAGTTCAGGGAATTTTGTGGACTCTCATCATATCATTCTATTACTCATAAAGTATTTAGTAGAAGAGAAGAAATTTAACGGAAAGGTAGTTATTGCTTTTTCGGTTAGTCCTAAAGCTAAAAAGCTTTGCGAACACTTTGGGTTAGATTATGAAGTTACCAAAATTGGATTTAAGCACATAGCAGGCATTATGCTTGAAGAAGATGTATTGTTGGGTGGAGAAGAGTCAGGTGGTATTGCCATTAAAGGGCATATTCCTGAGCGTGATGGTATTTGGATGGGCTTGACGATTTGGGAATACATGGCTAAGTCGGGTAAAACCTTAGAAGAATTAATTCAAGGCGTGTATGATATAGTAGGTGAGTTTAAGTTTGAACGTATAGACTTACACATTGATGAGGCGTTGAAGCAAAGCATTATGAAAAACTGTGAAGCAGGAAGCTATAAAGCGTTTGGAGAGTATGCGGTAAGGAATATAGAAACTACCGATGGCTTTAAGTTTTATTTTGATAATGAAGAGTGGGTGATGATTCGTCCTTCGGGAACGGAGCCTGTGCTTAGAACTTATGCTGAATCTTCAACTACTGAAAAAGCTTTTAGAGTATTGGAGCATACACATTCTACAATTAAAAATTCAAAATGAAGAATTAAGAATAATGTCATCCTGAGCGGAGTCGAAGGATGAGAGGAATATGAAAAAGTTACTTATCAAAAATATAAAAGGTCTGGTTCAGGTGAGGGAAGAAACTCCTGATTTGTTGAGAGGGAAAGCTCTTGCTGAATTACCTGTATTAGAAAATGCCTGGTTGGCAGCAGAAGATGGGGTGATTGTTGGCTATGGTTTAATGGAAGACTGGGGCGGAATATCTGATTGGACTGACCTAGAAATTATTGATGCTTCCGGTAAATATGTATTACCTGCATGGGTAGATTCTCACACTCATTTGGTTTTTGCTGCTACTCGAGAAGAAGAATTTGTAGATAGAATAAAAGGATTAACGTATGAGGAAATAGCCGCCAAGGGAGGAGGTATTTTAAACTCAGCTAATAAGCTTGCCGGAATGAGTGAGGATGAATTATATCAATCTACTTATAAAAGGTTGCAACAAGTTATTAGCATGGGAACCGGTGCTATTGAAATTAAAAGCGGGTATGGTTTAAGTGTTGATGCGGAGTTAAAAATGCTTAGGGTAATCAAACGATTAAAGGAAAATTCTCCCATTCCTATCAAATCGACTTTTTTAGGAGCGCATGCTTTTCCAAAAGAATTCAAAGAAAACAGAAAAGGGTATATTGATTTGATAATCAATGAAATGTTACCCGTAATTTCAAGTGAAAAACTAGCCGATTATATAGATGTTTTTTGTGAGAGCAACTATTTTTCGGTTGAGGAAACGAAGCAAATTCTTGATGCGGGAGCTACGCATGGCTTAAAGTCAAAAATTCATGTGAATCAGTTCAACAGTATTGGCGGAATTGAAATGGCGGTGGAACAAAATGCGCTTAGTGTTGACCATTTAGAAGTGGTAAATAATCATGACGTTGAGGTATTAAGTAAATCTAATACCATTGCAACTTTGCTTCCTTCTTGTTCTTTCTTTATAAAAATCCCTTATTCTCCTGCACGTAAACTAATTGATAGTAATGTGGCTGTCGCTTTAGCAACAGATTATAATCCCGGTTCTACGCCTTCGGGCAATATGAATTTTGTAAACTCATTGGCTTGTATTCACTTAAATATGACACCCGAAGAAGTGATTAATGCTTCTACCATAAATGCTGCTTATGCTTTGGAGTTGCAAGATGAGGTGGGAAGTATTACCATTGGAAAAAAGGCAAATCTTATCATCACCAAGGAAATTCCATCTTTGGCTTATTTACCTTATTCTTTTGGAGAAAATTTGGTAGAAAGGGTAATTGTTTAGTTTCTTTTTCTAAATACTTTCTTAAACGGATAAACCTGTTGTTGGATAAACCCTTTTGGAACATCGCTTTTATGGATGCCTAATTCTGGTTTAGCTTTTTCAGGTAGATGATAAAACCCAAAGAGTTTATCCCAAATACAAAGTACGCTGGCAAAGTTAACTCCATACTTGTGTTTTCCTTTTAACTCTACATTTCTTGCATGGTGCCAAAAGTGAGTGTCAGGTG
>CALALS010000047.1 GCA_937925525.1 uncultured Flavobacteriales bacterium | reverse complement strand
TATGTTTAAGAAAATTCTTATTGCCAACAGAGGTGAAATAGCTCTTAGAATTATACGCTCTTGCAAAGAGATGGGAATAAAAACTGTAGCAGTTTACTCTACAGCAGATAAAGATAGTTTACATGTTCGCTTTGCGGATGAAGCTGTTTGTATAGGTCCGCCTCAAAGTTCGGAGTCTTATTTAAACATGCCCAGAATAATTGCAGCGGCTGAAATCACAAATGCCGATGCCATTCATCCTGGTTACGGTTTTTTATCTGAAAACGCTAAATTTTCAAAAATATGCCAAGAAAATGGCATTAAGTTTATTGGTGCTTCTCCAAAGATGATTAATGCCATGGGAGATAAAGCATCTGCCAAAGCTACCATGTTAAAAGCTGGAGTTCCTTGCGTTCCTGGTTCTCCGGGTCTATTAAAGGATTTAGCCGATGCAAAAAAAGTAGCTATCAAAATAGGCTATCCTGTAATGATGAAAGCAACTGCCGGTGGTGGCGGTAAAGGAATGAGAGTTCTTTGGAAAGAGGAAGAATTGGAAGAGGCATGGGAAAGTGCTCGTAAAGAAGCAAAGGCGGCTTTTGGCAATGACGGAATGTACATGGAAAAGTTTATTGAAGAGCCAAGACACATTGAAATTCAGATTGCCGGAGACGGAAAAAAAGCTTGCCATCTTTCAGAAAGAGATTGCTCTATTCAAAGGCGTCATCAAAAATTAGTAGAGGAAACACCATCTCCTTTTATGACAGACAAACTTCGTAAAGAAATGGGAGAAGCAGCCATTAAAGGCGCCATGGCAATAAAATATGAAGGAGTAGGTACTATTGAGTTTTTAGTAGATAAACATAGAAACTTCTACTTTATGGAGATGAATACTCGTATTCAGGTTGAGCATACCATTACTGAAGAAGTAATTGATTATGATTTGGTAAAAGAGCAAATTAAAATTGCTGCCGGAGAAAAAATATCCGGAAAAAACTATACCCCAAATATGCACTCCATTCAGTGTAGAATTAACGCAGAAGACCCTTACAGAAATTTTGCTCCTAGTCCTGGAAAAATCACTTCATATCACTCACCCGGAGGTCATGGTATTCGAATAGATACTCACGTTTATTCAGGCTATACTATTCCGCCAAACTACGATTCTATGATTGGTAAGCTTATCACCGTTGCTCAAACCAGAGAGGAAGCCATTACCAAAATGGAAAGAGCTTTAGATGAATACATCATAGAGGGAATTAAAACTACAATTCCTTTTCATCAAAAATTGATGAAAGATAAAAACTTCAGAAAAGGGAATTACAACACTAAGTTTTTAGAAGACTTTAAAATGGAGTAAATAGCATTGTAATAATGCGTTTTTAATTCTTCCATTCCCGAAAACCATAGTTGTACTTTAGTGGCTTAATTGTCAGTCATGAGGTATATATTATTTGTTTTTTCTTTACTACTTATTTTTCAAATCGATGTTTATGCTGGTGTTGGATACATAACTACTTTCAGGTCTCACAATGAAGAGCATTGGAATTGGTATGGCACAAAAGACAATTGGGTTGTTTTTCCTTCCGATAGTCTTTCTTACAGAAAAATCCAGCTAAGATATAAGTTAGGCTGCCCTTCTACGGGATGTAGTGGATGGGATTATACTACGAAAATTGAAATACTTCACAGAAATGGAGAAACGGATTCTACCTTAAAACAAGCTCCTTCATTTACTGTAAACGCTGTAAATAAAGACTCCGTCCTTTTTACACTTGACACAACCTACTGTAGATTTTTTAATGCTACTACAAAACTCACAGACTCATCTATTTGTGTGCAAAGCAAAATCATGATTTATGGCGATACCAATAATCCTTTAATACCAACTGATTCACTTTGGGTATGGGAAACAAATTTTTATAATTATACCTATGATACTTTAGGTAAAGTTATCGATTCAACTTTCATTACCTCTGATTCTACTTGTTATTTGACATATATAAACTTTTACGATTATTTTTGAAAAATAATTGTTTTTTAGTTAGTCTTAGTTATGATGTTTTACTCCGGAAATAAAAACAATGGCTGGTATTGGACATGGTATTTTGATGTAACAGACTATGAGCCTTTACTTCATGACTCAGTTCAAATAAGGGCATTTTATGGAGGCTGGCAAGATGGCTTTACCATTACGTTAGACTTTGATTTTATAGAAGGAACTCCACCAAGAGATGTAATTGATGTGCAAAATGTTTATTCTAGCGGAATGGGTGGGTTTCATTATGGTAATACTTCTAACCCAATCAATAGTATTTTAAAATATAAAAAGCTTAATTTTACTATCCCTCCTTCTCAGGCAATGTTTAGAGTAGTACCTTCAGGGCATAGCTTTGGTGGGGCTCAAAACTGTGCTGAATTTTGTCCGAAAAATTATTATGTCAAAGTTAATGGCACTCAAACTCACTCGCAATTAGTATTTAGATATGACTGCGGAATGAATGCGGTTTATCCACAAACAGGAACTTGGCTTTACGACCGATCTGCATGGTGTCCGGGAGATAGAACACTTGCTTTTGACCATGATTTAACACCTTATTTATCCACTGGATTAGATAGTATTAAGTTAGACTTTGACCCATACACTTATTCAGGAGGTGCAAGTTTTCATCCCAATTATATAATAGAAGCACAATTATTCACTTATAATTTACCAAACTTTGTAAATGATGCAGGTGTAGAAGAAATAATTACACCAAACAACGATGAAAGATATAACAGATATAACCCTATTTGCGGACAACCCATTATTGTAATTAAGAATTATGGTTCAGACACCCTTAAATCATTAAATATAGCTTATGGTGTTTCAGGAAATACACTATCAAATTATAGCTGGACCGGAAACCTAAAATTTTTAGAGGTAGATACAGTTTATTTACCTGGTTTAGGCATTATTTCCGGCCCTGCTCAAAACACGAAATTTGAAGTAAAGCTTAGCCAGCCAAATGGTGTTGCTGATCAAAATATCTGGAATGATGAGATGCATTCATCCTTTGATTTGCCTCCGGTTTATATGAATAATTTAATAGTATTTTATAGGCCAAACCTTGCTTATTGGGAAAATAAAGTAACTATTACTAACTCAAGCGGAATAGTTGTTTATAGTAAAGACTGGAGTTCTCTTGCCGCAAATACTTTTTACAGAGATACGCTTCAACTACCGGATGATTGTTACGAGCTAAGACTTACCGATACCGATAAAGACGGACTTTCCTTTTTTGCAAACAATGACGGAAGTGGTTTTCTCAGGCTCTCAAAAGTAACCGGTGGAGATTTCAAAGTGTTTTCTTCAGATTTTGGAACTCAGATTATTCACCAATTTAATATAGGTAATACGTTATCAGTAAATAGTATTTCCAAAACCTCAGAAGTTTATCTATATCCAAACCCTACTTCAGGAAAAATTAATATTGATGTTAATCTTGAAAACGATGACAACATAGAAATCTATTTATACGACCTAACAGGTAAACTGCTTGAGAAAACTCAAACTAAAAGCAATAGAACTCAAATACATAGTTTAGACATTTCAAGCTTTAATGATGGTCTTTACTTTATTAAAGTTATTGCAGAAAACAAAGAGCACTTTTTTAAAGTAATTAAAAAATAATGATGTAAAGCCCTTTCAATTTTTTAGTTTTGAGCTTTATATTTAATTTATGAAAAACGTTTTAGTAATTGGAGCTGGTCGCTCTTCTGTATCATTAATCAAATATTTATGTGATAATGCTGAAAACGAAGGCTGGAAAGTTAAAGTTGTTGACCAGGACTTAAAGTCTGCCGAAAAAGCAATTGATTACTATGAAGATGTAGCTTCAGCAGAACAATTTGATGCAACGAATGAATTTCAAATGGAACTTTTCGTGAGAGAAGCTGACTATGTTATTTCAATGCTTCCTGCACACATGCATGTTCCGGTTGCAAAAGCATGTTTAAAGCACTGCAAACACTTACTCACTGCCTCATATATTTCTGATGAAATGAGAGAGCTTTCTGATGATGCAAAATCCTCAGGAGTAATCTTTTTAAATGAAATGGGAGTTGACCCGGGAATTGACCACATGTCTGCTATGAAAGTTATTCACGACATCAAAGAAGAAGGCGGAGTAATGAGGGATTTTGAAAGCTTTACGGGAGGTTTAGTAGCTCCGGAATCAGATAACAATCCATGGAATTATAAATTTACATGGAACCCAAGAAACGTAATTATAGCCGGACAAGGAGGTGCGGTAAAGTTTATTCAGGAGGGACAGTATAAGTTTATTCCTTACCACAAACTATTCAGACGAACCGAAATTATTTCTATTGATGGATATGGAAAATTTGAGGGCTATGCAAACAGAGATTCATTAAAATACCGTTCAGTATATGGGCTAGATAATGTTAAAACAATGTTTAGGGGAACGTTAAGACGACCGGGATTTTGTAAAGCCTGGAACTTATTTGTTCAACTTGGGGTAACAGATGATACTTATATTTTGCCCAATACAGAAGAAATGACTCATCGTGAATTTATTAATACCTTTTTGGCTTACAACCCTAATGATTCTGTAGAAATAAAGTTAAGACAGTATTTAAAAATTGACCAAGATGATGTGGATTTATGGGAAAAATTAGAATGGCTTGGCTTATTTGAGAAAACAAAAATAGGTTTAAAAGAGGCTACTCCTGCTCAAGTTTTACAACATATTTTAGAAAAGAAGTGGAAGCTGGAACAAAGGGACAAAGATATGATTGTAATGTGGCACAAGTTTGTTTACGAAAAAGATGGAGAGCGAAAAGAAAGACATTCTTCTATGGTTTGCATAGGCGAAGAAAGACCTTACACCGCAATGGCAAAAACAGTTGGCTTACCATTAGGCATAGCCTTAAAAATGGTTCATAGAGGAGAAATAAAAACACCTGGAGTTCATTTGCCAATTACACCGGAAATTTATTTACCAATTTTAAGCGAGCTAGAAAGTTTCGGAATTAAATTTGAAGAGAAAGAAATCAATTAATCTATGAAAGCAAAAACACCGAAAGACTCATTTACCATTAAAACAGAGTTAGTTCTTCCAAATGATACTAACATGTTAGACAATCTAATGGGAGGTAAGTTACTCCATTGGATAGATATTGCCGCAGCAATATGCGCCCATCGTCATTCCAATAGAATTTGTGTTACTGCTTCCGTGAACAATGTGCATTTTGGAGATCCTATTCGCTTAGGAGATTTAGTGATATTAGAAGCAAGAGTTTCCAGAGCATTTACTTCTTCAATGGAGATTTTTGTAGATGTTTTTATTGAAACAAATGGAAAAAGAAAACAATCAAATAGTGCAATTTATACTTTTGTAGCCGTTGACCAAAGAGGCAATCCTATTGAGGTTCCGGAGCTAGTTCCCGAAACTGAAGAAGAGAAGCAACGTTATGATGGAGCGCTAAGAAGAAGGCAACTGAGTTTAGTTTTAGCGGGTAAAATGAAAGCTAACGATGCTACTGAACTAAAAGCTTTATTTACTTAAAAGTCGGTTTACAGAATTCACCACTTCTTGGGTTGAAATTCTTTCCGAACAACTTGGGTTATTCTTACACTTATCGCCCAATTTACTACAAGGTTGAGGTTTTACATCTTCAGGTAAAATCATTACCGAATCAGGGTGTGGCTGATAAGGATACATCCCTAAAACAGGGCGAGTACAACACCAAACAGAAATTATTTTTTTCTTAAATGCTGAAGCGATATGCATTAAACCTGTATCATGACAAATAACTAATTCACTTTGCTGAATAACAGAAGCTGACTGGTTTAAATTTAATTTACCACATAAATTTATAACTCTACTTCCCAACTTTTCTTCTATTTGTTTTGCTGCCTCACTATCTTCATTTCCACCCAATAAAACAGCTTTCATTTCAATTTTTTCTAAAATTTCAATCCATTGTTTTGGAGAAATCTTTTTTCCGGTTTGTTTTGCTCCAACGGTAATGGCAATGTATTTTTCATTTACTCCAAACTGAGAAAGTTCTAATTCGTCTTCTTTGGGAATAAAAAAGTCTAAGCCTTTATTGTCATTTGTAACATCAAGTGGCTGAATAGCTTCAAAATACCTATCTACAATATGATTATCAGGAAGTTTGTTTATGCCAAAATTCACCAACAACCATTTTTCTACGTTTCTTTTATTATAAGTAAAATCTACTAGCTTTAATTTCCTTTTTACTTGAGAAGAACGTATGTTTTTATGTAAATCTACAATGTAATCGTATTGTTCTTTTTTCAATTCTTCTATTACTTCGGCTGTACTTTTCTCAATAGTATCAACCTTAGAAATATATGGGTTTGAAGATAAAATAGACTCATATTGTTTTTTGGTTAAGTAGTGGATTTCTACTTCAGCATCTTCTTTGTTTTTTAAACACCTAACAATAGGAGTTGTTAAAACAATATCTCCGATAGAACTAAATCGAATAATTAATATTTTAATCTTTACCTTCAATCACACAAAAGTAAAGGTATTTTGTAATTTCGCACCTTAGAAAGAAGATATCTTGAATTTAATAGATACACATACGCATCTTTTTTTAGAACAGTTTGAAAATGATTGGCAAGAGGTTATTCAAAGGGCAATTGACCAAAATGTAACCAAGATGCTGCTTCCGGCCATTGAAAGTAAATCATATCCTGCTATCAAAAAGCTTTGTGAAACTTTTCCTGAAAACTGTTTTCCGATGACAGGATTACATCCTTGTTCAGTAGGTGATAACTTTGAAAAGGAGTTAGACTTAGTTTATGCTAATCTAAAGAATAAAGTGATGAATTGGGTGGCTGTTGGAGAAATAGGAACTGATTTATACTGGGATAAAACATTTATTAATCAACAAAAAGAAGCATTAGCCCAGCAAATAGAGTGGGCTAAAGAATTTCAACTTCCAATTGTAATTCATGTAAGAGATTCTTTTGATGAGACTTTTGAGGTAATAGATAAGTTAAATGACAATAATTTAACAGGAGTTTTTCATTGTTTTACCGGAACTAAAGAACATGCCGACCATATTCTTTCTTATGGAGGATTTAAACTTGGAATAGGCGGTGTCGTTACTTTTAAAAACTCAGGAGTAGACAAAATAATTGAACAAATAGATGTAGAGCATTTAATTTTAGAAACCGACTCTCCGTATTTAACGCCTGCTCCTCACAGAGGGCAAAGGAATGAAAGCGCTTATGTAAATCTGGTTGCTAAAAAGCTTTCGGAAATTTACGATTTGCCTTTGGCTAAAATAGCTGAAATAACTACAAAAAATGCCAATAACTTATTTAAGTTAAGCTGATGTCTTTCAAATCTTTTATAGGAAAAATTTTTGCAAAAATCGTTTATAAGCGAATTCAAAAAGCATCGCTTAACGCTATAGAAGAACAACAAAAAGTTTTTCAAAGTTTAGTTTCTTCAGCAAAGCTAACTCAGTTTGGTAAAGACCATAATTTTCCGGGAATAACATCGTATGAAGATTTTAAAAAGCAAGTACCAATAAGAGATTACGAAGGACTCAAAGACTATGTTGAAGAAATAAAAAAAGGGAAAGAAAATATTCTGTGGCCCGGTTTACCCATTTATTTCTGTAAAACATCAGGAACTACTTCAGGTGTGAAATATATTCCCATATCTAAAGAATCGATTGGTTATCATATCTCGGGTGCTAGAAATGCTATTTTATCTTACATGGCAGAAACAGGAAAATCTGATTTTGTGGATGGAAAGATGATTTTTTTACAAGGTTCTCCTGAATTAGATAATTCAGGCAAAATTCCTTTAGGACGCTTATCAGGAATAGTTGCGCATCATGTTCCGGGATATTTGCAAAAAAATAGAATGCCTTCTTATGAAGTAAACTGTATTGAAGATTGGGAAGAAAAAGTAAATGCAATTGCAGATGAAACTCTCTCTAAGAAAATGACATTAATAAGCGGAATTCCTCCTTGGGTTCAAATGTATTTTGATGTTTTATTGGAAAAGGCAGATAAAAAGACTATCCAAGAAATTTTCCCACATTTTTCTCTTTTTATTTACGGAGGGGTAAACTTTGAGCCTTACAGAAAAAAATTTGAAGAAACTATTGGAAAAAAAGTAGATTCAATTGAAGTATATCCTGCATCGGAAGGTTTTATTGCTTATCAAGACTCTCAAAAACAAGAGGGACTAATGTTAATTCCTGATGGGGGAATTTTTTATGAATTTATTCCGGCTAATGAATTCTTTGATGAAAACCCAACCCGAATTTCTTTAAAAGATGTTGAGCTGAATACCAACTATGTTATAATACTAAATACAAATGCCGGGCTTTGGGGTTATAACATTGGAGATACTGTAAAATTTGTCTCAAAAAAACCATATAGAATAGTTGTAACCGGCAGAATAAAACATTTTACATCGGCCTTTGGCGAACATGTGATAGCAGAGGAAGTAGATGCCGTAATGAAATTAGCTACAGAAAAATTTGGATTGAAAGTGAAAGAATTTCATGTAGCACCACAAGTAAACCCAGAAGGAGAAGAATTACCATATCATGAATGGTTTATTGAGTTTTCGGAACAACCAAATGAATTGGAAAAAATTGCACTTTACCTTGATGAGCAACTCCAACTAAAAAACACTTATTATAAAGATTTAATTACCGGAAATATATTGCAACCGCTTAAAATAAAACCTCTTTCAAAGAATGCTTTTCAGAGTTATATGAAAAGTATAGGTAAATTAGGTGGCCAAAATAAAGTTCCCAGACTAGCTAATGACCGAATAATAGCCGACAAATTACTTTAACAAGTTTACATGACCATACCTGAAAAACTCTTTGCCAATTAAGTCTGTATATCTAATTTTCCAAACGTAGGTATCTGTTTTTGCCATATTACCTTTGTATCTTCCGTCCCAGCCAATAGTTATATTATCAGTATAAAAAATTTCTTCTCCCCACCGGTTGAATATCCACATTTCAAACTCACCAACCTCTTCGCTTACTGGCGCAAAAAATTCGTTTTTCCCATCTTCATCAGGAGTAAACGTATTTGGAACGTATAAGTCTGTATTAATGTAAATGGTAATAGTGTCATAAGCATAGCAACCGTTTTTATCAAAAACGCCAACATAATAGGTGGTAGTTTCTTTCGGGTTTGCCTTTGGATTAATACATCTTACACAGCTTAAAAAACTTCCGGGTGTCCAAAGAATAGAGTCGGTATTGCTTGTTGCAAAAAGCTGAATATTAGAACCATAATCAATAATTTGATCAGGACCAACATCAACAAACAATGGAGGATACAACTTTGCAACAACAGTTGCATTCCATACACAACCAAATGAATCTGTAATTTGCACATTAAAGTTTACATTTTTGTCTATTGTTGCTGTTGGGTTTGAAATGGTAGCATCATCTAAATAACTTGAAGGAGACCATAAATAACTTCTTACTGCATTTGCGCTGGCATACATTTCAAAAGGAATATTTTTACACACCCATAAGGTATCAGGAACAGAGATGTTCATATTTCTTACTGTAACAACAACGCTATCATATCTTGTTCCACATCCGTTAGTAGCACCTACAACATAAGTTGTAGTTGAAGTTGGTGATGCAATAGGTGTAGCAGAAAAAGGATTGTCCAGTGAGCCGGCAGGTGACCATTGATAAATATTTCCTCCACTAACAGTTAATTGAGTTGATGTTAATGGGCAAATTGTAGTATCGTTTGAAACAATTGGAATAGGCAAAAGTGTGTCAACGGTTATTTTAATGTTTTTAACCCATGTACATCCATTGGCATCAGTAATACTAACAACATAAGTTATGCTATTAAAAGGAGTGCTTTGTGGATTTGAAATGTTAGGATTGTTTAAATATGTAGAAGGAGCCCAACTGTATGAAACTCC
This sequence comes from uncultured Flavobacteriales bacterium, assembly GCA_937925525.1. Taxonomy (GTDB): domain Bacteria; phylum Bacteroidota; class Bacteroidia; order Flavobacteriales_E; family Vicingaceae; genus CALALS01. The sequence continues at coordinate 40,292 of CALALS010000047.1, read as the reverse complement.
ACCGGAAGCACTTAACGTAACGGATTGACCTCTACAAATAGTTGTGTCTGAACTAACAGATGTCCCATCGGTATGTACCACAACGTTTAGTTGTGCCGTATCTGCACCACAGCTATCGGTTACAATAACTTGATAGGTAGTAGATGCAGCGGGAGATGCTTTTGGGTTTGGAATATTTGGATTGCTTAACCCGGTAGATGGTATCCATTGGTATGTAGTGCCGCCTGAAGCATTTAATTGTACAGAGTCTCCCGGACAAATTGCATTTACAGGATTTGCTCCTGCAACAGGGGGTGCAACAACATGAATACTCATATAAGCAGTATCAGTTTTAACACATGAAAGAGAGTCACTAACGATAAGTGATACTTGATAAGTTCCCGGATTGGTATAAGTATGTGTGGGCTGAAATAAGGTAGAAGTATTACCATCACCAAAGTTCCAAAAGTAATTAGTTCCTCCATTTGAAGTATTGGTAAATGTAATAGTAGATGGTGAACAATAATAGGGAGATGCAGTAAAACCAATATCTGCGGTTAGCTGAGATAAATCAAATTTAATGGCATATAAATTACAATTACTGCTTCCTTTGCTAACAGCATAGGAACCGGTAGAACCAGTTAAGTTAGATGTTCCGCAACCACCGCAAACGGCTTGGTAAACAATTCCTTTTTTATCAAATCTACTGGTTCCGCCATCTACATGTTCGGCTCCATTTGTGCTTCCGAAAAAAGTTCCGTAGAGCAGCGTATCACAATCTTGCCCTAAAACCATCAAATAGAAATCACTTCCGTTGGTACTTGTTTGATGCGCTCCGGGAGTGGTAGGTAATCCGGCTGTAGTACTTGATGTTGCTTGGCTATATTGTGAATTAACGGTTCCACCCCAACCGGAAATATATATTTGGTCGCACTGATTAACCAAAAAAGCGGAGATTGAAATATCTACATTATTTGAGCTTCTGCCAATAGAAGTAGAAAGCAACGAAGTAGTAAGGGTATTATTAAACTTTTGAATAAATTGTCCACTGTTTGGGTTGCTGTAAATTTTATTTGTGGGGCCTGCAACAATGGGATAAGTCCCTCTGGTTTGCCCTACCACAAAAGCATCATCATTATTATCTAATTGAACAAAAAAGTTTTGATCATAAGAAGAAGTTCCGTTGTATGTAGATGCAAGTAAAACACTTCCGGAAAGATGAATTTTGGAAACAAAGCCATCTGTTCCGCCTGTTAAAGTGGTTTTGTGTGCTCCTGGTGTAGTAGGAAAATTATTGCTAGCTGTTCCTCCTGCAATAAATACATTTCCGGCATTATCCCTTTCAACTGAATAGGCAGCATCGTTTCCACTCCCACCAATATAGCTGCTAAATACTAATGTAGTTAAATTAGAAGAGAGCTTAAAGACACAGCCATCAAGGTTTCCGCCATTAGCTGCTTGAAATGGCAAAGCAGTAGGGAAATTATTTGAAAATGTACAAGAAGAAATATAACAATCACCGGCATTATCAACTATGATTTCTCCTCTATAAGAATCACCATAGTTATACTCAGTTTGCGGACTTATGTTCAGTCCGTCATTGCCGCTCCCTCCAATGTATGTTGAGCCTATAAGTGTATTTCCTGCAGCACTAAATTTAGTAACAAAAATATCGCTTCCGTTAGGGTAGTTAACGGTAGTTCCGGTTGTTGTAATGTTAACGCCACCGTTAAACGTATTGTCAAAACAACCTACTGTAGTAGGAAAATTATTTGACGAAGTAGTACCCAATACATATAGCTCATCTGTAGATTGATTCACCACTAAGCTGTGTGGGCTGTCAGCACTATTTCCTCCTAGTAAGGTAGAATAAATCAGTCCATTGCCTTGAGTGTTAAATTTTGTTATACCAATATCAATAGTTCCTCCTCCAAACGTAGTTTGATAAGCACCTGTGGTTTTAGGATATCCTGTTCCAAAGACAATTCCTCCGGCATAAGTATTTCCTGCATTATCGTAAGTTGCTGTAAAGCCCCAATTATCTGAAGTAGCTCCTGTAAAAGTGGAAAAGATTAGTTGTGGGTCTATAACAAGTTCAAGGTTTTGGTTATATCCTTTAGGGAAGGAAAAACTAACCGAATTTCCTTTAATTTGAAACTTACATTTTACTTCTTTTTCTACTCCATCTATTAGTTGATAAGCATAAGGCTTTAGTTCAACAATATCTCCAATAGAAGTTTTTATAACCAAGTTTCCTTTTGATATAGAAAGTTTATCAACTCCTTCATAAAGCATATTAATGGCAAATGCGTTAGCTAAAGGCTTTACAATGTAATCGTATTTTAAAGAGTTTTGTGAGCTATAATAAATGAGGTCTATGCCGGGATAAATATTTTGATATTTTATTTCAGCAAACTGTTCAACGCCTCCCGCCCATTTGCTTTCATCATTTCCTAAAAAGTAATTAACGTAGTCTTCAAATTTTTCAGAACCAATTGCCACAGGATTTTGGTTAGCATTCAAAAAATAGGTTTTAAAGGCATGACCTCTTATTACCACATCATTTAAATTTTCATTAGGAAAATATCCGTGCCTGACATCATGGAGGTGCGCTAAATCTTCCGCTTTGAGTAAATCGTAAGTAACACAGTTTTTTTCAAAGTATGCTTTACCAGAAACAATATTGGTTTTAAAAAGAATGTTCTCATCCCATTGTCCTTTATTTTGTTCAAACTTTAAGTTATGGTCATGAGAATGCCCATAGCCCACTGAAATAGACAGGACAAAAAATAATATGTTTGCGAATTTGATCACAATTAAGAGAACTAAATTACCATTTTATCGACAAATTACACCATATAGACGAAAATCAATGGGTTAAGGTTGTGTTAAAATGTTTAAAACATTAACTTATTTATTGTAAAGGTTTATTTAATAGTTCTAAAAATAAAACTATTTTTACACTCCTTTTACAAAAAGGCAACATGAATGAGTGATAACATCAAACATGAGTGCGGAATCGCAATGATTCGCCTTCTAAAACCCCTTCAATACTACATAGATAAATATGGAAGCTTCGCTTACGGGCTGAATAAATTGTACTTGTTAATGCAAAAGGAGCATAATAGAGGGCAAGATGGAGCAGGTGTTGGGAATATTAAATTAAAAGTTCAACCCGGAAAAAAATACATTAGTCGTTATCGTTCAAACCGAAGTAATGCCATAAAAGATATTTTTGAAAAAATCGGTCAAAAGTTTGACAGAGAAGAGGTTCAGCAAAACATTAAGAATGCAGAATGGCTGCAAGAAAATGTTGCTTTTACCGGAGAAGTTTTATTGGGACATTTACGTTATGGAACTTATGGAGGAAATAGCATAGAGCAGTGTCATCCATTTTTGAGACAAAATAACTGGCGAACAAGAAATTTAGTGGTTGCGGGTAATTTTAACCTTACTAATGTTGATGAGCTTTTTGATTTATTGGTTAATATTGTTTAATATCCGAAAGAAATAGCAGATATTGTTACAGTAATGGAAAAAATAGGTCATTTTTTGGATGTAGAAAATGAAAACTTATTTCAAAAATATAAAGCGCTAGGCTATAATAACATTGAAATTTCAGATTTGATAGCGGAAAATATTGATGTCCAAAACATTCTTCAAAATGCCGCAGAATCTTGGGACGGAGGTTATGCAATGGCAGGTATCATGGGGCATGGAGATGCTTTTGTGTTAAGAGACCCATCAGGAATTCGTCCGGCCTTTTATTATGCCGATGATGAAATTGTGGTTGTTGCTTCTGAACGACCTGCAATACAAACGGCCTTTAATGTAAAGTCAGGACAGGTAAAAGAGATTAATCCTGGAAGTGCTTTAATTATTAAACGTGATGGCTCATGGTCTGAAGAACAAGTTAGAGAACCATTACCGAAAACATCTTGCTCATTTGAACGAATTTATTTTAGCAGGGGTAGCGATGTTGATATATATACCGAAAGAAAAAAACTAGGCTTTCAACTAACACCGGTTATTCTAAACGCAATAGATGCGGATATTAAAAACTCTGTATTTTCTTATATTCCTAATACTGCCGAAGTTGCCTTTTATGGATTAATAGAAGGGATGACGAATCACCTTAAAGAGGTTCAAATCAAAAAAATCAAAAAATTAGGTAATGATTTAACAGATGAAAGTCTTAAAGAGATTTTAAACATAAGACCCAGATTTGAAAAAGTAGCAATTAAAGATGCTAAACTCAGAACTTTTATAACGCAAGATAGCAATAGAGATGATTTGGTAGCACATGTTTATGATATTACATACGGTTCGGTTAAATCAACTGACAATCTTGTAGTGATAGACGATTCAATTGTGAGGGGAACCACTTTGAAAAATTCTATCATTAGAATTTTAGATAGGCTCGAACCTAAAAAAATAGTTATTGCCTCATCTGCTCCACAAATTCGCTATCCTGATTGTTATGGAATCGATATGGCTAAACTAGGAGATTTTATTGCTTTTCAAGCGGCCATTTCTTTATTAAAAGAAACCGGAAAAGAAAAATTGATAACGGAAGTTTACGAAAAATGCAAGGCTCAACAAGGGTTGCCAAACAATCAAATAAGAAACTTTGTAAAAGAAATTTATGAACCTTTTAGTGCAGATGAAATTTCTTCAAAAATCACCCAACTGCTTACTCCAAAGGATGTTAATGCAGAAGTGAAAATAGTTTATCAGACAATAGAAGGACTACATAATGCATGTCCAGACCATATAGGCGACTGGTATTTTACCGGAAATTATCCAACACCGGGAGGAAATAAAGTAGTTAATACTTCCTACATAAATTATATAGAAGGAAAAAATGAGCGAGCTTACTAAGGCACATTTTTTGTTTATATTTGCTAAACTCTAAAAATGAGAAGCTTATTTTTAATTATACTGTCTGTTTTTCTTTTTTCTTTTTCATTAGGGGAAAAAGAATTTCCAATGGGTTTAATTTATACCGTTGAAATTGGTTCTTATCAAGGAGGTATTTTAGTTACAAAAAATATGCAGGCTGTTGGGGAAGTATATGTAGAAAAGGAAAAAGGTGGTTTAGATACTTACCGAATAGGAGCATACAAAAAATATAGTGAAGCTGAATCAGCGCAAAAGAAACTTGCTAAAATGGGTTATAAGCTTTCAGAAATAAAAGCATTTTATAACAGAGAGCCGTTAAACGTCACTGCTGCTGTTGAAGTTCAGGATATAATAGAAAAGGTTGAAAAGAGAACTGTTGAAAGCATAAGTGTTGAAGAAATGAACCTTTTAATAGAGTCTTTAGGTCAATAATTTTTATATCGAATTCTAGTAAAGTAGAGCTATTCTAAGATTACAATCTTTTTATTTACGCTAATCGTTTTGCTAACAATGCTTAACACATAATTTCCCTTTTCTAAGTTTAGGTTAAAGTGTTTAGAAATGTTTCCCGATTTTTCACTTTCCGAAGAGTGATAGACAATTTCTCCTAATACGTTATATATTCTGTATTCAACCAACTCATCATTAGCTAAAACATATTTTAAATCAAACTCACCTGTTTTCGATGGATTTGGAAATACGGAAACAAAATCTTCATTAGTTTCTATTTTATTAATGGAAAGCGGATGACCTCCTATATTTATATTATCAATATATAAGTAGTTATCGTTTCCTTGAGCTGTTAGTTCAAACTTAAAACGTAAGTTATCGCTGCCGATATAGTTTGCAACATTACACTGTACTTCACTCCATTCCCATTGACCTGCCGGAATAAAAGGGTGATTTCTAAAAGAGCTTACACTTGCCAGATATTTTGCTAATTTCCCGTATCTTAAATACCAAGTATTTCCACAGTCTGTGGAAACATAAACTCTAAAAATACATTTTGAGTTAGTGTCTTTTTGAGCATAAGCATACTTAAAAATCAAGTAGCCATTATTTGGATTCGTAAAATCAATACTAGGGGAAATAAAAGAATGAACACTTCCATCAGGAAGAGGGTCAGGAAAAATCCTAAATGAAGCAGCGCTATCATAAGAAGCAACTGTGGTTCGATGCCAAGATGTGCTAACAGAACTTTCTATAATCCAATCTTTATCAGAATCAGATGGGTGTAATGGAAAAGTACTTGATTCTATACCATTCCAAAAAGGTGCTACATGCCCGTTTCCATCGGCAAGAACTTCAATAATTTGATTTCTTGTATAGCTGTCTGAGCCATTGGAATTACTAACAAGAAGTGTTACATTATATTTTCAAGGAGATGGGTAAATAACTTTTGGATTTTGAAGAGAAGAAGATGAAGGGCTTGCTCCAGGAAAGCTCCAAGACCATGTCCAAGTACTATCAATAGAGGCATTGTAACTCATATCAAAAAACTGAACGCTGTCATTTGCACATGTAGTACTTCTATCTGATTTAAAATCGGCTATTGGCTGACAGCTAGCAATAAATCCATTATTAGTACCGGTGGCAATTAGATTTGAATTTGTCCAAAGCTGATTTCTAGAACCCGCACTAGAGTTAAGTGCTGCGTGCATTCTATTTTTTTGACCATTTGTAAACATTTTAGAGCAAGTGGTATAGTCCATATAATTTTGAACGTTATCCAAAGACCCACATGAAACTCTGTTTAAATCACAAGTCTGACAGTTTCCTAACGTATTGGGAGTATCGCCTACACCATCATCCGAACCACAATTACCGGAAGCACCGCAGCTATTAGAACTACCCCATGTATGAGGCAAATTAAGCCAGTGGCCGGTTTCATGTGTCATTGTTCTTTTAGCAAAATTACTTCCACCGGATTGACCAATTCCACCAAATTGAGTGTTAAGACATACAACTCCTTCAAAGCTTTGTTGAGGCGCAGAACCCGGATAATAAGCATATCCACCCGCACCAAAGGAAATTTTTGATACCACCCAAATATTATAGTATTTATTAGTAGGCCAACTGATTAAGCTTTTAACATTGTCGTCAGCATTAAATGTTAATTCTGATGCAGTTCGGGTTATACCCTCAGTACAAAGGCCGTTAGGGTCTTTTCTTGCTAATCGGAATTCTACTTCACTATCAGCAATAATATTCTTAAAAGAAGAAACTACCTGATTTGTATCTGCATTTAATCTTTGAAAGTCTTCATTTAAAATACTAATGGCATTATCCACCTGAGCTTTAGAAATGTTCTCTGGGCCGTAGTTATGAATAACATGAACCACAACAGGGATAATATATGTAACTCCTTGCTTTTCAGCATTCGGATTGTTTTTTATATACTCAGCAGTAAATTTTTCTAAGTTTTCTAATATTATTTTTTTTGAAGGATCAAGCTGAAGCGACCTATCTACCATCTCATCAGTTCCACACAAATGCTGCGAAAAACCAAATGAGTTGATGGCAATAAAAGCAATAAAAAATATTTTTTTCATATAAGAAAGTAAGTTAGCAAAGGTACTAATCATTTATAGAATTATCGACTAATTTGTTTGTGCTATTGAACTCCTAATTTATACCATTCAGTTTATCTTATAGCCTTTTATATTCATATCTTACCATTTAATTAAACAGTTAGTTTATTTTATATTAGGCTGTTATCTTTGCAGCGTGAAAATCTCTGCATTGAAAAAAAAGAGTCTTTTATTTTTATTAATGGTAATTCCTTTTTTGGGAATTGGCCAAGCAGAGTGGACATTGCAGAAATGTATTGATTATGCTTTAGAGAACAATCTCACTCTGAAGCAAACTGTTCTTGCAGGGGATATTTCTAAAGAAAATTTTTCAAGGTCTAAAGCTGTTTTATTGCCAAGTGTAAATGGATTTGCTTCTCATACGTACAATTTTGGACAGACCATAGACCCATTTACCAATCAATTTGCCTCCTCCCGAGTTCAGTCAAATAATTTTGCTCTTCAAGCTAATTGGATTCTTTTTAATGGCTTTCAAAACCTTAATAACCTAAAACAAAATCAATATAATTACCTGGCATCAATGTATGATATTGAGAAAATGAAGAATGACATTTCTATGAATATTGTAATTTCTTATATGAATGTATTGTTTGCAGAGGAACAGCTAGGCCTTAGCAAACAGCAGGTGGAGTTGTCAAAAAAGCAGGTAGAACGGACAATTGAGTTAGTTGCGGTTGGAACTTTGGCTAAAGGAGAATTACTTAATGTAGAAGCTCAGCTCGCCAATGATGAAGTAAACCTCATTAATGCTGAAAACCAACTAAACTTAGCTTATTTAGATTTAATTCAGCTTTTACAGTTAGAAAGTGGAAATGAATTTAAAATAGCCAGCCCTAACTTTGAGTTGATAGAAGTTAACTTTGAATCTATATCAACTACAAAAATTTATGAAAATGCATTGGTTAGCTTGCCGCAAATTAAAAGTTCAGAAAATAAGTTGGCTGCTTCAGAAAAAGCTATGCAGTCGGCAAAAGGAGGGTTTGCCCCCAGAATTAGCTTAAATGCATCAGTTGGTACCGGTTATTCGGGCCTGGCAAAAGAAATAGAAAGTATTACATTTAATGGATACGATACTATTGGGTTTACTCAAACAACTTTTGAATCTGTGGTAACACCTTCTTATGATGTTGTACAAAGAAATATTGCATTTCAAGACCAGTTAGACAATAATTTTAATCAATCTATAGGAGTAACTTTAAACCTCCCTATTTTTAATGGCTGGCAAACAAAAACAAATTATAAAATAGCTAAAATAAATACAGAAATAAGAGCACTGGAACTACAGCAAGCAAAAAACCAGTTACAACAGGATATTCAAAAGGCTTATAATGATGCTATGGCATCCTTAAAAAAATATAAAGCCACACAGAAATCAATTAACGCATCTGAAGAAGCATTTAAATACACCGAGATTAGATTTCAGGAAGGCTTGGTTAATGCTGTTGATTATGCGAATGCGTTGAATCAATTAAACATGGCTAAAAGCGAACGTTTACAATCTAAGTATGATTTTATTTTTAAAACCAAAATACTAGAATTTTACCAAGGTAAAGAGTTAAAGTTTTAAAACTATGAAAGGAAAAAAAGTTATATGGATTTTGGTTGGAGTAGTTGCCTTGCTAATTCTAATTTCCATAATTAAGAAAAGTACTTCTAAAGAAAAAATACCTGTTTATACAGAAAAAGTAAACAAGAGAAGCATTACAGAAACCATTTCTGCTAGCGGTAAAATAGAACCTGTAACAGAAGTAAAAATTAGTTCAGATGTTTCCGGAGAAGTAATAGAAATTCATGTAAAGGAAGGGCAAAAAGTAAAAAAAGGTGATTTGTTGCTTAAAATTAGACCGGATGTTTATGAGTCAGCAGTGGAAAGAGCAGAGGCAAACTTAAATAACATTAAAGCTAATTTAGCTAACAGTAAGGCAAGACTGATTCAGGTAAAAGCTCAATACGACAATGCAAAAAAGTCATTTGATAGAAACAAAGTACTTCATGAAAAAAAGGCTATTTCCGATGCCGAATTTGATAATGCGTTAGCTAGTTTTAATTCTTCAAAAGCAGAATTTGAAGCAGCGGAGCAAACGGTTATTGCAGCAGAATATAGTGTGCAAAGTGCCTATGCAACGCTAAAGGAGGCAAAAGAGAATCTTGGTAAAACGGTTATTTATGCCCCAAGTGATGGAACTATTTCAAAACTAGATATTGAAGTGGGTGAAAGAGTAGTAGGAACATTGCAAATGGCAGGAACTGAACTATTGCGAATTGCCGATTTACAAAACATGGAGTCTAATGTTGAGGTAAATGAAAATGATATTGTAAAAGTTTCTATTGGTGATACAGCAATTATTGAGGTAGATGCATATTTAAGCAGACAGTTTTTTGGTGTAGTTACAGAAATTGCAAACTCTGCTAAAACAGATGGAATGAATATGGATCAAGTGACCAACTTTGAAGTAAAAATTAGTGTTTTACCTTCTTCTTATGAAGATTTAATTGATAAAGAAAAGCCTCACCTGTCACCATTCAGACCCGGAATGTCAGCAACTGTTGATATAAAAACAGATTTTAAAAAGGGTATTCCATCTATCCCTATTCAGGCGGTTACCATGCGAGTAGATACTGCTGTAGAAAAATCAAAACAAAATGAAGCGGAGATGAAAGAATGTATTTTTGTGGTAGAAGACGGAATGGCAAAAATCAGATATATCAAAACAGGTATTCAGGATACGGAATATATTGAAGTAATAGAGGGAGTAGAAGAAGGAGAGGAAATTATAGCCGGACCGTATGCTGCGGTATCAAAAAAGATAGAACACAGCAAGCATCTTGAAGTCAGAGAAAAAGATAAGTTTTACGATAAGGAAGATTAACTCATTTTTTTGTCACGAATTCTTCACATAGAAACTGCCACCCAAAACTGTTCTGTTAGCCTATCGGAAAATGGAAAGCTACTAGCTTTTAAAGAACAAACGGGAAACTATACTCATGCAGAAAACCTCACCGTTTTTATACAACAAACTTTGGAAGAAGCTAACCTTAATTTTAACCAGCTAGATGCGGTTTCTGTGAGTAAAGGGCCGGGTTCTTATACAGGTCTTAGAATAGGAGTTTCAACGGCTAAAGGAATTTGTTTTGCATTAGAAATTCCATTAATTGCTGTTGATACACTCAAGAGCATGACGAAAGGAGTATTATTAAATCAAATTGAGGCTGACCTCTTTTGCCCCATGATTGATGCCAGAAGAATGGAGGTTTATGCAGAAATAGTTGATAAAAAATTAAATGTAGTTAGGTCGGTAAATGCAGACATTGTAGATGAAAATACGTATAGTGAGTTTTTAAGAGAAAATACTGTTTGTTTTTTTGGAAATGGAATGATAAAGTGTAAAGAAATCTTATCTACTTTTAATAATTCAATCTTTGTTGAAGGCATTGAGCCTTCAGCAAAAGGCATGGTAGAAATAGCTACAGAAAAATTTCTAAAAAAAGAGTTTGAAGATGTAGCTTATTTTGAACCTCACTACTTAAAAGATTTTATAGTAGGAAAACCTAAAAAATTACTTTAGCTTTGTGTATGCTATTTCGTAAATCATTTAGAATCAACTTTTTTTTATTGCTTTTAATAAGCCTATTTTTTTCTTGTGACTCAGAACCGTTGGAAAAAAATATGCCTAAAGACGAAGACATTGTTTCGGAAGAAAAAATGACAGAAATAATAATTGACTTAAATCTAATTGACGGAGCAATAAAAGCAAACCGTCATAATATTGATTCAATAAAAACCAATGCTTTTTTTGAATCAGTTTTGGAAAAGCATCATCTTACCGAAGAGCTGTTGGATAAAAACTTGAAATACTACACACAACGACCTGAGGAAATGGAATTGATTTATGAAAAGGCCATAGCTCAGATGACCGAAGCACAAGCTAAACTAAACGAAAACCCTATACTAGAAAATGTTGATTAAAAACTACCCACCCGAAAAAGATGGGTAGTAAAAACCAAAAAGAGATACTACATTTTTTCTATTTTAATAACCACAGTTTTTCCGGAAAAACCTAATGTGGATGTAGATTTAAATTCCATACTTTTTTTCTTAGCAGAAACCACTTCATAAACACCGCTAAAGTTATAGGCTTGTTCAGCAACCTCTTCGTCAGCATGGTTATGTGAGTGCGAATGTGAATGACCTCCACTATCTTCTTCTTTTTGATAAGAAATTTCAAAGGTTTTTCCTTTATCTCTATATTGCCATATAAAAGTTGCTTTGCCTCCTTCTTCATTTTCCCAATGTGCTTTGCATGATTCTTTGTATATATTGCAGTCTTCAACGTGCCAGTGAGGTAATTCGTCTTCATTTGTTCCGTCAACAGAAAGTTCAGTTACTTTCCATTCACCGGCTTTCATAAAACATTTAGAGTTCACTTTACTTTTATTACAAGCACCTACTAATATAATAGTAAGCACTACAATCGAATTATAGATAATCTTTTTCATAATTTAATCTTTATTGAATTAATACTTCAAAATGTGCTACTAGGTCTGTTTCTCCTGGAGTGCAACTTCCGTCTTTTATCTCAGGTTGGTGTTTTAGGGTTATGTGAGTGTGCCCCATTCCGGTTGTTGTTCCTATTATCCAGTCAGTAGTTATTCCTACTTCAAGATTATTCCCATCTTTATCTGTTCTGTTAATTGTAATAGCTCCTGAGGCAACAGTATAACAAACAATATGATCGTTTTTTTCCTGTAAAATTTCTGGGGTTAAATCTTCTTCAGGGTTTTTTGATTGGTCTAAAAACAGTGCTTCTACATTATATGTTTTTCCGTTTACCACTTTTATAGTATCAGATGTGGGTGGGTTGCCACCTGCTCCGTCAGGGTCGGCATAGTTTACAGTAAAAGTATTGCTAGTACCTTGCTCTGTAAATTTCAATCGTAATGTAGTAATGTTTTCTTGCTCATTCACTGCCGGAGGCGGAACCGGAACAAGATCTTTATCTTTTTTACATGACACAAAAAATATGGTGGATGTAATTATTATTAAATTAAAACTCAGTTTTCTCATTTTTTTACGTTTTTTTGTTTTATACTAAAGTTAATTGAGCTGCTAAGCAGCTTAAGTTTGCTTTTTTGGAGGCCGGCTCGTCAAAGTCGGCTTCCTTTTTATGGAGGTATTTTTTTCATTTTCTTTTTTATTGATTAATAGGGATTTTTAATTTCACGGATATATTTCTTCCTATTTCATCTGAATAGTATCTGAATCTGTTTAGATAATTTCTATATACAGCATTAGTAAGGTTTTCAACTCCAACTCCTAGCTCTACTTTTTTAATTTTTGTAAATGCTTCCACACCAATTAAAGTATATGCGCCTGGAGGGTCAACATAGTCTGAATTTTCAGGAACTCTTATTTGTTTGGTTACATGACTTAGTGTTAAGGAGAGGTAACTGTTATTAAATACTTTCCATGAATTAAAATCATACTCTAACGAGAAAGATGTTCGGTCTGAAGGCATTTGAACTAAGTATTCGTTTGTAGTTATGTTTAAAGCGCGCAATAAAGCAGTTTTATTTACTAAAGAAAGTTTACCGATGACATTCCATTTTAGGTATAAATCGCTTCCGTACAATAAGGCATCGGTTTGTGTGTATTCAAAGCCGGGAAATGCTCCTCTTATGGTTAACACAGGTTGAAGCGTTGGTTTTAAGTAAATAAAGTTTTTGATGTAGTTTACGTATGGAGATACTTCCAGTTGGATTTTTTTCTTGTCTACAAGTAGTGTTGAATTGATGTTATAAGCATTTTCAGAAACCAGGTTTCCGTTTCCAATCTCAAAACTTGCGGCTCCATGATGTACTCCATAACTATATAATTCATTTACGGATGGGGAACGCCATGCAGTTGAAAGGTTAAATTTGAGGGTAAAATCTTCCTTAAAATTTGAAGAAAAGCCAATGCTTCCCGAAAAGTTGTTAAATTGTTTAATTGGACTTAATAAAACATCCTTTTCATAATAAAATGACTGTAAGTATCTATAGTCAAACCTCACTCCGCCTTCAAAAATTAAATTTTCTAAAGAATACTTTTCTATTAAACAAAGCCCGATAGTATTGCTTTTATAATTTGGAATAAAAAACCTACCTTCATAAGTGTTTCCTTGTTGCATGAGGGAGGCCCCAATTTCCCCACTTAATTTTTTGTGTTTAAAATGCTCCCAGTTAACCTCAGTTATATGTGTAGTTATTTCTAGCTGAAGCTCAGGTAAGTCCAATGCTGCCAAAGAATCATTGTATGGTTTTCTTCTGTCGTATTCACTTCTTAAATTATATTGTCTGGAATAAGAAACATTTAGTTTTCCACTTTCTCCGGTAAAATAAAACGCTTTAATATTAAAAAGCTCATGTTCTACATGTTGAAAAGGTCTATTTATATCATAGCTAAAACCACTTGAATCAAAAGGAGTTGCTGCATTAAATGCAATTTGTAAGTCGGTTAGATTTCCGATGTGTGAGCCTGAAAAAACAGCTAAATTTGTGTTAAATTGGCTGTAATAAACTTCAGCTCCGTATTTGGTTTTATTGTAATTTAATATTCCCGAAAAATTGTACTCCTCTATTCCGGTGTTTTTCATATAGTAGTTAGGAGTATTGATATTTCCTGCTTTTTTTCCGCTTCCTTGTATTCTCCATTTTAACCCACTTAATTTTTTAGAATTTCCCTGTAACTCTGCTGAGCCTGCTCCCTGTTTTCCATTGGAGTGTGCAGATAAGTTTATTTCTCCGTCTATTCCCACACTATCTCGTAACTCTTTTGGGTCAATTAAAATAACACCTCCAATTGCATCGGCACCGTATTTTACGCTATTAGCTCCTTTTATTACTCTTAATTTATTTGCTGTGAAAGGATCAATTTCAGGAGCATGTTCAACTCCCCATTGTTGCCCTTCTTGTCTTACACCATTATTAATAATTAATACCCTATTGCTATGTAGCCCATGAATGACGGGTTTAGAAACGCCATTACCTGTGTTAAGGGTTGTAACTCCAGGTATTCTTTCCAGTGTTTGTCCTAAATTTTTACCTTTTAACTGACTTAATTCTCTTTTGCTCAATTTCGAAACGTTTTGAGTAATTTGAGTAGTCTCATCCTGTTCTGTGCTTACCTCATAAAGTTTTAATTCTTCGGTGTGATGCTCCGGATAGAAATTTTTAATTGTATTTCCTTTAATTTCAATTTTTTGTATTACTGGTTCACAGCCAACATGAGTAATGGTTACTTTATATTTTCCATCACAAAGATTGTCAATACGGTAGTTGCCTTCTACATCGGAAGCTGTTCCAATCTTTAATTCTTCTAAATAGATGGTAGCATAAGCAAGAGGTTCGCTGTTGTGCTCATCTAATACTTTTCCGCTTAAAGAAGACTTACAATTATTTTGTTTTTGTGCTGTAATTAGAAAGCTAACTAGCATCAAAAACAACGTTAAAAAACGTTTCATTAGTTTTTGGATTTAGTTTAATAACAAAGGAAACACTCAGAGTGAGTGAAAATCTATTAAACTAAAGGTGGTGCACGTAAACTTTTATAAGAATAAATTTTTTGTTGGGGAAAGGAAATTACCTTGGCAGAAGGCAAGGAGGAAATAATTTTTTTAGAATTTTTTTGGTTAGAAAAGTCTATTGAAAACGTTTCAAAATGAAAATTACAAATATCACAATCTTAATCTTCCGCATTTTGAAAACCACTTTCATAATCACTGTGAACTTCCGCATGTTCATGATGATGTAAAGACTTTACAGGTAGTATTACCAATGAAAAGACGCTTAACAGAAAGACTGAAAAAATAATCCTATATGTATTATTAATTTTCATTGAAACGCAAATATACTAATCATTTCTGACTTTTATAATAAGAAGCTGTTTGAGCAATGCTTTCTCTTACAGGAATAAAATTATAATCTAGCGTAGATTTAATTTTTTTATTGGAATAAACATCTTTTGCGTGTGCAATTTTAGCGGTTTCTTTGGTTATTACAGGTTCTTGTCCGGTAATCATGGTCTTTATTTTTTCTGTAATCCAGGCAATTTTTGTTGCAGTTTTACCCGCCAGGTTAGCTGGGGGTTTTACATTAAGTTCTTTCGCAATGATTTCAAAATAATCTTTAAATGAAATGTTTTCTGAAACAAGGCAAAACTTTTCATTGCAGATATCTTTTTTCATTAAACTAAGCATGATATCAGTAACATCTCTTACGTCAATTACTCCTGTTGTTCCATTGGTATAATACTTTAAGCCTTGTTTGATTCTTTTAAAAACAGCTAAGCTGCCCTTATCAAAATTACCGGCTCCTATCACCATACTAGGAGCAACAATAATAGATTTAAGCCCTTCTTGAGTTCCTCTCCATACTTCTTGTTCGGCATAATATTTACTAATAGAATAATTGCTAGGTTTCTTTTTTTCTTTCCAGTTACTTTTTTCGTCTATAACACCATTTATATTAGGCGTTCCAAGTGTAGTTACTGAGCTTACATAACAAAGTTTATCAACTGTATTTTCAATGCAAGCATTTACAATATTGGCCGTTCCTTCAATGTTTACTTTAAATAGTTTTTTTCTATGATTTGGATTAAAAGAAACTATGGCAGCACAATGAAATACGTTGCTACACCCTTTGATTTGTTCATGCGTTAAGTTGACATCTAAAATATCTCCTTCAACCCATTCAATTTTTTCAAAAAGTTCAGGTTTTTGATAGTAGTTAAAAATTTTTTGAGTGTCATTGAGAGATTGCTTTGAGCGATATAAAGCGCGAACATTTTGCCCATCATTTACTAACTTAAAAAGCAAATGACTTCCAATTAAACCGGTTCCTCCTGTAACAAAATTCACGATGTAAAAGTAGTGTTTTAAACGATTTAAAATATATTATCAAATGGCTTCTTATCTTTACCCAAAATTGATTAATAATGAAGAATTTTATTGAGGAACTGAAGTGGCGAAACATGTTACATGATTCTATGCCGGGTACAGAAGAATATCTTTCTAATGGCATGGCTAAAGGATATATCGGTTTTGACCCAACTGCAGATTCTTTGGGGGTTGGAAACATGGTGCAGGTAATGACTTTAGTTCATTTTCAACAATGCGGTCACAAACCAATTGCTCTTGTTGGCGGTGCTACCGGAATGGTAGGAGATCCCTCCGGAAAAAGTGCGGAAAGAAATTTACTCTCGGAAGAAGAATTACATCACAATCTGGATTGTCAAAAAGCCCAACTTGAAAAGTTTTTAGATTTTAATTGTGGTGAAAACTCTGCTCAAATTGTAAATAATTACGATTGGTTTAAAGACTTTAAATTTTTAGATTTTATTAGAGATGTAGGGAAGCATATTACGATTAATTATATGTTGGCAAAAGATTCTGTGCAAAAAAGATTAGATAGCGGCATGTCTTTTACAGAGTTTAGTTACCAACTGGTACAGGGCTATGATTTTTACCATTTGTATAAAACCATGAATTGTAAACTTCAAATGGGAGGCTCTGACCAATGGGGAAATATTGTTACCGGAACAGAATTTATAAGAAGAAAAGATAGCGGAGAGGCTTATGCTTTAACTACTCCACTGATTAAAAAAGCTGACGGAACTAAGTTTGGAAAAACAGAGGGAGGAAATATTTGGCTTGATGCTAAACGAACTTCACCTTATAAGTTTTATCAGTTTTGGCTAAATGCTTCTGATGATGATGTGAAAAATTATATCAGAATATTTACCGTAAAATCAAAAGAAGAAATTGAATCTATTGAAGCGGAACATAATCAAACACCTCATTTAAGGCTATTGCAAAAAGCTTTAGCGGAGGATATTACAGCAAGAGTTCATGGGCAGGAGCAGTTGGAAAATGCTATTGCTGCTAGTAATATTTTGTTCGGAAATTCCACTTCCGGAGATTTAAAAAACTTATCTGAGGACGATTTTTTATCTGTTTTTGAAGGAGTTCCGCAGGCTTCTGTTGCTATTTCAAAAATTCAAAACGGTATAAATATTGTTGATGCCTTGGTTACTGAAGGTTCTTTCTTAAAATCGAACGGAGAAGCAAGAAGAGCATTAAAGGAAAACTCAATAAGTGTGAATAAGGAAAAAGTGGCTGAAGAAAAAAGCATAAATACGGATGATTTAATCAACGGAAAATACATTTTACTTCAAAGAGGAAAAAAGAATTATTTTATATTAAAAGCAGAGTAATATAGTTGAGGTTTTTTACAACATACTTGTTTATTTTTCTATCACTTAGCTTGTGTGCTCAACACGAAATGTTGGCCAGTGATATTAAAAAGAAAAAAATAATACTCATTCCGTATAGTCGCTTTGAACTACATTCTGACGTTGCCATAGAAACCATTGCTTCAATAAATGACGTAAACCCTAATGATGTCTATGGACTATACGCCAGCACACTTCAAAATGCATTTTGGAATCTAAAAAATGATAGCATAATGTTCATTACCTTATCAGAAGAAGATTTTTCAACTTTTTCCAAAAGGGTTTTTTATGAATATCAAAAACAAAAACCACCGCATTATGCTGTTGATTTAAGTAGAGTTGACAATACATATTTTAATTCAATCCTCACTAAATATGATGCAGCTGAATTTGTTTTTATAAATATGTACCAAATTAAAAAAGCTAAAAAAAGTGCTCCGGTAGCCGGAAAAAAGACGAGTTATAAATATTCAAACCATATAATTCATTTTGATGTAATAGGAAAAGACAGAAAGCAAATTTATGGCGAAGGAAACCTTTATATTAATCTTGAAAACCCTGATGTGCTTGATATTAAAACCATGCATCTGAAAAAAGAAACGCTACTGAAAGCCTATACAAAACTAGCTATTTACATAGTCGGTAAACTTTAGACTATTCTTCAAAGTATTCTAACATAGCGGTTCTAATCAGCTTATCTTGTTCTTTTTTATCTAAACTAGGAATCTTTTTTAACCTTTCCCAATGAGGCCAACCATCTGCATCAATTCCTTTGTATTCATAAAAGCCATAAGGCTCCAGCAACTTGCAAACGGCAATGTGCATAATATCTAACTTTTGATTTTTATCAGGGTTAATCCTTGTTTTACCTAGCTCTTGCAAGCCAATCAAAAATAAAAGCCCTTCAAAATCTACTTCAAAATCTATTTGTTTAGATTTTTCTACAAGCAAATTTCCCCATCTTTTTTCGAAGTTATCCTCATCTAACATGTTAACAAAAATACAATTTGAATCTATCCAAAGCTTAAATGCACTTTATTTTTACAAACACAAATGAATGCAATAGATATTATATTAGTTGTGCCATTGGCATGGGGAGCTGTAAGAGGGTTTAAAAAAGGGCTTGTAACTGAAATTGCTTCTTTTGCGGCTTTGGGGCTTGGTGTTTGGGGAGCATTTAAGTTTTCAGATGTCTTAGGAAAGTATTTAGAAACAGCATTTAATCTTGAACAAAATTGGATTGAATTCATCTCTTTTGTCGTATTATTTATATGTATTGTGTTGCTTGTGTTTATGCTTGGTAAATTTATTCAAGGGGTGTTAAAAAAAGCAAGCTTGGGTTTTGTAAATAAATTGGCCGGCTTACTTTTTGGCTTGATGTTTTTTGGATTTATTTTAAGCGTTGTGCTCTTTATTTTTGACCGACTAGACCAACATTATTCTATTATGAATAAAGAGTATAAAGAATCTTCTTTATTATACAAACCAGTTGCAAGTTTTGCTGTTGTATTGGTTCCGGGACTTAACGATTTAACATTAGACCCGGATTGGGAGAAAATAATTCCGGATGATAAAAAGGTGAGTATTGAGCTAAAGGATAAAGAAGAGTAATTACTCAAGAATAATTTTCTCTACTTTTTTTCTACCATCAACATCAATTTCTAAAAAGTAAACTCCACTGGCAAATGTATTATCAATACTATAGTTATGTGAGCCATTGTTTAATTGTTGAGTTGCTAGTAAAGTGCTTACATTTTGACCTAAATTGTTTTTTAGAGTAATACTTACCTTGGCTTCATTAGCTAAAGAAAAATTGACATTAATTCTTTCTTTAACCGGATTAGGGAATACTTTAATGTACTCTAAAGTATTTGCCAAGTCGTCAAGTCCAGTAATCATTTTAAGCTGTGAAGTTACCCATTTGGTGGAGCTTCCATTAATATTGGTTTCATAGAAAGCAACCAACGGAAATTTTTTGTTAGCTGTGGTTGTACTTGAGCTAGTTGCATAAAAAAAGATATTGGTTCTGTTTATAGTTGTTGTTCCTAAAGTGGAAGTAGCAGTATAGCTTTCGTTCCTTAAAACACGAATAACATCTTTAATAGTATCTCCATACGGCATTAATAAAGTACCATAGCCGTCAGCAACAGTATTTGCGTTTCCGCTTATTGATGCAGTTTGTGGTCCTACAAAAAAGAAATACGCTGTACCGGTTATAGTAGCATCGGCTACATTAGAACCTTGAGTGAAAGGATAAGTCATGATTAATTCATTGTCAGCGTTAATATCAACTAAAACGCTTCCTAATCCGCTAACAGTAATAGTAAATCCATCCATATAAACGTTATTACCACTTGTTTTATAATATGTAGTTCCTCCTTTATTGCTTGGATATGATTCTGCAACTGTTGACGTAGGAAAATAGCTTGCATCAGGGGTAGAAGAAGGCGTAACATA
Organism: uncultured Flavobacteriales bacterium; assembly: GCA_937925525.1. GTDB lineage: Bacteria > Bacteroidota > Bacteroidia > Flavobacteriales_E > Vicingaceae > CALALS01. Next base: position 20,096 of record CALALS010000047.1, on the reverse strand, counting down.
GTTTACGGTATAATCATAAGCTTGGCCATAGCCGTTTAAACTTCTAAAGTCCCAAGTCATATTGGCAGAGCCTCCAATTCCGGGAGAATAAGCCGAATCTGCTTGATAAACATTATAAATATCTCCTACAACCGGAGTAATTTCACCTAAGCTAAGCTGTGGCTGTGCAGTAATTGTAAGTGAGATAAAAGCTGAAATGAAGAGTGTAAAAATTGATTTCATAATTTATTTTTTTAAAAATTCTTGGTAGGGTGAAAGATTTGCTTTTACTTGAAAGTCAAGGTATGTTTTATGGTAAACCGATTCATCGGTAATTTTTTTAAGGGTATTTAATCTTAAGTTGTCAAAAGTTTTAATGGCTTCTAGCTGTTCATTGCTCAGTGAAGAAGGGGCTTTGTAAAATATTTCTTTTAGGTCATTTATACAAAGAGTCTTTCCTCCCTGAATGGTTTTATTTGATATGTTATAATCTGTAGTCAAAAACTATCAATAGTTATAGTAAAAAGCAAAGTTAATAGATTAAAGATAAGATAAAAAAGTGGTGTTTATTCTAGTATCAACAGTATTGTTAACATTTATCTAGTGATAGCTGGGGCACCTAACTTTATCACTTGCCCTTCTGGGCTTGGCAGGACGACATTTTTTTCTATCAAAAATGGTTATCTTAAGGTTAAAATAAATGTCAGCCCTATACGTATCTATTGGCAAGATATATGGAATGAGCCTATCAGTGCCGATAACAATACTGTTTAGCCTAACAGCAAAACCAATGGAAGGATATTTATAATCCCACAAAGTTATGGGTAAAGATGCTTCAAATCTTTTTCTTTCATATCTGGGAGTAAATGCAAATAGAGGAGGGCGCTGAATTCCTATTTTTCCTGAACCTCTTAGCGGATGAATAGCAGTTGCATTTAAGTAAATGTTGTATCCAAAATTATAGTCGTACTGAACAGATAAAGCCAATGGTAATTTTGCTTTAAACGTATTGGTAGTGTTATCAAAATTATTGTTTTGTAAATTATAAATAACATCATTTTCGTTTAAACCTTCTGTAGAGTTTTCGGTATGAGGCTCCTCTGAAATGTCAATGGTATTTAAAAGTGCATTATCAGTAAATTTAATACTTCCCCAATCCAATAACGAAACTCCGATTTTATGATAATAATCCATTTTTCTGCAAAGTTTATTATGTGGAGTATATGACATTACAGGGTCAGTAGTGTATTTGTATGTAAAGCCTAAATCTATTCCCCAGCCTGTTCCGGAACCAAACCCGGAAGCTGTTGCATATTGAGATTCAAAATCATGAACGGTTACTACTTGTGGGTCAACAAGAGTATATTCTATGGTGTTGAATATAGAAGAAAAGGAAGCTAACCCCCACATTCTTTTAACGGTAATACCTCCTTGCCATATTTCTCTATCAAATTTTTTAACTAAGTAAGCGTAACTAAATCCTACTTCCATCCAGCTAAGAGAGTTTAATGAAATATTATTGTATGATTTTTTAACACCATATTCAGGGTCGTATTCTAATTCTCTAAACAATAAATCCATTAACTCTCCCAGAATTTTTTTGGCTCTTTGATAGTTTCTTAAAGAAGTACTTAATGCAAACCCATGGTCACCAATAGATAAAGAGGCAGAAGGGCCATGAATTCCGGCATCTACATATAAACTTTTTTTGTTTCCTTCAAGGTTAAAAGATAAACTTTGAAAAGCACTGGCAGAATAGGGCATTCCACCTTTCACATAAGCCAAATTATTTCCCATAAAAGCTGAAGCGCCTGCAATATTGATATCTAAAAATGCTTTGTTGTCAGCAATTGAAGACGGGTTTAGCCAAAGAGAATTAGTGGGAGCATAATTACTATTTTCAATGCCCATATTTTCTTGAGAAATAAGCGGAACAGAAAAAGAAATAAGGATGATATAGATTAATAAATTACGCACAAGACAAAGTTAAACAAAAACGGTGGCTAAAATTAACCACCGTTTTTAAGAAAATATTGTAAAAAAGAGTATTTATTTTTGCTCCTCCTCTTTGAAGTAAACTTCGCTAAGGTCTCTATATTCCATTGCGTTTGCAGGGAAGTTTTTAACCTTTACCTGAATCAACCTAGTATTCTCATCATAAAAAATAGGCATACAAGCTGCTTCGTCTACAATAATTTGATCTGCCTGAGCAAATAACTCATAACGTTCTTTTGTATCTACTATTCTTAAAGCAACTTCAAAAATAGAATCAAACTTTGCATTTTGGAATCTCACAGAGTTAATGAAAGAACGGTCACTCATTTCAGCAGGAACATGTTTTCCGTAAAACAAGTTTAGGAAGTTTTCCGGGTCCGGATAATCGGCAATCCATCCTGTTCTCCAAAATACAGACTTTCCGGTTTCGTAATTATCTAAGTGCTGAGCCCATTGTAAAATCTCAATTTCAACATCTACATTGATGTTTTCTTTCAACATTTTTTGAATAACTTCAGCTGTGTGAACGTTTCTGTCACCACCACCACTATTAATATGCAATGTAATTTTACCCAATCCTTTCCCTCCAGGGAAACCGGCTTCTCCTAATAATTTCCTAGCTAGTTCAGGGTTGAATTCAAATCCTTTAACAGTTTCATAAGGATATCCTTTAAATGGTGGAACAACTCCATGAATAGCCGCTTCTCCTTCTCCTTGCAAAGTATAAGTTACAATAGCATCTCTATCAATAGCATAATTTAATGCTTGACGAAGTTTTTTATTATCAAAAGGAGCGCTCTTATTTTGGAATCCGTAGTAAAATAAACTCATTGCAGGAACAACTTGCATTACAAAAGGTTTGTTTCCACCTTTTTTTGCCTCATCTAACTCTCCAACCACATCTTCAATCATTTCTAGAGGTAATCTAAAAATCATATCTAAATTACCCTTTCTGAATTCCATTAATTCAGTTTTCTTTTCCTTGATAAATGTTACTTTAATACCATCTAAGTAAGGCAGTTTGTTACCATACTGGTCAATTCCCCAGTAATCAGGGTTTTTTTCTAAAACTACAGCCTCTCCTTGCTTTACCGCTTTTACTCTGAAAGCTCCTGTACCAACAGCATGTCTGCTAAGTTCAATACCATATTTATCATAGGCTTCTTTAGGATAAATCCATCCCGCAGAGTGACTTAGAATATTTAGGAACCCGGCAAATGGGTATATTAAATCAATCTGAATGGTATAATCGTCAATAATTTTAATTCCTTCAACACCGTTGGCAGGTAAAGTGCCTGATTTACTGGCTTCATAGTAATCAACAGCTCCTTTTACTTTATCTTTAAATAGCCAAAACATTTGGTTTTGTGGGTGTGACTCACAAATTTTGTCTAAGCAATATTTAATGTCTTGTGCTTTAACCTCTCTTCCCTTTCCTTCAGGAAAACAAGGATCATCATGAAACTTTATACCTTTTCTTAAATAGAAAGTAAATTGAGTAGCATCTTCATTTACATCCCATTTTTCAGCTAAACAAGGCTCAACAGATAAATCTTCTTGATTTAATTTTACGATTCCTTCATAAACCTGATTACCGATTCGGTGGCTTCCAACCTCTGTAATATCAAGTGGGTAAAGACTTTTAAAGTCTTCAACTTCATTCATTTTAAATACACCACCGTAAACAACTCCGCCTTTTCCTTCTTTGGTTTCTCCACCTCCAGACTTTCCGTTACCACCACATCCTGAAAGTAAACCTAAACCAACAAGTGCGCTAATTACAAAGATTCTTTTCATCACAACTAAGTTAGGGTTAAAAATTTAAGTAATGACAAATATAAATAAATACCAATACAATCAATCTCTAAATATCATTTATTTCAATTCTAGAACAACAGGGCAGTGGTCTGAGTGTTTTGCGTTGGGTAAAATTGTTGCAAATTTAAGCCTGTTTTCAAGGTTTTTACTAGCCATATTATAGTCAATCCTCCAGCCTTTGTTATTATTTCTGGCATTTGCTCTATAGCTCCACCAGCTATAATTATGTGGATTTTGGTTAAAATGCCTAAAAGTGTCTATAAAGCCGCTTTCAATAAATTCAGTCATCCATTCTCGCTCTTCGGGCAGGAAACCGGAAACGGTTGCATTTCGTATCGGGTCATGTATGTCAATGGCTTTATGGCAAATATTATAATCACCGGATATTACTAGGTTTGGAATGTTCTTTTTTAGATTGTCAATGTATTCTTGAAAGTCATTTAGCCACTTCATTTTAAAGGCTTGTCTGTCATCTCCGCTGGACCCTGAAGGCATGTACACGCTAATTACTGAAACATCATCAAAATCTGTTCGAAGAACTCGTCCTTCATTGTCGTACCTGTCAATTCCACAGCCATATTCAATATTTAAAGGTTTGTTTTTGCACCAAATACTAACTCCGCTGTACCCTTTTTTTTGTGCAGAAAACCAATAATGGTGATATCCTAAGCTTTCAATTGAGATAATATCTACCTGGTCTTTAGTAGCTTTTGTTTCTTGAATACAAAAAACATCGGGATTGGCAGCTTTTATCCAGTCTAATAAACCTTTACTCATGGCGGCTCTAATGCCATTTACATTGTAAGAGATGATTTTCATGACCCAAAAGTATTAATTCAAACAAAATAAAAAGCATCGTTTAAAGTTTCTAAGGATGTTTACCTTTGAGAGTTTCATACTACTTAGTGCAACAGCAGACTAAATATATATTTCTTTTTGTAGTAATGTTATTTATTACATCAACGTCTTTTGCCCAGCATAATTTTCGTTCGTTGGAAATAATAGCATCGCAAGACACTATTCAGTTAGACTCATTGAGCATTGTTCCTGAGTCGGAAATTATTATGATAGAGGGTGTTTTTGCGGACACAGGAGACTATAATATTGACTATGCTAAATCCACAATTATATTTTCTAAGAAAAATTTTGGAAAAAAGAGTTTCATAAAATTTAGAGTTTTCCCACTTAGTTTTTCAAGGCAATACTCTCATAAAAATGCTAAATTATTAGAACAACAGGATGTTGGACTTTACAATCAATTTAGCTACACGCCTACCAATAATACCACCGATGAAATATTTAGTTTAGGTGAAGTGAATAGAAGTGGAACAATTTCCAGAGGATTGACGGTTGGAAATAATCAAAACTTGTCGGTAAACTCTAACTTAAATCTACAATTATCAGGAAAAGTAACGGAGAAAATCAATGTTTTGGCATCAATTACGGATGATAATATACCTATTCAGCCGGAGGGAAACACCCAACAATTACAAGACTTTGACCAGGTTTATATTCAATTATATGACGATAAATCAAAACTTGTGGCAGGAGATTTTCAAATGCAAAATGGAGATTCTTATTTTTTAAAATATTACAAAAGAGCTCAGGGAGGAAATTTTTCCAGTCGATTTGCTCTTAATAATTTAGATTCAAACAGCGTAATAGCTGATGTTTCTGTTGGGATGGCGGTTTCAAAAGGAAAATTCTCAAGAAATGTAATTTTAGGTGTAGAGGGAAATCAAGGTCCTTACCGTTTAACAGGCTCAGAAAATGAAACTTTCATTATTGTTTTATCTGGAACGGAGAAAGTGTTTTTAGATGGTGAACAAATGGAAAGAGGTCAGGATTTTGACTATATTATTGACTACAACACTGCTGAAATTACTTTTACCGCAAATAGAATTATTACTCAATACTCCAGAATTGTGGTTGAATTTCAGTACTCGGATAAAAACTACGCTCGTTCTGTACTGCAAGCTTCTACCGGTTTTGAAAAAAATAAATGGAAGTTAGACTTAAACATGTATTCAGAGCAAGATGCAAAAAACCAGCCGTTACAACAAGAGCTGGATGATGAGCAAAAAAAGTTTTTAGGAACGGTGGGCGACAGTATTCAAGAGGCACTCTATTATAGCATTGATAGCGTTCCATTTGAAAATGATAGGGTGCTCTACAAAAAAATAGACACTTTGGTTGGAAGTGTTTTATATGATTCGGTATTCGTGTATTCTACTAATCCGGATAGCGCATTTTACAGTTTAGCCTTTTCCTTAGTTGGAAACAATAATGGTAATTACATTCAAGTAAATTCTACCGCAAACGGAAAAGTATATCAATGGGTAGCTCCTGTTTCCGGGATTCCACAAGGAAATTATGAACCGGTAATTTTATTGGTCACTCCAAAAAAGCGTCAACTTTTTACAGTTGGAGGAGAATATAATTTTTCTAAACTCTCTAAATTGTATATCGAAGGAGCTGTAAGTAATTATGATGCCAATACTTTTTCTAAAATAAGCAACGGTGATAATGCCGGTTATGGTTTTAAATTAATATCAGATAATGCTATTCCGTTTTCTAAGCAAAAAAATGCCTGGCGAATATTAGGAGGCGGAAAGTTTGAATATATTACAAAGCAATTTAAAGAAATAGAAAGATATCGTTCCGTAGAATTTTATAGAGACTGGAGTGTGAGAACTATTGATTTTGTTGATGACCAGCAATGGATGGAAGCTTATGCAGGTCTAGCAAAACCAAATGAATTTTTACTAAAATATACACTAGCCACTTTTATTAGCGGAAGTGTTTATGATGGACTACGACATGAAGCAAACGCAGGATTTACTAAAAAAGGATTTAATTTCAAGGCAAACGGAAGTTACTTAGAAACAGACGGAACAGCTTTATCTAAAACTACCTTTTATAAACACAACGCCTTGTTGAGTAAAGATATATCTTGGCTGCAAGTGGGTGTAATGGAAGAAGAAGAAAGTAATACTCTACAGCTAAATAGTAACCAGGGAATTTCGAATAATAGTTTTAATTATACATTGTGGAAAGCCTATTTAAAAACACAAGACTCATTACAAAATGGCTTTAACCTTAGCTATCAGCAAAGAGAAGATAAAGCCCCATTAAACAATGAATTAATTAAATCAACTTTAGGAGAAGATATTGAAGTTGGCTTTAAAGTAAACCAATTTAAATGGCAAAAACTAAGCGGAAACGCCACTTACAGAAGAGTAAGTGTGTTGGACTCGGCTTTTGTTAATTTAAAGCCGGAAGATAATGTTGTAGGTAAAATTAACTATGGTTTAAACTTAATAAAAGGAACCATTACTTCAAATACATATTATGAAGTAGGAAGTGGTCTGGAGTTGAAGAGAGATTTCGTGTTTTTAGAAGTAAATCCGGGACAAGGGTACTATCAATGGATAGACTATAACGACAATGGAATTAAAGAATTAAACGAATTTGAGTTAGCAGCTTTTCAAGACCAGGCCAATTATATTAAAGTTTTTGTGCCTACGTCAGAATATGTAAAAACATTTACCAATCAATTTAATCAAGTGGTTTTTGTCCGACCGGATGTAGTCTGGTCAAACAAAAAGGGAATTCGAAAATTCATTTCGTTATTTAGTAATAAACTGGGTTTTCAAACCAACAGAAAAACCGGATTAGAAAAAGATAGATATAATCCGTTTATATTAAATATAGATGATTCTGCGCTAGTTTCACAATCTTCCGGAATTCAAAACACCTTTTATTTTAACAGGATAAGCAGTAAGTACGGTGCGGAAATTGACTATTACAACAACTCAAATAAAACACTTTTAACAAACGGGTTTGAAACCAGAACACAAGAATTTTATGCGGCTCGTTTGCGATGGAATATGACCAGAAAACTATTTTGGAATTTCCTATACAAAGAAGGAGTTAAATCAAATCTTTCTGGCTTTTTTACACAACGTAATTATGAGTTTGATTTTATTGAAGTTGAACCAAAAATTACTTTTCAACCCAATGTAAAATTCAGGGTAAATTTATTTTTCAATTATCAGGAAAAATTAAATGATGAAAATTATGGCTCAGAAACTTCTTATAATTCAAAGATAGGAACTGAAATGCGACTTAATCAGGCAAATAAAGGAAGCTTTAATTTAACGTTTAATTACGTTGAGATTAAATTTAATGGTAACCCAAATTCTTCTGTAGGTTTTGAAATGTTAGAGGGATTGATAAATGGAAAAAATTATACATGGACAGTAGGTTATCAAAGGCTGTTGTCAAATCATCTTCAGTTATCATTAAATTATAATGGAAGAGCTGCTTTAAATTCAAAAACTATTCACACTGGCGGTGTTCAGTTGAGAGCATTTTTCTAAAATTATTCTTCTATAAACTTTCTATAAATACGGTGTGAAAGCCTAGAAAGAATTTCATAAGGAATGGTATTTTGCAACTTTGCCAATTCTTCTATGGTTGGGTTATTTCCAAATATTTCAACAACATCTCCCTCATGACAATTTATATCACTAACGTCAACCATAAACATATCCATACATATATTACCAACGGTTTTACATAGCTTACCGTTAATATTTACTTTGCCAATTCCGTTACTTAAAATACGGCTGTAGCCATCTGCATAACCCAAAGGAATTATTGCAATTGTTATATCGTTCTGTGATATAAAACTTCTTCCATAACCCACACTTTCTCCTTTTTTTACCTTTTTTATTTGAGAAATTTTTGAGTAAAGTTTTGCAATGGGAGAAATGTTATTTTCGTTATCAATGGGAGAAACGCCATAGATGCCAAGCCCTAAGCGAACCATTTCAAATTGCTTTTCCGGAAAACGAAGGATGCCGGATGTGTTTAAAATATGCCTATCAAATTCATAAGGAAGTACTTTTGATATCTTATTACATATTTCTTCAAACAACAAAAATTGGGAGTTGGTAAAATCATCTTGAGAAGCACCATCAGCAGTTGCAAGGTGAGAAAAAACAGAAGTAATTTTTATTTCCGGTTGTGATAAAAAGTACTGAGTAAGTTGGTTAATTTGTGATTGAGCAAATCCTAGCCGATTCATTCCTGAATCTATTTTTATATGAATGGGATAAGATTGTCGCTTATTTAAAATTAAAAACCTTGTCCAATCATCTAATAATTTAAAACTGTAAACAGAAGGTTCTAAATTATAAATTAAGATATCGTTGAAGGCTTGTGGCTCAGGATTCATAACTATAATCCTGCCTTCAATTCCTGCTTTTCGTAGTTCAACTCCCTCATCAGCGTAAGCAACTCCAAAATTATTTACTCCAATGCTTTCAGCTTTTTTTGCTATTTCAATTGCTCCGGATCCGTAACCCGAAGCCTTTATCATTAGTAATAATTTGGTGTTTTGTTGAAGAAGTGTTTTAAAATAAGTGATATTTCTTTCAACCTGTTTAAGGTTAATCTCTAAATAAGTGATATGACTTTTTTCTGATAAATAATTACCAATTTTTTCAAACTTGAAATTGCGTGAGCCCTTTATTAAAATAGCTTCATTTTTAAACTCCAGAATTTCCATGCAATCTAATAAACCTTCAGTATCATCATAAGAATAAACTTCTCCATCAAAAAACTGAGTTAGTTTTACCATTGATTTTCCAACCGTAATTAGCTTATTAATATTATGATTTTGAAGTAAAGCCGCTATTTGTTCTATGTATTGATTTGTGGTATTGTCTGCAAAATCAGATATAATAAGTGTTTTGTTTTTTAACTTTTGCTCACTGAGTTTATTTAATGCTATTTGAAGTGATTCAATATCGGAAGTATAATAATCATGAAGTAAGCTACAATTATTTATACCATTTGTTATTTCAAGGCGCAAGGCAATTGGGTGAAGATTAAATACTTTTTCTTTAAGCTCTTCAAGTTCTAGCCCAAACATTAAAGAAGCAGTTACGGAAGTTAGACAATTTTGAATGGAAGCATCATCAGTATAAGGAATTTCAAGCTCATCTCTAATTCCTTTAAATTCAATTTTACAAACACTAAATGAGTCTAACTTTTGAACTTCTATTAGTTTTAAAAAACTAGCATTTTTCCCGTAGCTATATGTACTTTTTTTAATTGTCGAAAGTGGAGTTATATCCTGATTGTATATGAAATCTATTCCTTCAAACAATTTTAGTTTTTCTGATAATTTTTCTTCAGGAGAGTTAAAATTTTGCTGATGAGCTTCGCCAAAAGAAGTAAAAATACCATGAGTTGGAAGTATCATTTCTTTTAATTTTTCCATTTCATTTGGCATAGAAATCCCTGCTTCAAAAATGGCAAGATTATGTTCCTCACTTAATTGTAAAATTGATAATGCAACTCCAATTTGTGAGTTGTAGCTTTTAGGAGAACGAATGATGTTATAGTTATCCTTTAAAAGCTCATACATCCACTCCTTTACAATGGTTTTGCCATAAGAACCCGCAATTGCAACAACAGGTAGTGTAAATTTTTTTCGATGAAAAGCAGCTATTTTTTGCAGCGCATCCAACGTATTTTCGACTAGTATAAAGGAGCAATTCGGATAATCATTAAAATTAAAATGCTCATTGGAAACTAAAAAAGTGAGGCAGTTGAGTTTGCTCAATTTGTCAATGAAATGATGACCGTCATGATGTTCGCCTTTAATAGCTATAAAAAGACTTTTGCTTGGCTTAAAAGCATTTCTGCTATCAATAAAAATATGCTCAATCGCTTTAGTTGAATCATGAATAATTTTACCTGAAGTAATAGTTGCTATTTCATTTAGGGTAAAATTCATTCTTTGGAAAATTTCGATTTTTCTTTCATAGCAGCTAAGTAAGCTTCACGAGAAAGAGGTTCGTATATATTTTTTTCACCCAACTCAACAAGTTTTTCACTATTTAATTTTTTAAAAGAAAACTGAGCGGGTTTTCCGGTTCTCATGCAAACAGCATGAACTTTTGTGACATATTCTGCAATAGCCATTAAGTTAGGCATAGGACCAAATGGTTTTCCTTTAAAATCCATATCCAAACCGGCTACAATTACTCTAATTCCTCTATTTGCTAATTCATTACATACATCTACAATGTTATCATCAAAAAACTGTGCTTCATCAATTCCCACTACATCCACATCATTGGCAAGTAATAAAATGGTTTCTGATGACTCTACGGGTGTGGAAGAAATTTCATTTTTGTCATGAGAAACTACACTTTCTTCATCATACCTAATATCAACTAAAGGCTTAAATATTTCAACTTTTTGATTGGCGAATTGTGCTCGTTTTATTCTACGAATTAATTCTTCTGTTTTTCCTGAAAACATAGAGCCACAAACAACTTCAATCCAGCCGCTTCCCGGTTTTTTTTCTAAAGGATTTTCAGGAATCATTTTTTTAGTAATTTAGGCACAGTTATTGACCGTAAATGTAATAAATAATAGTAGTTTGAAGTTAAATTTTCGATTATGATAGATAGCAAGGAAATCAAAAAACTAAGAGAGGCTCTCACGGAACTTACCGATAATATTAAAGAACATTCCGATAGATTAACGGATTGGGATAGGATACCTGTTCTTGAAATGAATGTGGTAATTGGTAAAATAAGTAAGCTTTATGAAAAAGCAATTGTTTTACGAGAAATGATAGAGCGGTCAGAAAATGCAGGTATTCCGCAAAAAGATACTTCAAAATCAAAAGTCATTATCGAAAAAATTCAGGAGACTAAAGATGAAGAGTTAGCACTTCCTCCTGCTGTAGAAGAAGCAAAAAAGTCTGTTCTAACTAAAGAAGAACAAAAGAAGGATATGGACGATGATAACAGTTTAGCTGCTAAGCTCAAATATCGACCGATATCAGACTTAACAAAATCATTGGGGATAAATGAAAAATACCTTTTTAGCAATGAATTATTTAACGGCAATTCATCTGAAATGGCAGAAACCTTAAAAACTTTAAATAATTTTAATTCGTTTAGTGATGCCCAACAAAAGCTTAATGATTTATCAAAAAAATATAATTGGGACAAGAAAAATAGTTTTTACAAAGAATTTGAATTACTCGTAAAAAGGAGGTTTTCTTAGTTAGCATGAGGAACTTACTGTTTATACTTTTTTCATCCTTAGTTTTTTTAGGTAATGGTCAATCAGATATATCTTATGCCAAAAAGGTAGTAGATACGCTAGCATCAAAACACATGTACGGTAGAGGGTACGTAGCTAAAGGAGATATGCTTGCTGCTACATATATTGCTAATGAATTTGAGCAACTTGGAGTAAAGACACTAACCGAAAATTACTTTCAAAAATTTTCATTTCCTGTTAATACATTTCCGGGAAGAATGGAAGTTAGAATTGATGGAAAACTACTAATTCCGGGAAAAGATTATATTGTTAAACCATCCTCAAAAGGCTTAACGGGCAAGTTTTCCGTGATAAGATATACCGAAACAAATTTACCAAGTGAAAAGAGTTTGATGAAAGCAGCTAAGCGCAACTTTTTTCACGATAAAGCAGTAGTCATTGATGAGTCTGTTTTAGCTAATGATAAAGCATTTGAAGGAATTAAATACAATCACTTTGGAATACCGTTGCTAGTTAGCCTGGAACCGGAAAAATTAACTTGGTCTGTATCTACAAAACTGGATGAATACACAACCATCCAAATCTTAAAAGAAAACTTTATTAACGATGCAAAGGAGATTTTTGTAGATATAGAGCAGGTTTTCAACTATGACCATCAAACACAAAATGTATTGGGCTATGTTTTAGGGAAAAAGCAACCGGATAGTTCAATTGTTTTTATGGGACATTACGACCATTTGGGCATGATGGGAGAAGAAGCGTGTTTTTATGGTGCTAATGACAATGCTAGCGGAATAGCAATGTTATTACATTTAGCTAATTACTACACTAAAAATCCGCCTGACTATACAGTTGTTTTTATAGCTTTTGCAGGTGAAGAAGCAGGTTTATTAGGTTCGGCTTATCTTGCTAAAAACCCATTGTTGGATGTAAGAAATACAAAGTTCTTTTTAAATTTTGACATTCTTGGGACAGGAGATGAAGGAATAAAAGTAGTGAACGGAGCTGTTTTTGAAAAAGAATTTGCTCAACTTCAAAAAATAAATTCAACACTTAATTTATTACCCAAAATTGAAAAGAGAGGAAAGGCGGCCATTTCAGACCATTACTTTTTTACTGAACAAGGAGTTCCAGGTTTTTATATTTATACTTTGGGAGGCATTAAGGCATATCACGATATTTACGACAAGCCCGAAACACTTCCTCTTACTGAATTTGAAGATTTGTCTAAGCTGATTGTTAAATTTATTGAGGAACTTTAACCTTTTTATTTTTAGGAACTACCAGTTTTACTCTTTTCTTAAAGTCTTTATTTAACCAATGTTTAATACCCACCGAAAAAGTAAAGGCAAATGGGAAACCCGGAGTAAAGTCAACAGATAAATCGGTTTTATCAGATAGCTTATAGTCATATTCAAACTCACAACCATACGGAATAAAAGTATATTGAATTTCACCATATTTTTTAGAGGTATAGGTTTTCCAGAAACCTGAATCTTCATATACTTCAAATCTTTTCCATGATTCTCTGTAAATAAATGTTGGGCCTATTCCAAAACTTAATCTATTTTTTTTGTTTTCTAATAACTTTAATTGAGCCCCAAAATGTGAAACTCCCATCATGCCGGCAGAACAATCGGTAAAAATTCCTTGCTTTAATTTTACAGAAATAAAGTCGTACCATACAAATTTTTCATAGCTGGCATAGCCACCAAAGTTCAAAACAAAAAATGCATTTTTATCAAGCTTATTAGGCTGAATAGAGGCAGAATAATCTCCAAACGGATGTACGGTTAAACCAAAATATTTTAGAGACAAATTGCTTTGTGAAAAGCTACTGGAAGCCACTATCACAAAGCCAAACATTAAGAAAAATATGTAAAAGCGTTTAAACACCTTGTTTTAATTGGAAAGAAGTTTTACAAACTGATTCAGCAGAAACCGAATTGGTTTATGAACGTTTTCGTGATTTTGAAATCTCTCCACAAAATGAGGAGAATATTTGTAATATGTCTTGATAAATAGTCTACCTAAATAAAACCTTTGTAAAAAATTATCGCGAAACCTTCTGAGAACTAAAACCTCTGGTGCATCGTAACTTCCATAAACCATTGTTGCAACATAGCAGGAACCACCACTATTACTGCTCCCACTATTACTATTTGAATTTCCGCTGGAATTTGCACTAGCATTGGCACTACTGTTTCCGGCTTGATTTAACAAAACAATCATCAGCCAGATTAATAGGCCTAAAGCAATAAAGCAAAGTATAATATAAAGTGCTATAATACCAATTACCTTTTCATCATTAGCATACATTTCTACTTTTTCAATATCATCTGCTTTAATTTCAATTCTATTCGTAGGATTGTAATCTAAAACTATTTCATTACCACTTTGAGCAACACCATCATTTTCTATAATAGGTTTTTTGGTGTGGAGAGTTAAATTATATTTATTAATGTCTTTACCTTTAACGTTGTTGGTGTCCGTTATTTCGCTAAGCTGTTGTTGATTGGTAATTTTTTTAGGAGTTCCGGCTATCAATTTTTCTCCTATCTCAGGGTTTTGGAGTTCATAAATCCCATTATCATCATGAATATATATATTATAGTTCTGAAAATTTTCTCTGATGTCATGATTGGTAAATGGCTCTGCATTTCCTACACTAATTTTTTTATAGGACATGCACCCAATCAATGAAAGAAAAAGCAGACCTACAAGTAATACAGTTACTTTAGATTTTTTCATAGTTATTAGTTTTAGGTAAAGCTAATATACTAAGAAATACTTTGTTAATAAAGTGTAATTGTTTATCTAGTCAGATTGATAGTAATTCTTTCCGGTTTAGCAGGATAACCATCAAAGCCAGTGGCTTTAATTAACATAAAGTAAACGCCAGATTCGCAAATATTACCTATCATATTTTTGCCGTTCCACTTGGCGCCTTCAATAGTATTAAATTTATATACTTCATTTCCTTTTAAGTCCCATACTACACCTTCTACTTCTGCTGCATCTTCAAACTCAACATTAAACTTATTATTACCATTGGCGTAGAATTGACGAACTCCACTGTTTCCAACAGGTTTAGGTAATTTAATGAGTGCTGTCGGTAAAACATTTATAGTAATTTCATTGATTGCTGTTTTTCCTTTGCTATCAGTAGCTTTAACCTTAACGGTATGCTTTCCAAGCTTTTCAAATGTATGGTTAAGTTCAGTAGAAGATATTTCTTTTTCACCAGGCAATGTCCAAATTACATGATTAACTTGTTTGTCTAACTTTAATGAAACCTCAAAAGGAATTTTTCCTTCTGTTTCATTAGCTATAATTTCAACCGCTAAAGGAGTTTCTACTTCTTTAGATTTTTCAGGAGTTGGGTTATTATTGGTTGACGTTTCGTTCTTTTTATTGTTGTCGTTAGCACTAATGTTATTATCGTTTTTTTCTCCTGAATTATTGTTAGAGGTATTATTTTCAGTAGAAGTAGGAATATATGTATTAGGCTTGTTAATATGATTTTTAGGGTAAGTTTTTGTGTCTGAAGATTTTTCTGTTTCTCCTGCTTTCTCAGTTGCTTCAGTGGTGAAGTTAAGGTTGTCACTATTATTAGGCGGAGTGTTATTTTCGTCAGAACTGATTTCTTCGGTTATATTTAAGTTATTCTCATTAGTAACAGGGCTAACCTCTGTTATGTTTTCATTATTACTGGTTGAATTGGTAAAATGATAAATTCCATAGCTAATAGCTCCAACACTAATTACGCCTATGGCTACTTTAGTTAAAAGAGATTTAGTAATGCCGGTTGTTGCAGAAGCTCCACCTGAAGCAGGTAAATTTGACTCAATTCCGGCCCACACATCGGTAGGAACAGGCGATTCAAGGTTTTCTAACCCTGATTTAAAAAGTTCTTCTATGTTATTGTTATTCAACATTTTCTTCAATTTGTTCAAGCATTTTTTGTAAGTGAGCCCTGGCTCTAGAATATTGTGATTTAGAAGTGTTTTCTGAAATGTTTAGCATTTCTCCAATTTCAGCGTGAGTATAACCTTCAATAGCAAATAGATTAAAAACGGTTTTATATCCACCGGGTAAGCTATTTACCAAGGCCATTAGGTCTTTAGCTGCTAGTTTTGAAGTGGTGCTTTCTGCTTTGCCAAGCATAAAGCTAACATCATCAATAGACGCTTTATTTTGTTCGTGTTTATACTTCCTAATTCGGTCAAGGGCAGTGTTAACCATTATTTTTCTTATCCACCCTTCTAAAGAACCACTACCTGAATACATTTCAATTTTTTCAAAAACTTTAATGAATCCCTCTTGTAAAACATCTTTTGCATCATCGCTACTGTTTGTGTAGCGAATACAAACACTCATCATTCTAGGGGCATACTTGTCAAATAACGCTTTTTGTCCGATGCGATCATTTTTTCTGCATTTTTCTAAGATTTCTTTCTCATCTCTCATAATTGCATCGACAGCTTATAGATGTTTATTTGTATTAAAAGGTTGCACGCAGCTAAAAAATTTAGATAAAATTAACAATTTAGCTGCTCAAAAGCTATTTTTGGCAGATGTCTAAACTAGTAATTATACCCACTCCAATTGGCAACTTAGAAGATATAACGCTAAGAGCTATAAGAATATTGAAAGAATGTGATTTTGTTTTAGCTGAAGATACTCGCCAATCAGGTAAATTAATGAAGCATTTAGATATTAAAACACCTTTAGTGTCTTTTCATCAACATAATGAGCATAAGGTATTGGATAATATTGTTGAAAGGATAAAGTCCTCTGCTATAGTTGGTTTAATTAGTGATGCCGGAACTCCTGCAATATCCGATCCAGGCTTTTTATTGGTGAGAGCATGTATTGCTCAAGACATTAAGGTAGAATGCCTACCGGGCGCAACAGCATTTGTTCCCGCACTGGTAAACTCAGGTTTTCCTTGCGATAAATTTTGTTTTGAAGGTTTTTTACCTCATAAAAAAGGAAGAAATAAACGCCTAAATGAATTGAAAGAAGAGCAAAGAACTATCGTTTTTTATGAATCTCCTTATAGAATTAAGAAGTTAATGGAGGAATTAGTTGAAATTTTTGGTGCTGACAGAAAGGTTTCAGTATCAAGAGAGTTAACTAAAATTTATGAAGAGACACTAAGGGGAACAGCACAAGAATTGCTATCACATTTTACCGAAAAAGAGCCTAAAGGAGAATTTGTAGTAGTAGTAGATGGTTTTTCTAAAACGTAAACATTTTTTTAAACTGTTGTAGTTCTTCTACTAAAGTCATAGGATTTTCTCCTAATAACGTTTTGGTTTGTTCGTCAGCCTTTACTTTTAGTTCTTTCATTTTCATGTGGTGATTCACAAAAATCATTTCGGTAGCAGGGTAAATTTCTTTGATAGCTTCAACAATATCCAACACGCTCATATTTCTATCTACTAAATTGAAGTAGGCAGAGTCTAAGTTGCTTTCTAAAAGCTTTTCTAAAAAGTCAGTTACTCTATTAATGTAGATAAATGAACGAGATTGATTTCCGTCACCGTTAATTTTTATTCTTCCTTCATAATGAGCCTCTAACATAAATTTATTAATTACAGCATCTACTCTTAGGTTTTTGCTATAACCGTAAACATTGGCACATCTTACGATATACGTGTTGAGTTTATCAAACATTCTAGCAACATGTTCTTCTCCTCTCATTTTTGAGATGCCATAATGTGTTCTGGGATTTAGGAGGGTGGTAATTTCAGCTTCATTTTCTCTAGCTCCATAAACAGACGCACTACTCATATAAACTAAATTCTTTACATCACTTTCTTCAATTGCGTAAACTAATTCAGCAGTTCCCCAATGATTTACCTGCTCTAAATAATGAGGGTTATTATCCGAAAACGGAGTAGTTACATTGGCAGCTAGATGAATTACTGTATCTATTCCATGAAGAGACTTTCGTAGTAATCTACTGTCTAATATATCTCCATGTATAAATTTAATATTGTTTTTTGGGACTTTTCTTAGGCCTGTAAATAGATTGTAATTTCCTTTATGTAAGTTGTCATAAATTACAATTTGCTCTATGTTTTTGTTTACGGCTAATTTATAAACAACTTCATTTCCTATATAACCTGCTCCACCGGTAATTAATACTTTCATAAACTTCTTTTGTCTTACTATTTAGTTACTAAATCAGTATGTAACCCACATTCTGTTTTATTAAGGCCAAACCACCTTGCAGACCTGTCGTCCCCCTGAATAAATTTTCTGGTACAAGGCTCGCAACCTATACTTAAATAACCTTTTGCTTCCAAAGGATGTGATGGAAGCTTGTTTTCATGAATATAGGTATATATCATTTTATTATCCCAATTTAACATAGGATGGTAGCGCAAACAACCAAAGGGAGCGGGTTGTTCTTCTTTCATGTTTTTTCTAACAGAACTTTGGTCAGCTCTTATGCCATTTATCCAAACATCAAACTCTGCAAGTATTGGCTCAAGGGGTTGTATTTTGTTAATATGGCAGCAGTAGTCAGGGTCTGATGTGAAAAGCAGATTTCCATTAATGTCTTTTTGTTGGCTTTTTGGAACCGATGGGTTTAAGCCGATAATAGTTAATCCAAAGTCTTTTGCCAGTTGGTCTTTAAAGGCTAAAGTTTCTGGGAATAAAAAACCGGTATTGGTATAATAAACGGGTATGCTATTATCTATTTTACTAATGATGTGAAGCATTGGTAAACTATGTGTTTGAAAAGAAGAAGTTGCAAATAATTTTTTCCCTTCAGACTTATATTGTTGTATTTTATCTTTTATTGGTGAAATATCCATGTTGCAAAACTAAAATTTATAGGCTTTCATTTAAAGAAAAAAGAAAAGGGTACGAATACTTCGCACCCTTTTAACAGATATGTTTAATTACTTACTTTATAAGCTTAGAGCTAAATAGGTTTTCTTCATTTTGAAGTTGAATGACATAAATTCCTTTAGCTACATTATTAACTAAAGAAACTGTCTGAATTCCTTCATTGATAAAAATATTTTCGTTAAGAATCATTTTGCCAGAAGCGTCAAATAATCTAATAGTGTAATTTCCATTTACGCCATTAGAATTAATGATTAATCCTTGGTTAGCAAACGATAAAGTAACATTAGACTCTTTTCCTATTTCATTAACTCCAACACTACAGTTTATAACAGTAAGAGATTGGGTAGTAGAATCAGTAAAGCATTGATTGGATGCTTTAAGTTTAACATTATATACCCCTGGAGTAGTCCATGTTGCTATTGGATTAGCAACTGTTGGGCTTGGATTAGATGAACTAGGAATTGTCCACTGATAAGTTGTAGCATTAGATGAAGTAGAAGTAAAGTTAATCACCGAATTTATACAAAGTGTGCTTGGAGAATAGTTATAACCGGCAGTAACTGCCAAAGGTACAGTTAATGTTTTTGTGGCGGTATCTTTACATCCAAAAGAGTTTGTAGCAACTAACTGATAATTTGTAGTGGATGTAGGAGATACGACTACCGTTTGGTTAGTATTTCCTGTTGCACCACCTCCAATCCATAAATAGGTTCCGCCTCCGGCTCCAACAAGTGTAGCAGAATTACCTGGACATACAAAAGTTGGCCCAGTAATGGCAGAAGTGGGTTTAGGATTTACGGTAATCTGCCCTACATAAGCATTAGCCATGCCGCATTGATTGTATGCTCTGTATTGGTAGGAATGAATACCAGGGGTGTTATACAAAACAT
Source organism: uncultured Flavobacteriales bacterium (assembly GCA_937925525.1). Classification (GTDB taxonomy): domain Bacteria; phylum Bacteroidota; class Bacteroidia; order Flavobacteriales_E; family Vicingaceae; genus CALALS01. The sequence goes on along the minus strand of CALALS010000047.1, from coordinate 447 downwards.
TCATATTTGCAGTTGTGCCACTTCCCGGACTACCTTGGGTAAATACCCACTGATAGCTTGATACGTTTGTAGTATTCAGAGAGCTATAAGCAATAATATCACCTTGGCAAATAGTATCAGTTAGGGGAGTGGGTCTAGCATTAATAGGAAACTGAGTCACACCCACTCTTGTAAATCCGTTTAACCAAACAGGATTGTTGTTTTGGTCAATAAAAATTGAACTTACCTGATTCCAAGTTCCTGCAATATTTGTCCAAACTTTGTTAGATCTACCAGGAACATTAAATAAGTTATTGGTGTATGCCATAGCTAAAGTATCAGGGACAAAGGTGTCACACTCAACACCTACAAAGAAAGTAGGGTCTAATGAGATATTGATTGGGTTATTAAATGATAACGTAACTCTAACAGCTCCTTGAAATTGCTTAATCCAGTTTTCAATTGTTT
>CALALS010000046.1 GCA_937925525.1 uncultured Flavobacteriales bacterium | reverse complement strand
CTTTTTCAGTACGAATAGGAATGTTTTGAAGGTTCGGATTGTTGGAGCTTAATCTTCCTGTGGCGGCAACCGTTTGCATAAAAGTAGTGTGCAGTCTCCCGGTTTTCTTGTTTACCAATTCGGGTAATGTATCTACATAGGTAGATTTTAATTTTTTGAGTGAACGATAGTCTAAAATTTTAGGAACGATTTCATGTTTGTTCACGATTTTAGACAATACATCTTCACCTGTAGAATACTGTCCTGTTTTCGTCTTTTTGGCCTTTTCTACAATTTTTAATTTCTCAAAAAGGATATCTCCCAACTGCTTTGGAGAATCAATATTGAATTCTTCTCCCGCTAGTTCAATAATTCCCTTTTCTAGCTCAGTAATTTCTTGTAATAACTCTTTGCTAAAATCATGTAGGGTTTCAGAATCCAAACGAATGCCTTCAAACTCCATATCGGCCAATACTTTTATAAGCGGAGCTTCAATGGTGTTATATAATTCGGTTAGTTTATTTTCTTCTAATTCTTTTTTCAGAATTGCTTTTAAACGGAAAGTAATGTCGGCATCTTCTGCAGCATAGTCTTTCACAAGGTCTATGCTTACATCTTTCATGTTTCCTTGCTTTTTACCTTTTTTTCCAATCAGGTTTTCAATAGGAACAGGTTTATAGCCTAAATAATATTCCGAAAGAATATCCATTTTATGTTTCATGTCCGGCTGCACTAAGTAGTGAGCAAGCATGGTGTCAAAAATATTTCCTTTAACATCTAGCCCATATTTTTTTAGAATAAGAAAATCGTACTTAAAGTTGTGCGCTATTTTCTCTATTTTTTCATCTAGAAAAATACCTTCAAACTCTTTTAAAACTTGCTTGATTTCTTCTTCTTTTTCAGGCATGTTTACATAGTAAGCTTCTGTTTCTTTAAAAGAAATGGCTAAGCCTAAAATTTGGGCTTCAAATATGTCTAAAGCGGTGGTTTCGGTATCAAAACAAAACGATGTTTGCTTAGAAAGTTCGCTAATTAATGTTGCTCTTTTTTCAGCAGTATCAACTAAAGTATAAGTATGCTCTGAGTTTTCAATTGTTTTAATTTCAACAGGCGTTTTTTCTTCTTCAGTTTCTTCTCCATTAGATTGACCAAAAATATCTAGTTGTCCTTTGTCGTCTTTTACCGTTACTGTTATCTCTTCTTTTAACACTCTTTTTGCAAGTGTTCTAAACTCTAGTTCAGTAAATACTTCTGTAATTTTCTCTTTGTCAGGGTCTTCAAGCTCTAGGGCTTTTGGGTCAAATTCTATGGGGCAATCTAAAATAATAGTGGCTAATTTTTTAGATAATAAACCTTGTTCGGCAAAATTGATAACGTTTTCTTGTTGCTTACCTTTTAACTGGTCGGCATTTTCAATGACACCTTCTACACTATGAAATTGCTTGATTAATTTTTTTGCGGTTACTTCTCCAATTCCCGGTATTCCGGGAATGTTATCTACTTTATCTCCCATTAAACCTAAAATATCTATAACCTGAAGGGGAGAGGTTACTTCAAACCTTTCGCAAACTTCTTTTACACCCATTACTTCGGCAGGTTTTCCTGAACGAGCGGGTTTATAGATGAAAATATTTTCGCTTACTAGTTGTCCAAAATCTTTATCGGGAGTCATCATATAAGTTATGTAGCCTTCCTTTTCTGCCTTTTTAGCTAGTGTTCCAATTAAGTCGTCCGCTTCATAGCCTTCTGAAATGATAATGGGAATATTAAATGCCTCAATAATTCTTTTGATATATGGAATGGCACTTTTAATGTCTTCCGGCATTTCTTCACGGTTTGCCTTATAATCTGAATATTCAATTTCTCTGTTGGTGGCTGCGGGAGCATCAAAAACAACCGCAATATGACTTGGCTTTTCTTTTTCTAAAACTTCCAATAACGTATTTGTAAAACCTAAGGCTGCGGAAGTATTTAATCCTTTTGAGTTATACCTCTGATTATTGCCAAAAGCAAAGTAAGCTCTGTAAATTAGTGCGAAGGCATCAAGTAGAAAAAGTTTTTTATTGTGGCTCATTTGTATAGGTGTAGTTAGCGTCTTTGTATATTTTGTAGAGGACTACTTCTCCAACTGCTTGAAGAGTGTTTTTATCGATATTCTCCATAGTGTCGGAATGCTTGTGATGATGGACAAAGTAGTCTGATCTATCCGGCTCATAATGTACAATATCAATTGCCGGAATTTTAGCGATTGTATTCACATATAAGTGGTCATCGGTAGTGGGTGAGGTTGCACGATTTAAAAAGTAATTGGAATAACCCAGTTTAGCAGCAATGGTCCATACTTCATTTAATAATTCAGGCGCATAATTTCGAGA
>CALALS010000045.1 GCA_937925525.1 uncultured Flavobacteriales bacterium | reverse complement strand
ATTTTTGCAGTTGGCCAAGCCAACATTAGTCTTGGGTCATAAGCTTTACCGCACATAGCGTAATTTCCGGCACCATAGCTATTTCCCATAACAACTGTAAACTTTGGAACTACCGAATTGGCCATAGCGTTAACCATTTTAGCTCCGTCTTTTATAATTCCGCCATGTTCGGAACGTGAGCCCACCATAAACCCTGTTACATCTTGAAGAAAAACTAACGGGATTTTCTTTTGGTTACAGTTCATAATAAATCTTGCAGCTTTGTCAGCGCTATCAGAATAGATAACTCCTCCAAATTGCATTTCTCCTTTTTTTGTTTTTACAATTTGCCGATTGTTTGCCACAATACCAACCGCCCAGCCATCAATTCTCGCGTACCCGCAAAAAATAGTTTTTCCGTACTCTTCTTTATATTCTTCAAACTCAGAATTATCTACTAAACGCTTAACTATTTCTCGACTATCGTAAGGCTTAGCTCTATCTAAAGGAAAAATCCCGTAAATTTCTTTCTCGTCCTCTTTAGGTTTTGATGGTTTTATTCTGTTAAATCCTGCTTTATTGTAATCTCCTATTTTATCAAAAATGTTTTTGATTTTATCAAGACAAGCTTTATCATCTTTACATTTATGGTCCGTTACACCAGATATTTCACAGTGAGTATCGGCTCCTCCTAAAGTTTCATTATCAACATCTTCACCAATTGCAGCTCTAACTAGGTATGAACCTGCCAGGAATATAGTTCCTGTTTTTTCCACTATTAATGCTTCATCACTCATAATAGGGAGATAAGCTCCACCTGCCACACAACTACCCATAATTGCAGCTATTTGCGTAATACCCATAGATGACATTACCGCATTGTTTCTAAATATTCTTCCAAAATGTTCTTTGTCGGCAAATACTTCTGCTTGCATTGGTAGATATACTCCCGCACTATCTACCAGATAAATGATTGGTAGTTTATTCTCAATGGAAATTTCTTGAAGTCTGAGGTTCTTTTTTGCAGTAATTGGGAACCAGGCTCCTGCTTTCACCGTAGCATCATTGGCTACGATTAGACATTGTTTTCCGCTAACTCTGCCAATTCCGGCAACAACTCCTCCTGCAGGACATCCGCCTTCTTCTGGATACATTCCGTCACCAACAAAAAGCCCAATTTCTAAGAAATCGCTTTTATCATCTATTAAATATTCTATCCTTTCTCTAGCTGTTAATTTGCCCTTTGCTTTGTGTTTTTCAATTTTTCCTTTTCCACCCCCTAAAGCAATTTTAGATGCTTTTCGTTTCATATCAGAAATTAAAAGCTTTAGACTATCCTCATTTTTATTAAACTCTAAATCCGTTTTTTTAGCCATTTCTTCCTGTTTAGTTTTCCAAAGATGTAAATTTTTTTTCTTCCATTAAGTATTTAGATAACTAAGTGCATTATTTCCCTCATTAAACAATAAATCTAGAATACTTAGATTATCTATAAAACCATGTTTCTCCTGAAAGGTTTGAGAGTAAGGGACAGTTTTATCAAAAAAATCATTTCCACTTTTCGATTTTGGACTCATCCCTCTAAAATCAGTGTAACCGTCTATTGATGAATGATACTTATCTGTATAGTTTATAATTGATTTTATGTCCAACAAAGAAAATATTAACTCCTGAGCTTCTTGATTAAAATCAATTAAATATTTCCATTTTTTAAGTTCATAAAACGGACGAAAGTCTTCCTCATAAAACTCAAAATAAGGTGAACGTCTGTAAGCTGCTTCTAATGATTTCCAATGAACTTTTTGCCAATTATTATAATAACTTATCTCTACATCCTTCATTGGTGTGTGGTTTGTTCGCTTTTCAAGTGGGATAATTAGATTAAGAGAACCATTTGGGCTATAAATTACACAGCGATTTCTATACGTCTGCTTTATAAAGTTTTCATGATAATCAATGAGTATTTCTTTAGAATTTAAAAGTAATTTGTAATAATTTATGGGAGCAAAATAGCAAGATGAAAGTATTACCTTATCCATTTTTAGTCAATTAATTTTAAAAATCTTTCTCCATTAAATCCGTTGTCTTTAGAGTAAGAAAACAATATTCTATTAGTGGTTCCGATGATATGATTTTCCGGTACAAAGCCCCAAAAACGAGAGTCAGATGAGTTGTGTCTGTTATCACCTAATGTAAAATAATAATCCATTTCAAAAGTGTAGGTTGTAACAGTATCGGGAAAAGGAGTATAGTTTTCATACTGCTGGATAATTTTTTTGTACACGTTATAATTGGTAGAATCTATAGCAACTTTGGAATCCTTTTTAGGAACAATTAAAGGCCCAAAATAATCTGTATTCCATTTATGATAATCATCAAAAGGGAAAATATAACTCAAAACAACTGTGCTATCTGAATTTAGTTTATCGATACTTTTAATTCCCTCTTCATTAACTAAGTGCAACAATTGTTCTTGAGTTAGCGTGAGTTCATAAATGTTTTTTGCAACATTTCTACCTTCAATTATTCCCAATTCGTCTGCCTTGGCTTCTAAGTCGAATTTTTTATTTACTGAAACCAGATATGTGTTTAAAGCCGTTTTGGGCATTTTAATAAGCTTATTGTTTACGTAAACATTACCGTTTATTATTTCAATGGTATCACCAGGCAGTGCAACACATCTTTTAATATAATGAGTTCTATGGTCAACTGGATAATAGGTGTCGGAAGGATAATTAAACACTAAAATATCATTTCTCTCAATTTCAGAATATCCGGGTAATCTCATGTAAGGCAAAGAAATCCAATCTAAATAAGACGGTGTGTTTTCGGTAAAAGGTAAATGTTGATGACAAAATGGTACACTAAGAGGAGTTAAGGTAACTCTTGCGCCAAACTTAACTTTATTGACAAAAATCACATCACCTTGTTGTAAGGTATTTAACATGGATGATGAAATAACGGTAAACCTCTCTCCCACAAAGGCTTTTAAAGCCCAAAGAATGAAAAAAGCCCAAAAAAGGGCTTTAAACCAATCCTTTAGACTTCTAAAGGCTAGTATTCGTTTCCTCTTAAGTTTATTCATCTTTGTCAACTAAAGAAAAAAGTCTGCCCCACCTTATTTTTTCAAACAGTTTTTTCTTATTGTAGTCTAAAGATAACCAAATAAATACTGGTTTCCCAACAATATGGTCTTCGGGAACAAATCCCCAGAACCTGGAATCTTGAGAATTATGACGGTTATCTCCCATCATCCAGTAGTAGTTTTGTTTGAAAGTATAGCTAGTTGATTTTTCTCCATTAATGTAAATATCATTGCCATCCACCTTCAGTAAATTGTCTTCGTAAACATCAATTATTCGTTTGTATAATGGTAAATTATCTAAATTTAAATCAACTGTAACGCCTGCCTTAGGAATAACTAAGGGTCCATAATTATCTACTGTCCAATCATATTTCGGATTGTTTGGAAAAATAGGAAAACCTGTTTGTTCCGTATAGTATTTTTTAGGCTGAATCATTCTTTTTATAGAAGTTATGGCCGGATTCTCTTCTAATATTTTTGCTTTTTCTTGAGTTAAGGCTGCCACATAATAATATTGATTGCTTCCTTGTAGTAAGTTTCCATCTGTTTTATCAGTAATATCAAGGTTTTGAAAAAATGATTCTGACAAAGCTGTTCCATCAGTATATATTTCATACTTGTACTGTAAACCATTGGAAAAAAAAGCGTAGTTGTCATTTATATAAAGTACACCATCTTTAATTTCCAATTTATCACCCGGAAGTGCTACACACCTTTTTACATAGTTTTCTTTTTTGTCTAATGGTCTAACCGTAATATCTCCAAAAACAGGCATATTTGTTCTTTGGTCAACTAAACTATTTGATAAAACTTGATTTCGTCCAAAGTCTCTACACAGTTGATAGTAAGACATAGCGGGTTGTCCCAAACAAACGGTATCTCCTTCCGGAAAATTAAATACCACAGCATCATTTCTTTGTACTTCTCCGAAACCGGGTAGTCTATGATAATCAAATTCTATTACTTCTGAATATGATTTATTTCCTCCAACTATAGGAACCCACTCCGGAAAACTATGATGTGTAAACGGGAAAGTAACCGGTGTCATTGGAAATCTAGGCCCATAAGCTACTTTACTTACAAATAAAAAATCTCCAACTAACATGGATTTTTCCATTGAAGAAGTAGGAATTGTAAACGCCTCAATGTAAAACATACGAATTAAAGTAGCCGCAATTACAGCAAAAGCTATTGCGTCAGCCCACTCTCTTCCCCAAGATTTTTTGTATTGCTTAGATGCTTCATAACCTATGTATGGCACTTTTTCTTTATAAGCTATATAGGGTAAATAAATACCTGCAAATACAATTCCTGCTGCATGATGCCAAAAAAAGAATTTACCGTGAAGCTTTAAAAACTCTGAAATTATTCCCATCCAAACAATAAAACCTGCAAATGGTAAATAATAAATAAGCAACCACCATAACGGTTTTTTAATAAGCTTAATGGTTAAATAAGTTCCATAAAAAGGAACTAATGCCTTCCAGCCTTCCACACCCATGTTTTCAAAAAACTTATAAAAAGCTATGTGAGTAGCCAAAAAATAAAGTATTGAAAGAATCCAAAATAATGTCATAGTAATATTTGTTAGTTAAAATTGTAAAACGTCATTCATGGTAAAAATACCTTTTTTGTCCTTAACAAATTCGGCTGCTAATACACTGCCAAAAGCAAATCCTTTTCTATTATGGGCAGTATGAGTAATTTCAATATCATCAATTTCTGAGGTGTATGTTATTGAATGTGTGCCCGGTGCAGGGTCAACTCTTTCGGAAGTAATGGTTAACTCACTCTTGTCTAGCGTTTTTTTGTCCGTCCACTTGGTTTTTTTATCAATGTTATGAATAATTTGCTGTGCCAATGTTAA
>CALALS010000044.1 GCA_937925525.1 uncultured Flavobacteriales bacterium | reverse complement strand
TTGATCTACTTTATCATAATTCGCAAATTTCATTCCTTTTGTTTTATTTGGATCGGGTTTACATCTAATTTCTTCATCTCCTTGAATTTTTTTATCTTCATCTTTTTCTGTATGATATACAGTTGCCTGGAATAATCCTCTATCTAGAGAACCTTTATTAAATAAGATACTATCTTCTTGATTATAACCAGTGTGAGAAGCAATTGCTACAATTACCATTTCCCCGGAAGGAATTTTATTTAAATTAATAATATTTTACTTTAAATAAACAATTTTTATTATTCATTTTAAAACCCAAATTAAAGATTAATGATGGCAATAAGGAAGCTGTTGCAGGTGGAGTTTTATCTGGCTTTTTGGCGGGTTTTTTAGGAACCGGTGGAGCGGTTAGAGGACTGACAATGGCTGCCTTTAATTTAGAAAAAAGCATATTTATTGCCTCTTCTGCATTTATAGATTTTGGAGTTGATTTAAGTAGAACAGTAGTGTATTTTTTTAATGGATACATACATACGCATGATTTAATATACATTCCCTTTCTATTTGTAATAGGCTTTGTTGGCACTTATTTAGGAAAAAGAATTTTAACCAAAATATCACAAGAAAGATTTAAGCTTTACTCTCTCATTCTAATTCTCATTATTGGAATAGTAACACTTGTAGGAGTATATAATTAAAAAGCCCCTAAAAATATAGAGGCCTTTTATTTATTTTTTTCTTCTGCTAAGGGTGACAATGGATAGTACGTTTTATCACTTGATTTTCATTATGGTCATGAGTTAAATATATTGTTAATGTAAACTCCATATCGGTGTGTGAAGCAACATTATTCACCCAAAAATCACTAACAGTATAATTTTTAGCATGACTAGCACTAGCTCCAGAGTGTACAAGCGATTGATCACTAACTTTTTTAAGGGTATAATCATAACCATGCATATCAGTGGCTCTAGTAACTGTAGCATTAATAAATACTGTATCAGCATTATTATACATTGCAGACACAGATGGACTTGTTAAGTTTATAGTTGCAGTATCTTTAGTTGGAGTATGGGTATGACCATCGTCATGAACATGATACTCACAGCAATTATCACAGGGCTTTTTTGCTTCAGCATCGTAATTTTCTGCTGCAGGGTCAGTACAGCCTTCTTTCTTCTTACAAGAAATCATAGTTAAACCAGCAATAGCCAGTAAAAAAGTAATTTTTAAAATAGATGTTTTCATTAAAATAAAATTAGTTTATAGTTAAAAGTTTTAAAGTACGTTTAAGCTATAAACTCGGGAGGCTGTGCTAAGCCAAAAGAAATATGAATCGTTTCTTTAGATAAAAAACCACTTTCTAATACATCAAAGCCGGAATAAAAGCTAATGTCGGCAACATCATTAAAAAAGAATAGCTGAAAAGAGATGGTATCGGCACTTTGCTCTTTAGTAGCATCTTCTTTAGCAGGCGATAACTTCTTTTTCAGGTAACACTTTCCATCACAATGAAGTTCGGGTTTATCTGTATTCTCACATAGTTCGGTAGCCACATAGGTTTTGTTTACCTCATACCATATTACATAAGAAAAACTAACCGCTAATTGCAACAGAAAAATAAAGACAAAAAATATGGCGGTAACTCTTTTCATTGTTAAAGCCAAAAGTAATTGTTTTATTTCTATTTTTTAGTAATTTTTTTGGTCACAAAGTATTTATTATCAAAAATTAAGGTCACAAATAATAGCTGAGCACCAATGTTTTCGCCTAACTCTAATTGCTGATTGTTTTCTCCTATTTGAGCTGTTTCAAACTTTCCTTTACTTATAAGCTGTCCCAATGTATTTGAAATTAAATAATGAACCTCTACATTTTTGTTTAAGTTATAAGTAAGATTTACTTCCTTATTGGTAGGGTTAGGGAAAATTTCAAATTTATAAGGATTGTTTCCATTAATCTTAAACTCTCCTACGGTAGTATTTTTAATCAGTTTTACAGCATAAATAGTAGTATCGGCTGAAGTTGTGCTGGTTTGATTAGCGCTAAACGGATTAAGACTTGGGCTTGAAATTCCACCAAAAATATGACCAATTAAAATAGTGTCTTGATTAATGGCACTTAGCTTAATTACCTCATTGCTGTAATGCGGTAAATTTTCATTTGGAATAAATTCGGCACTTGCTCCCTTTAAAGCAGGCATTTCCATTGGCATTTGAAACTCCAACAATGTACTATCAGCCAATCTAGTTAATCGGCTAATGGTTTTTACAAATGGCACCTGATTATCTTGAATTAATGTTCCGTTTTGATAATAATATTGGCTCACTCCACCAAAGAAAATAGAGTGCATATTATTAGCCACACTATCATACAAACAAGCTTTAGCACTATGATAATTACTTAAGTATTGATTAAAACCAGTATGAGGCACATAGCCGCTAACAGTAATATCTACCGGATAAAGAAAAGGCAAGTTTACGGTAGATTGAAAAACACCTGAAGAAATGGTATAGCCTTCTGAACCATCAGGGAATATTTGCGGTAATAAATTATAATCTCTTCTTCTTAAATGAACAGCATCCGTAATTGCTGAATAATTTGAATAGCTAAGCTGAGAACCGCTATTATTAATGGTAAATTTTCTGATTTGATTGGTGTAAGTTTGGGTATAGGTTGGATTTCCCATAGGATTGTACTGTCCGTCAAAACGATGACCGCCCACTAAATAAAATGTGTTTCCTATTTTTCCTAATTGACCGCCTGTAACCGCAAAATTATTATCGGTAATTTGTTTAAAATAAGGAGAGATAGAAGTATTATTTACAATTGCATTAATAACACCCGAAACATTTACAGATGTTAAATTAGCAAAGGTAATATGACCGGTTGCAGTGGCAGAATAAGCATAACCACCTATAATATATAGCGAATCTCCGTCCTGATAAAAGTTCATATTGGTAGATTGAAGCTGCTCCTGAATGCCTGTTGGTAAAGTGGATAAAGATGCTGACCAAACTTGCTTAGCATTTACATCTACTACATAAATAATGGTATTATTTTGACTTTGAGGAAATGCTGCAAAAGGCTGACGAGCATGTACTCCGTCTTTTCTGCCGCCAATTAAAAGCCATTTACCATTGTGTTGAGCAAATACATAAGAATGCAAACCTTGCAGATTAGGAACACTAATTGGCTCCAACAATACATTGTAATTAAAATTACCTTGTGAAAACCCAAGTTGTGCCAACAAAGACAAGCCAATTATAAATAATACTTTTTTCATTCTTACTAATTTTGTTGACCAAAGTAAACATGTTGCTTCACCTAAAAAGTAACTTATGTTACAATTGAAAAATGATGTTGGTCAGTTGTAAGGTTGCGATAACGGTCTCGTATATGAAAAGTAGGGCTTTTTCTTGAGTCTTGATGTTACCCTATCTTTTATAGGTAGTATTATACGCAGTTATTTATTGATGCAGATCAATATGGTAACTAGAAGTCCAAGAAGTATTGCTTTGACTATAATAGGAAGCCTCCCAATAAATTCAATTCTATCATTTCCGTCATCATCAGCTTCTATAGTAAAAGGAGTAATAAATCCAACTCCAATATTAATAGTATAGAGTATGAGCAATTTTTCCCACCATGATTTTTTTAGAATGCTATCATACCATTCTGATCCAAAAATATTGAAACTGAAAATGAAAGAGAATAGAACAAATAAAAAGATGCAAGCAGAAATTATCTGTGTAATAAGAAGTAATAATCTTTTTCGCTTAAACACCCTGTGCACTCTATCTTCTTCACGCTCACAGACATATGTGCTGTTCAAGTTTATAATTCTTTCACCCTTAATTGTGAGCAAGTTACCAGGAATATTTTTTCGTGATCTAGTTCCATCTTCATTAAGTTTCCAACGTTCTGTTTTGATGAGGTGCAACTTTTCTAACTTACTTATATCCAAATGATTTAACTCATAATCCGCTACAAATCCAGAATAGAGCTGAGTGGTTCCATCAGTGTCTGCAATTAGAACATCGACATATGAATAAATTACCTTTAGCTTGTTGGGGTTGCCAGAAGCAGATTTCATTTTTGAGAAGAATAATATTCTTCCTGAAAGAAGATAATGCCATTCATTTTTAAACCTGAACAACTTTGTGGTTGCATCTATTTTTGTGATATAAATGAGTTTGCTAAGGAAAAATCCAACAGTACCGGATATCATATATATCAATCCTAGATAAGGTAAATAAGCTTTAAACAGTTCGTCCGATATGCCGTCAAATTTTGAAATTTGATCAATGTTTTCAGTGTTGTTAGCAGGAGTACTTGAAATGAAATTTGAGTCAAACGCATTTAGAATTCCTTCTAAATCTATTGGTGTTGATGCGCATAAATTATAAACTAATACAACAGCTAGTTGAATTAAAACACCAATAAAAATTGACGAGAATAAATTGGTTGTCGAATTTGACGTAAATGATAATTGTTTAGAAAACTCTCCATTAAAATAAAACCTTCTAAAGATATACCCAGGTATTACAATGTAAAAAAGTATACATATTAATGCATATATACCGAGAGAAACTTCCATTGTCTTACTTGATGTAGACTATATTCTGATCCTGCTTAGGATCTTTTCTAGAAGATTCAATTTTTTCGATTACTTTATCATACTCATCAGCATCATCTACTAGATTCCATGCATTATTAGAAACTTCTTTTGTATCTGCTTCAGAATTGATTTGTAGGATATCAGCTAAGATAGGGAGAAACAACTCAATAAAGCTAAATCTTTTAGTGTTTTTTGCTATTTCTATTCTCTTTTTCATACTCTAATTAACGAAGAATTATTTAAATTGATACAATTACTGTACAAAAATAACATAATTCTTGTGCTAATCCTTTGCGCACGTCTCACACTGCGTACAACAAAAAAGCTAAGAGTTGTTTTAATTACTTTTATCAATAGTTATCTCAAGTTAGCGGGTTTTTAGAATTTGTGCAACTAATTTAAGGTAATTAACCTCCCATGGTAAATAACTTTAGTAATAGCCGTTTAGTATTTTTCCTAATTGCTCTATTTTTGTACTGTGAAAAAATACTGGCCGTATATCAAAAACAAATATATACTTACCTCTATAGCGGTATTTGTATGGCTTTTCTTTTTTGACCAAAACAACTTTATCCGCCATTACGAATTCAAGCAGGAAATCAATCAACTGGAAGAGGATAAAGATTTTTACGAGCAGGAAGTTATTTACACCAGAGATGAGCTAGAGGCTTTACTTCACGACCCTGTAAAGCTTGAAAAGTATGCCCGTGAAAAGTATTTAATGAAAAAGGAAAACGAAGAAATTTTTGTCTTTGTAAAAGAGTAATGCTTCGACTCCGCTCAGCATGACATTTTACTCATGGTCTCTTCCGTGAATTTTGCCTGCTTCGTATTTCTTATTAAGTTCTTCTATTTCTTCTTTAAATTTTTCGGAAACTTTTTGGTTGAGTAATGAGGTTAAGTCAGGCTGTCCGGCATCTACCCAGGCGGTGTACCAAAAACTCCCCACCGCAATAATGGATTTCCTTAGTTTGCGCTCTACCATACCGTTCAGTTTTTTATCATAGGCATCAGAAAACGGCTGTGAATATTGTTTCATGGTAACGGTTCCTCTGGTTTCAAACACATATTTTTGGTCAGGAGAAAATTCTTCACTCAGTTCTTTTTCAAATTTTAAAACAGAATCTTTTTGCCAATGGCTTTCTTCCACCGTTTCCCAAGCATAATCTAACGGATTTTTAATGTATTTGGCTCTTCCCACAAAGTAATCGTAATCATCGGCATTTAGTTCCGGCACTCTAGATTCCCAAAAAGCATGTATGCCTCTTTGGTTGGTTAAATGCCCGTTATAGTTTACGGTAGTATGCAACGGCACATGAGAATCGCCCACATAATGTCCCAAATCAGCACTTAAAAAAAGTATTCTGTCTAAGTCTTTGTCTTTAAACGCTTGGGTTAATCGTTTCACCATTACGTCAATATGCCAAGGAACTATACCGTAAGCTTGTAAAGTATCTTCTGTATATTTTGCAACGGCATCGTACCATTTTCTGGGCATAGAATCAAACGGATTAGCTCCTTCGGGTGCGTAAACATCAATATCGATATAATGTCTGGGCGCTTCACCTTCTACCGCATACCTTCTCTTATCAGGATTTACGGCATTTTCGGTAATGTATTCAATATGATATTTATAAAAGGTAATCATTTCGGGAGGGAGCGTAAAAACCGCCATTCGGTTGATGCGCTTGTGTCCGAAAAATCCCCAAGAATAGATATTCTGAAAATTAGAGAAAAAATAAACCAGCACTAAAAAGATGCTGGTTATGATAACTTTATTTCTCAAAGGAAATTATTTTATGATTGAGTTTATTCTTCTGTAGGTGTATTTGTTTCTTCAGCAGATTCTTCTGTGTTTTCCACTACAGGTGCTTCTACTTTTTTAGGAGCAGCTTTTACAAACGCAGGAATTCTTTTTTCTACAGGAATTCTGTATTTCTTGTAAAGATGATTAAAAACTTCCGCTTCTTTTCCCGCAAAAGTATCAGCAATTGAATCCGCTTTTCTTAATTGCTTTTTGTCGTATTTCCAAAAAACATCTTTTAATGCTTTTACAAATTCTTCTTTTGTCATTTTCTACTAAGTGTTACAATTTGAAGCATAAAGATATAAAATTTAGTGATTTGAAAACACTTGATAAGAATTACTTCATGAAAATTTAAAATTCAAGCGTGACTTTGTAAGCAGTGTGGCTCCTTATATTAATTACACTTCCGTCTTCAAAAATTAAATATTGCCCTTTTATGCCCACCAATCGCTTGTTAATAGTAGGCTCTTTGTCAAACTTTAACGAATTCACTTTTTCCGGATACATAATTACGGGATAGGCAATATTAACTACTTCTTTATCATTAATTAAATATTGACTTAACTCTGCCGGAACTTTAGGCAATAGCATTTCTCGTATTTGAGTTAAGTCAATAGCTCTATTGATTTCATTTTTTAGCATTTTCCGCCAATTGGTTTTATCGGCAATATGGTCTTTTAGCGCTACTTCTATTAAACCTGCTGCCTGACGATAAGGAGTTTCTGCAATAATTAAAGCTTTTACTGCTCCCTGGTCAATCCAACGAGAAGGCACCTGAGTTTTACGCGTCACACCCACTTTAATTCCGCCACCTTGTGCTAAATAAACATGGTGCGGTTGCAAATGGTTTTTCTCTTCCCACTCTTTATCTCGTAATGCAATTCCTAAATGTATTTGGCTTAATTCAGGTCGGATAATGCTCTCCACAGCCAATGGCGACTTTCTCCATACGTTGAAGTCCATTCCTTCACCATAAGCTTTTTTTATTTTTTTTCCGGAAACCACACAATGAATTTCATGTTCAAATCGCAAAGAAATGTCTTTCCCTACTAATTCATTCATAGGTACTTCGTACTTTGGCTCTAAAATATCGTACAGCAACATTTTATATTGTGCTACATTTTTCTCATCAAGAGAAACTGCCATTTTTCGTAAGTTTCCTGTATATTCCATGTTAAATCTGCTTAATCATATAAATGTGTGGAATTCCGTCTTCTAAATATTGCTCACCTTTTTCAATAAATCCCAAATCATTATAAAACTTTTTAAGATGATATTGCCCGGATAAAGAAAAGGATTTTACGTTAAAACTTTCAACCACTAACTCCATGGTTTTTTCCATTAATTCTTTACCCAAATCCTGCCCTCTGAAATTATTATCCACTACTACCCTTCCAATTTTCACATTCTCATTTTCATCAGATGGTGAAACTCTAGCATAAGAAATCAGTTGGTCATTCTCATTTTTTCCTAGCACATGAAAATAATTATAGTCAAGTCTATCTATGTCTTGATAAATACAAGTTTGTTCCACCACAAATATTTCGGAGCGCAAGCGCAGTAGTTCATATAACTCTTCTAGTGTTAAATCTGAAAAAGGTTTTAAGGTGTAGGTTAATTCCATATCAATAAACTTTTTCTCCGTTCACGTAGGTAGAAAGGGTTTTTGTTTCCAGAATTTTTGTGCCGGATAATTTTAAAATATCTTTATCCAGAATGACCATATCCGCCATTTTACCTACTTCTAAACTTCCCTTTTCATTTTCTTCAAAGCTTGCAATAGCCGCCCAAATGGTCATTCCTCTTAATGTTTGTTCAGGAGTTAATGCCTCATCTTTCATAAAACCGTCAGAAGGATTGCCTGTTTTATCTTTTCTTTCCACAGCCGCATAATAAGTTTCTAAAGGATATATATTCTCAACCGGGAAATCTGTTCCTAAGGCTATTAATCCGTTTTGTTTTAATAAGCTTTGGTAAGCATACGCCCCATGTATTCTTTCCTCTCCTAATCTCTCCTCTGCCCATCGCATATCTGAAGTGGCATGTGTTGGTTGTACAGATGGAATGATGGTATATTCAGAAAATAAATTAAAATCATTTTTATTTACTACCTGCGCATGCTCTATTCTCCAGCGTTTATCATTCGTTGATTTCAATACATTTGCATACACTTTTATCATCAATCGTACAGCTGAATCGCCAATGCAATGAGTATTCATTTGAAAACCTTTATCATAAAGTTGTTGCGCAAATTCCTGATAGTGAGTAATTGGATTTTGAAGTTTGCCGTAATGGTTTTCCATATCGGAATAGGGGTGCAACAAGCAAGCTCCTCTTGAGCCTAGCGCACCATCAGCATAAAACTTAAATGAGCAAACATTTAGTCTGTCTGTTTTATAAGGTCCGACATTCAGATAGTGAGTTAAATTTTCTTCATTATCTGTAAGCATGGCATATACTTTCATTTTAAGCTTACCTGATTTCTGAAGTTCATCAATAACCTCAATTTCTCGCTTTGTTAATCCGGCATCCGTAACCGTTGTTAAACCGGCTTTAAAGCAATTTTCCTGAGCTTTCAACAATGCTTTTTCTAGCCATTCTTTAGAAGGTAGGGGAATTATCTCTTCTACTTTATCCATTGGTTTATCTACCAAAATACCACTTAATTTTCCGTCAATTTTTACAATTTCTCCACCGTTAGATGTTGTATTCAAATCTATGTTGGCCAACTGCAAAGTCTTGGAATTGGCAAGTCCCACATGTCCGTCAACCCTCTTTATCCAAACAGGTTTATCAGGAAACAAACTATCTAAAACAGCATTCGTTGGAAAATTTTTGTTTTCCCATTTAGTATTGTCCCAACCTCTACCCATAATCCACTCGGAATCATTTTCATTGTTGTATTTTATTAATGCTTGAATAACTTCTTCAAAAGAACTGGTTTGCGTTAAATCTACATTAGATAGGTGAAGGGCATACCCCACAAAGTGGCTATGGGCATCAATAAATCCGGGATAAACCGTTTTGTCTTGTAAGTCGACAACCTCTTTGGCAGAGTATTTATTCATTATTTCTCTTTCTGCTCCTATGGCTATTATTTTCCCATCTTTAATGGCAATCGCTTCAGCTATTTCAAAGCTTTCGTTAACGGTATATATTTTTCCGTTATGCAAGATTAAATCTGCTTCTTTAGCAGGCTCACAAGAAAGTAAACATATCATTATGTTTGTGAATAAGAAAACTTTAAAAGTCATTGATGAAAAATCTATTTTCTGCATATCATTATAGTTTCGTTTGTTTTAAAGCCATGAAAATTATCTTCGCTCTCGTTGTAAGTTCTAGCTTCAACGGTAAACCCGGTATTTTCAAGTCTCAATTTTAGTGATTCAACGGAATATACTCTTACATGGTCTTCTTGCCCAAAATGCTTTAACCTACCTTTTTTAGATAAAATTGAATAATCTTCATAAATATCACCTTCTTTAAATGGTGTTTGAATAATGCTTACGCCACCATATTTTAGCACTCTATAAAGTTCACTCATTGCTTTTTTATCATCTAAAATGTGCTCTAAAATATGGTAGCAGATAATTAAATCAAACTTTTCTTTTGGTTGGTCTATATTGGTGATGTCAAATGAATATTGTGCGGTAAAACTTCCGTCAAAATCCGAACTTAAATAAGTAATATCAATTCTCTCCTCTAGTTTTGCAAAAAGACTTTTGCTTGGAGAAAAGTCTAAAATAGTTTTTCCTTGTTTTAAAAACTCACCCTCCAGCAATTGCCATAATCTTCTTGTTCTATTTAAGCTGCCACATCTTGCACAAATTTTATCACCGGTATAATGAATGATAAAATCAGATAATTTAGCATTGCAAATATTACATTGGTATTTATTTCCTTTATGAAGCTGATATAAAGCTTTTCTAAAATTATCTTCATACCTTTTTAAAATAGGCTTAGGAACTATTTTTTTTAACAATGCATTACTTTTATTCTTAACGTCATTTACATCAATCACCAAAATACCTATCATCATTAAAAAAGGTAACACAGGAACTCTGTATCTAACCAAAGCACCTGCCACAGGTGTAGTCCACCCCAAAAGAACAAACATTAGCAGAACAAAGAAGCTACAAAATAAGATGATGTTATTATTTACACTCCAACTTTTTCTTTTCATCAGAATGAATGAAAAAGCTAAAAATAAGCTATAAAACAATACTTCTAAAGAAGATAAGAGTGCCAAAATATTTGGAGTTTCCCAAACAAATGGACGAAAAAAAGCGTTAAAAAATGCTTCAGGAGAAGTTCTTAAAAACATCCATAAACTACCATCTAATCTAGTAATTTCATAACGGCTGCCCGATTGAATAAACTCCGCCAAATTGATAAACTCATCTTGCTTTTGAATTAATATAGAAACAACATCGTATTGAGGAAAAATGTGTTTCACATTTATTGCCAATACAGAAAAAATAGCCACAGAAGCAAGATACAAAGCAATAGGAAACTTCAGTTTTAACTTAGCTTGCAATAAAAATGGTATTAAGCATGGTATTAAAACCATAAAGACATAAAACTTCAATAATATCAAACTGTAAGATGTAATCAGCAATAAAATAAGGCTTATCACCCATTTTCTTGTAAACAGTTGAATACTAAAAAAGAAAAAGCCCAATACAAAAAACAATAACGCTTCTTTTAATGGGGCGGAACTCCATAAAACAACTGAAGGCATCAACATAAAGGCAAAAAATAGTAAGCGTTCTTTGCCTTTAAAAAAACTAACAAAAAACCTTACCAATAAAATAAGCCCGATAAAAGATAAAAAAGAAAAGAAAATAGAGTGGACATAAATGTTTTGAAAAGAAAATAGCCGAAAGAAGGCATTTACCCTAATGATAACATGAGAATCATTATACACACTACTTTCATACGGTCGGTACCACCACTCAAAATGGTCATAATATTTTTCTTTAAAATAAGGAGTGTCATCACCCACCCCACTCAGCATTTTTATATAATCTCCGGGAGATTCAAATAATACTTCATGCATTAATTTGCTATCATCAAAATATTTAAAAATGTCTGCTGTACTCCTATCGGTATAATATTTCTCATAAATTAATACTAAACCCACTCCCGCCAACACTTTTAAAATAAATACAAGTACAATTACTTTTTTAGACACAGCAGTAACAGATAGAAATTTCCATTTCCAAACCACCCAAGTAAAAAAGGCAAAAAAGCTAATGAATATTAATATTTCCAACTTATAAATTATTGATGTAAAGTTAAAAATTAGTTGAATGTTGAAATTTATTAATGAATAGTTAAAAAAACTTCAATGAACAAAAGGTTAGGCTTGAAGTAATACTTATCTTCGCAGCTTAGAAATTTGATTAATGGAAAGTGCAACGCATCAAGTAGAAACTACGGTTGAAACAGCTAAAGATTTAGGTCTTTTACCTGAAGAATTTGAAAAAATTAAAGAGATATTAGGCAGAACCCCTAATTTTAATGAATTAAGCATTTATTCAGTCATGTGGAGTGAACATTGCTCTTACAAAAACTCTATTAAGTGGCTAAAAACGCTACCAAAAGACGGTCCACACATGCTTGTAAAAGCAGGAGAAGAAAATGCAGGTTTAGTAGATATTGGAGACGGATTGGGCTGCGCTTTTAAAATTGAGTCGCACAATCACCCTTCAGCACTTGAGCCTTATCAAGGGGCGGCAACAGGAGTTGGAGGAATAAACAGAGACATTTTTACGATGGGTGCAAGACCTGTTGCTCAGTTAAATTCTCTAAGATTTGGACCAATTGAAAATGCCAGAACAAAATGGTTAATTAAAGGTGTTGTAAAAGGTATTGGTGACTATGGCAACGCTTTCGGAATTCCGGTATTGGGTGGAGAAGTATTTTTTGATGAATGTTATAACGGAAATCCATTAGTGAATGCTATGTCAGTAGGTATAATGGATTCGAAAAAAATCATTTCGGCTACTGCACATGGTAAAGGTAATCCGGTTTATATTGTTGGTTCAGCTACAGGAAAAGACGGAATTGCAGGAGCTGCTTTTGCATCTAAAGATTTAAGTGAAGCCTCTGCTGAAGATATTCCTGCTGTTCAAGTAGGTGACCCATTTCAAGAAAAATTATTACTAGAAGCCACATTAGAACTTGCCGAAACAGACGCTATTGTTGGGATGCAAGATATGGGAGCTGCAGGAATTACTTGTTCTACATCTGAAATGAGTGCTAAGACAGGTTGCGGAATGGACATTTACCTAGACAAAGTGCCAACCAGACAAGAGGGAATGCTGCCATGGGAAATTCTTTTATCTGAGTCTCAAGAAAGGATGCTAGTAGTGGCGCACAAAGGCAAAGAAAAAGTAGTGGAAGATATTTTTGAAAAATGGGATTTACATGCTGTTCAAATTGGAGAGGTAACTGATGGAGGTATATTAAATTATTACATGGATGGTGAGCTTGTGGCTCAAGTTCCCGGAGAATCTCTTGTACTTGGCGGTGGAGCTCCTGTTTACGAAAGAGAGTACAGAGAACCTGCTTATTTTGCCAAAGCAAATGAATTTAAAATTGAACAAATTCAAGAACCAACAAATTACAAAGAAATAGCTGACTTCCTCACCACACATCCAAATATTGCTTCCAAAAAATGGGTGACGGAACAATACGATAGCATGGTAGGAACAATTAACATGAGTACCAACAACCCTTCAGATGCAGGAATTGTAAATATTAAACATTCAGATAAAGCTATTGCCGTAACAGTTGATTGTAATGCAAGATATGTGCATGCCAATCCTGAAGAAGGTTGTGCAATTGCCGTTTCAGAAGCGGCAAGAAACATAGTCTGCTCCGGAGGAACGCCTTCAGCTATTACGAATTGCTTAAACTTTGGAAATCCATACAATCCGGAAGTTTACTGGCAATTTGTTGGTGCAATTAATGGTATGAGAAAAGCTTGTGAAAAATTTAAAACTCCGGTAACCGGAGGAAATGTAAGCTTCTATAACCAAACAAAAGTTGGAGATAAAGAAGAAGCGGTTTTCCCAACTCCTACTATTGGAATGATAGGTATAGTTGAAAACAAAGCGAATATTACCGGCTTAGGATTTAAAAAAGAAAATGACATTATTTACTTAATCGGAAAATCGGTTAACGAAATCAACTGTTCGGAGTATTTATATTCTTACCACAAAGTAAAGCTTTCTGGAACACCTTATTTTAATATTGAAGAGGAATATCAATTACAACAAACTGTATCAGAAGCAATAAAATCAAACCTTCTTCAATCTGCTCATGATTGTGCCGATGGAGGGTTATACATAACTTTACTTGAAAGTAGTATGGTAAATAATTTAGGCTTTTCAATTACTTCTGACACATCTATGAGAAAAGATGCTTTCCTTTTTGGTGAAGCACAAAGCAGAGTAGTTGTTTCTGTTTCACCTGAAAATGAGCAACAATTATTGGATGTGCTTTCTAAAAATAATATTCCAAATTCCAAACTTGGAATTGTTTCAGGAAATGATATTATTATTGATAACGAAAACTTTGGAAGTGTTTCTGGTAAAAAACAACTATTTGATACTTCTCTAGAAACATATATAAACAAAAACTAAGCAAACATGTCAAACGTAACACTTAAAGGAAAAACAGTTTTATTAAAAGGAGATATTCCACCTGCAGGAGATACTGCCCCAGATTTTACTTTTGTAAAAGCAGATTTATCAGAAGCCAGCCTGTATGACTATGAAGGTAAGGTAAAAGTTATTCTTGATTTACCTAGCATAGATAGAGGAACTTGTGCTATGGAAACAAAAACGTTTAACAAAAAACTTGAAGCATTTGGTGATAAATTAGAATGTTTTGTGATTTCAAAAGATTTACCTTTTGCCATGAAACGTTTTTGTGAAACAGAAGGAATTAAGAACGTACAAT
Organism: uncultured Flavobacteriales bacterium; assembly: GCA_937925525.1. GTDB lineage: Bacteria > Bacteroidota > Bacteroidia > Flavobacteriales_E > Vicingaceae > CALALS01. The sequence goes on along the minus strand of CALALS010000044.1, from coordinate 12,737 downwards.
CTATCTCTGACTACAGATACGGAGACTTTGCAACGGAATATAATGTTGAGATACTTGATGGGCCTCTTAAAGGTTTACTAACTCGTTCGGTTTTTATTATTGATAGCGAAAATGAAATAAGATATTCTGAATTAGTTCCTGAAATTACCGATGAGCCTAATTATGATGCAGCTGTTAAGGTAATTGAAAAGTTAGTAAAGCAAATATAGATTTAATGAAATTTAAATCTTTTAAGGTAAATAAGTTATATTTATTTTCTCATGCGAAAAAAGTATTACTAGATAATCTTGACATTATTGGCTACACTTTAGAGTATGAAAAGTCTCTAAACTTAACCATGGGATGGATTGAAGAGTCCTTTAATTCTACTAAAGATGGTGGTTCTTCAGCTGGCTATATCTTTTCTAGTGGTTGGAAATCCTCATATCCTGAAACTACAGGGTATTTGATTCCCACTTTAATTAAATATTTCAACTTAACTAATGAAGCAAATTGGAAAGATTTAGCCATAAATGCAGCCGATTGGCTATTGAGTATTCAAGACAAAACTGGTGGTTGGCAAGGATTACAGGTTGACGAAAAGTGTGAAACAAGAGTTTTTAATACAGCCATGATTATTGAAGGGCTTAAAGAAATTTACAAACTAAATAATAATGAAGCTTATTTTAATTCAATTCAAACAGCTACTAATTGGATAATTGGAACTATAGAAAATAATCTTTTTATAAAAAATAACGTTGTCGGAGGAGGTGCATTCGATTCTCTAGTTTGTTATTGTTTGCTCCTGGACAAATCTAAGTATAATCTAACAAAAGAAAGTGAACTTAAAGTACTAAGTGTTTTAGACAGTATCTGTTCCCTCCAACAAGAAAACTTTTCGTTTAAAAGATGTTGCTTTGAAATGGATGAAAAAATGTTGTTACACCATCTAGGATACACTTTAGATGGATTACTACTAAGCAGTAAGATATCTGGCGAAAACAAATACTATGAAACTGCTTTTGATACCTGTAGTAAACTTTTATCTCTTTTTGAAGTAAATAAATATTTACCGGCACTATTAAACTCAGACTGGACTTATTATAAAGATTTGGGAAATAAAAGTAGTCAGTGCTTAACTGGAAATAGTCAGATAGCAATTTGTTTTATGAGAATATATCAATATCAAGGAGATTTAAGGTTTTTAAATGCTGCATTAAAATTAATTGACATTGTTACTTCAATCTCAAACTATAAATCAAATAACAGGGGCATCAGCTACGGAGTAGCTGGATCTTATCCAATTAATGGCATTTATCATCAATATCAGTTCGTAAATTGGGGGGCAAAATATCATGTTGATTCTATTTTACTAGCTAACTCTATATTAAAAAAGTTAGGAAAATGAAAAAAGTATTTCTTGTAGCATCCTCAATTATACAGGACGACACAAGTGGTTTTATCACAGAATATGAAAAAAAAGGCTGTAAAATTGATGGGATACTAATTCTCTCAAGACAATCCGGTTTTTTTTACAGATTAAGGTATTTTATTAGAATTATCTATCTATTGAAGCCCAATAAATTGATAAAATACATTACGAATTTTATCGCATTTATTATAAACAAAACCACTTATAGAAAAATTGTATCACAGTGGGGAAATAAGAGTTTATTCAAATTTTCTGAAAAGAAAGTAAATCTGGAAACTTATGCTAAACAAAATAAAATACCCTTATATCACTCAGCTGGATTTAATCCAATACAATTATCAGACATTTGTAAACATGAGACTCTATTTGTAATGTATGGTGGAGGAATTGTAGATGATAAAATTATCAACATAAGAAATGCTGAATTCATTAATACACATATGGGAAAAATGCCAACCTATAGAGGTATGAATGTAATTGAGTGGGCTGTATTAGAAGGAAATGAGCCTTACGCAACAACCATGCTAATGAATAGTAAAATAGATGATGGGGAAATTATTTTAGAAAAAAAAATAAATATAGCAAAAGCTAATTCAATCAGTTCTCTAAGAGAACAGGGATTTATAGCTTGCTACAAGCTTATGGCAGAGGCTATTTGCAAATACAAAAGCCGAGAAATTGGAAAAACAAAACAAATTGGAAGACCAAGATATTACTATAGAATGCACCCAAAAATATCTGTAATTTTAGAAAAAAAATTGCTTGTCAATAAATAGAGTATTAATCGCCTTCTTTATTTTCCACCCTTTAAGATAGGACTTAAACATTATTGACTTAACTTTAGATTGGTATTGCTGTTTTAGAGATTCTTGTATATCTAGCTCATCTATCAACTTTCCAATCTGTATATACCCGCTTTCAAGTTTCCCTAAATCATTCATTGCAGATAATTTGTGCTTTCTATACCATAAAACCGATTCACTTGTATATGAATAATTTTTATTAATGGAGTTTTCAATACAAAACCATAAATCTTCTCCATGAGTCAAAGACTCATTAAACTTATATTTTACATTTTTCAATCTCTTAAACATCCATGATGTACCAAAAAAGCATTTTCCGGAAAGACTTATTAATTCTTCTGTTGGGTTTCCTTTGAAATTCGGTGAGTAAGTTGAAATTAGTTGTGAGAAATCTTGATTAAAAACTTCTACTTTACCATCTACAAAGTGAATATTGTCTCCTTTCAAAAATATTTCAAGTCTATTTGATATACTTGCTTTTGTATAAACATCATCAGCATCTAAAAAGCAAAAATAATCTCCATTCATTCTTTCAAGCGCTGTATTTCTTGCTGAGCTTACACCTTTATTTTCCTGTGAAAAAAGTTTTATTCTACTATCCTTAAATTCATTTATAACTCGCAAGGAATCATCAATACTACCATCATTAACAACAAGCAATTCCCAGTTTTCATAATCTTGATTGAGAACAGACTGAATAGCCTCTGAAACATATTTTTCAGCGTTAAAAACCGGCATTATGACAGAAATTAAGGGTTTCATTTTTCTACTAAATCGTTATAAAGTTTTAATAATTTAGGTTCTTCGTTTTCCCAAGTATATTTTTGCATATTACTATTGGCAGCCAACTTCATATTTTCTAAATCATTTAATAAACTCTTCAGCTTTTTTTCAATATTACTTTTATTAAAAGTAGTCACGGAAGAATTTGGTTCCTCTTCACTTTTTAAAGCTGCTTCAATTTCTGAAGAAAAAATAGGTAATCCGGCTAACTTAAACTCAAACCATCTGTTAGACATTGAGTAGTAGTTAGAAGGTCTGTCAATAGGATGAAAGATTACACCAAAATCTGCAGAGGAAATTATATTTATTCGTTCAGCTTGAGTCAGGTAATCATGAAAAAAAATGTGTTTTGAAAGCTTAGGTAAACTAACCACTGTATCCTTCAATTCATCATGTCGTTTCTTATTGCCAAAAACAACCATACTAACGTCATTATTATACAACGCTTCCGCAAATTTTAAAAAACTGTTATTGCTAACGTAAATATTTCCAACAAAGACAGCTAGTTTTTGATTGCTTTTAATCCCTAATAAATCTTTCAAATCAATATCTGAAGTCACTACTTTCGATACATCCGGGACATTATATAAGTAAGTTCTATGTGCTATTTTCTTATTATTAAAATTTAGTATTGGCTCCGAAATGGAAATCAAAGCATCTATATGCTTTAAGGCAATCGTTTCATTCATTATTTCTTTTTGCCAAACCAAATAGGCTTTAACTTTATTAATAAAACCCTTTGCTTCTTTATATGGATGATAACCTTTTAACCATTCATGGGCATCATAAACCAATTTAATAGAAGGAGTCTGTTTCTTTACTGCCAATCCAATATTTAAAACATGATAGTCATGACAATGAATAACATCAGCCTTTTCTTGAGAAATTAAAAAAGATATGGCTTTAGTGTGTTTTTTAAATTCTTTTGAAAATGGTTTTCTTAAATACTCAACATTTAATATCCGTTTAACAGTAACTTTAAATTTAGTTTCCTCACCGGGCAAAGTATTACTTTGGGATGCATAAACCACCACCTCATAATTATTGCTTACTAAAGATTTTACCTCCTTTTCCACTCTATCGTCAGATAGGAATGGGTTATCTAAAAGCATTATGACTTTCCCTTTACTTGTCACTAGATATAGTTGTTTTCCACTTTAATTCCTAAAATCCTCTTCAGAGGTCTTGTAATAAACTTTAATTTTTTTGAAAGTAAAACCTCATACTTATAGTGCCTTGTTACGTAAGATTTGTAATGAGTATGCTTTTTTATTGGTAAGCTCATAATATCATTAAATTCTTGTTCAGTTAATTGCATTTTTTTAATAAAATAAGCTTTATCATTCCTCAATTCTGACTCATCATAGATGTTTTTGTCAAGTTCTTTTAATGCTTCATCTTTTGAAATTTGACCGGAACATATTAGCGAAGATAAGTGTGCTGTTCTTTTATCAATCTTAAACTTAGTTGGAAGGATGTAATTTTGGTAAAACTTAGTAAAAAAGGATTCGGTATGTTTCCCGCCATAGTCTTTCCAATCTAACTTTTCAATTATAATTTTCTTGGCTTTCTCCTTATCATATTCCACATAATTAAGTAATGGTAAAACTTTTATTTTTTTGAATTGCACATAATATGCCTTTTTAAAATATCCCATTTGTGGAAATGTTTTCATAGGGATTGAACCAAATTTTTTATGAATATCCCTAATATTTAATAAGTCACTTTTTGCATGAACCCATGAGCTTGGCATTATAGATTCAGTAGAGTAATTATGGCCAGTTATTATGTACTTAACATTATATTTATTAGAAATTATATACATTAAAGTATTAATTGCATAATCAGTCACCAACTCAATATCTACTACTGAAGCTTTCAAAAATGAAAGCTGAATATCTCGAAACTCATCCCAATCAACTACTTCGGTATATAAATCAAAGCCCAATTTATCTACAATGCTCTCTATATTTTTTACAGAAAACTGACTATTCCAGCTATTATCAAAATGTACAATTAAAGGGTTTAAATTATACTCTTTTAACAAATAAGCAGTATAAGAACTATCCACTCCTCCACTTACACCCAATATACAATCATATTTTTTCCCTACTCCGGCCTTTTTAATTTCCTTAATAACTTCATTAATAATACCTTCTTTGTCAGATTGAATTCTTTGTTTTGATAAAACATCAAACTCCTCACAATATCTACACACACCATTTTCGTTAAACCAAATTTCTTTGTTGGATTGATTATCCATAACACATCTAGTACACTGAATATAATTGACATTAGGATTTAAGACAGTTTCATATATCTGCGTTATTTGTTTACCAACTGAATTGTAACTAAACTCCTTTACTGCACTTTCTGATATTTTTTCGTTATTATAATTCGATATATTGTCAATTATTTCTTGAAAAGCTGCTGCAAACTTTTCAGGATTATTGGGTTCTACTAAAATACCATTTGACTCATTAATAAGTTCCGGGACTCCGCCAACTGTATTACTCAACACAGGGGTTCCACAACACAAACTCTCAATAATAACACACGGTAGATTTTCAGCATCTGTAGGGTGCACAAACAAATCAGCTCCTTTTAAATAATCTGTTAGCTTTTCTTTTTCATAAACCGGTCCAATAAAATTAATCTGAATGTCTTTAAGTTTAGAGTTTACAAACTCTTTTACTTCGGTTAATTGCTCTCCTCTACCAATCCAATTAATGCAAATTTTTGATCTAAGTATCTCATCTATTAATTCAAGAGAACGTACGAACATCATAGGGTTTTTCGGGTAAATCCAATTAGCTATTAAACAGATATTTATTTTATGCTCAATCTGTTTATTTTTAAAGTTATACAACCCTGATACAGTATTAGGTACTTTAACCAGCTTATGAGAAGAAATCTTAAAGTCTTTATTCAAGACATTTCCCAAAAAATCAGAAACTACAATGACTTTAGAAAAGTTTACATTTTTAAACCAATCTATAATTCTATGCTTTTCATTATGTAATTTCTCTCCACTAAAGCTCTTATATATTCCTGTATGATAAAAACTGCTATGGAGCGTAATGACTTTAGGTAGTTCCGAAATTGAATCATCTAAGGTAATTATTTCAGTTTCTGGAGTTCGAACATTCACATGCACAATATCAAAAGGTAAATTAATTCTTTTGAGTACTTTATGAAAAGCTAACTTAATTAGCTTTTCATAAACTCCAAACCTTCTTAAATAGCAATTTACTTCAACATTAAAAAAATGAATCTTGTCATGAGTTTCCTCCTTTATATCTATTTTATAAGGGAACCCCTTTAAGGTTTTATTAAAGCTGATATAAACGTAATAAACCTCATTAAAATTTGAAATAGCCTTACAGTGTTCCTTTATAAAATCCCCATAAGGAGTTTGCCAACCTGCTATAAATAATACCCGCATTTGACTAAAACATTGATTTTAGCTTAAATTTAACTTTTTGGAAAAAAGTAGGATTAAACTCTAGTTTATTAAACTTATTAGGACTTCTTTTTAATATTATAGATTGATAGTCACATTGCTCAATCCAAATAGAGTATGTTTCAAGAAAATGAATATACAAATCAGTATCCTTTATAGAATCACATAATATTGAAGTATAAATAGGCTGATCAATTATTTGAAGGTTTTCTTTATTATGTTCCGTTTCCCAAGCCAAATAGTCCGGATTTGGAATATGTATAAATATAACCCCATTATCAGAAAGCAAACTTGACAGTTTTTTAAATAATTTAGGGTGTTGCTCTATGGGGATATGCTCAATAACGTCAGGTAGAAGAATGAAATTATATTTTTCTTTAATATCTATTTGGTTTATATCAGCGGCTTTAAATGAAACATTAGTCAAATGTTTCAACCTACTCTGTGCAATTTCAATGCTTTTAGGGCTAATATCTATGGCGGTTATTTTGCCGGCAGTAAGCTTTTCAGCTACTAATTGAGTAACAGTTCCTATTCCACAACCTATTTCTAAAACAGTACTATTTGTTTTAAGTCCATGAACTAAAGCTTTTTGAGCGATAGACCTATGTCTGGCATTAATGTCAATAGACAATTGATGCTCACTAAACTTATCATAATATTTTTCTACATCAGACATTATAACCTCTTATTCTTTTTGATATCCTTAAATGTTAAGAAAAAATAGTTAGCATTAGGGTAACGAACTTTCTTAATCACACACAAATATACGGTAATCGCTATTACTAAATAGGAAAACAAAGAAGATATGGAAGCTCCTATAATACCATATACCGGAATTAATATAACATTAAGTAATATAGTAATTATCAAACCAAAAATAACGGCATATAGATTATAACGAATAAAACCTTTGTTTACCACCATAAAGGCAAACATTTTAGAAATTGAACCTATTAATATTGCAGGCAACAATATCTGAAGAGCCACAACTGTTCCAGAGAAGTCTTTCCCATAAACAAGAGGTATTATCCAGCCGGCCGTAAAGTATAATACAATACACCCTATCAAAATAACCGTAAAGTTCAAACGACTATAAAACACAAACTTACCTAGTACTTTATTTTCATTAGGGTCGTTTAAACTTGGCTGTAAAACAGTAGTTAAACTAGCCGTAAAAATCCAAAAGAATTGAGCAATATTTACAGCTAATGAGTAATAACTTAAATCCATTTCTGTTAAATAAAACTCAATGAAATATAGGTCTAAACGATAATTAAAGAAATTTAAAAGATCAGCTAAGTAGATAATAGATATAAAGCCAAAAATTCCTTTCAATAATGCTTTATCAATATTAAAAGAGATAGAAGCATTAACTTTCTTTAAATACACAACTACCCAAATAAGATTCAAAATAAACAGTAAAATTAACTTAACTAGTAATACATTTTGAAGTTTGCTAAAGCCATTAAAAAAATATTCACTAAAAAAAAGATAACTAAAGAAACTCAAAGAGATTAGGGTATTAATAAGCAATATTCTATTTACAATTTTAAACTCTTTTAATCCTCTGAATATGGCAGAAAAATAACTGTTTAATAAAGAAAAAACTACTGCTAAAAATAAGTAGAAATAGTAAAAACCAGAGTTATAAGAGGTAGGGAACAAAGCGTTGCTTGGATTTATTTTTAATAATATAAAAAGTAATAAAAACAAGAATATTATAGTAGTCACTAACACAAGAACTGCCGCTCCAAGCACTCTAGAAATATCATGTTGCTTTTTAGATAAATAGTAACTGATGGCGGTATCCATGCCAAAGCCGGTAAAAAGGGTAAGTAAAATAATATCGCTTTCAAAAAAAGAAAAAATACCTTTGTATTCAACACCTAGATAACGTGTTATAAAAACTCCTGTTACTACAGATAATATAACGACCGGAATTTGGGTTAAAAAAGTATAAAGGATATTTTTACCAAGACTCACTTACCTATGGATTTAGTTTTTGCCACACATAACACAAATAAACTAAAAGAAATTCAAACCTTATTAAAGAATACACAGTTTAATATAAAAGGTTTACAACAAATTGGTTGTACTGAAGATATTGCCGAAACCGGAAATACACTTGAGGAAAATGCATTAATTAAGGCCAGGTATGTTTATACAAAATATAATGTCAATTGTTTTTCGGATGATACCGGCTTAGAAATTGACGCCTTAAATGGAGAGCCTGGTGTTTATTCTGCAAGATATGCCGGAGATAGTTGTAATGCTAATGATAACATAAATAAGGTTTTACAAAACCTTACTGGTGTTAATAATAGAACAGCCAGATTTAAAACAGTAATAGCATTAATAATTAATGGAAAAGAATACTCTTTTGAAGGAAAAGTTGAAGGAGAAATAACCTTAGCCAGACAAGGTGAAAAAGGCTTTGGGTATGACCCAATTTTCAAACCAATTGGTTACCCAATTACATTTGCAGAAATGACTTTAGAAGAAAAAAATAAAATAAGCCACAGAGGAAGAGCTATTAAAAAATTAATCTCATTTCTAACATCTTTAGGGTAATGATTAAGAGTATTCACTATAACTATTTGGAGATAGAAACATGCAATATGTGTGGCTCAAAAACCAAAAATCATATTTATTTAGGAAAAAGACTAAATCAGTCGCAAGGAAAAAAACCCAGAAAGAAAAAAGGGATAACAGCAAATATTTATAAATGTAATAGTTGTAACCTTATCTACTCTAACCCTATGCCTTATCCCGATAACATTGAATCGCATTATGGTATTCCTCCAGAAAGTTATTGGAAAGAAAGTTATTTTAAAGTCAATCCAAACTATTTTAAGGGTGAACTACAAATACTTTCCAAATTGATTATTAAAAGTAATAAAATGAAGTCCCTAGATATTGGGGCAGGAATTGGTAAGTCAATGATATCTCTTTCTAATTTTGGTTTTGACGCCTATGGCTTTGAGCCATCAAAACCATTTTATAATAGGGCTATTTCTAAAATGGGAATAACTCCTAACAAATTAAAAAACACCTCTATTGAAAATGCTGAATATCCTGAAAATGAATTTGACTTTATCACTTTCGGTGCTGTTTTAGAACATTTATATAATCCTTCACTTGCTATTCAAAAAGCTTTAAAGTGGTGTAAACCAAACGGAGTAATCCATATAGAAGTTCCTTCATCTAAGTGGCTTATTAATAAAATAGCCAATATATATTACAAAATGATTGGGACAAATTATGTCGCAAATATTTCTCCAATGCATGAACCTTTTCATTTATACGAATTTGGACTAAATTCTTTTATAGAGCATTCAAAGAAAAACAACTATGAAATTGCCCATTATGATTACTACGTGTGTGACACTTATATGCCAAAATTTTTAGATTTTGTATTGAAGCCCTACATGAAGTGGACTAATAGTGGCATGCAATTGTGTGTATGGCTCAGAAAAAAGTCTAATTAACGCTTCTTCCGTAGAAGTTTACTTTAATCAGATCTTCCATTAACATTCTTTTTCCGTTATAAAAAGGAGTTATCCATGCGTCCCATTGACCGGCCTTAATAATTTCTTGCCGTTTCTTTTCTGCTTCGTTTAAAGTAATAAACTCAAACATGGTAAATCTGGTAATTCCGTCAGGATAGTCTGTAACTTTAGCTGTACCAAATTTAGCTAGGTAAGGATATTTAAAATTTTCAGGAAAACGATAAGCCCCAATTTGTACCTTAAATACTAAACCTTCGGCACAAAGATTACCCCCTTTACTTAAAAGCTTTGCATATACTGCTTTATCATTCAAATCTTTACCAACTAAATCAGAAAAGTCAACAAACGTTTGATTATCACAAGGCCCTTCTTTTGGTTTGATAATATCATTTTCAGCAAATTCTTCTAAAGATTGTCGCTGACCAAATACAAACACAGTAACAAAAGCATCTTCATTTTTCTTCTCTTTAGACACTAAGTTTTTTCTAAAATTTTCGGCTTCTTCAAGGGTGTTAAACGGGCCAAATGAGTATCTAGTAACTCCATCAGGATAAGTCTTTTTATTTATTTTACCATATTTTTCCAAGTGAGATAAATCAACATTAGTTGTATCTGTAAAAGCCCCTATCTCAACCTTAAATGAAACTCCATCTATTTTTTTAGAATACACATTTTGTAATCGCTCATCTTCTAATATTTTATTATTATTAAGTTCGGTTATCGGTTTATCATTTGTCTTAGTGGTATCGTTACCGGTAATTTCATTATGCAAGTTTTTCTTTTCATAAGCATATTGCTTTAAATCCTTTTCGAAATACTCCTGAACAGTTTGTTTTTGGTTCTCTTGCTTAACCATAATACGTAAGCCCTTATTTTTAGGGTCTTTCTCAATCATTGACTGTCTATAATCTTCAGCCTCTTGCAATGTGGAAAATGGACCTTTGCCATCTACTCCCGGAAAATCATATCCTAAATCAACAAAATACTCTCTTCCCTCTTCCGTTTGATTTCCATACTCTTTAAGTAATCTTGCATAGGCATAAGTTTCATAACCATAGTCTTTGCTACTTTCTTTATATTTTTCAATTTGTTTTTCAAGTTTTTGTTGTAGCGTTTGGTCTTTCTCGGCAACTTCAATTTTTCCTTTATCAAAATCTTTAGAAAACACTTTTAAATCATGCTCTAATTGAACATAGGTATCTAATGACTCTACATCCAAATATTCAATTAATGGGTCATAGCCTTCTATCTCCACCGCTATTTTGTACTTACTACCAGGGGTAAGCGCCAACATGTATTTACCGGTATTCGAGTTAGACTTGTGATTAGTCTCTTCTCCGGTATTCAGGTTTGTAACAGTTATATCTGCCTGAGCTGGTTCTTCATTTGCTGAAGTAATTCCAACAACAAGTGCAAGCACAGGTTTTTTACCAAAATTACCGGGTGTTACTGTGTATATATCATGTCCACCATCTTCATTTTTTCCACCTGTAGAATAGTAGCCGGTATTTCCGTCAGCAGATAAAACGTAAAATCTATCGTCCCCAATTGTATTAACCGGATAACCTACGTTTACAGGTTCAGTCCAACCATCGTTTTCTAGATAAGTATAGAAAATATCGTAACCTCCCATGCTAGAAAGTCCTTCAGAACTAAAGTATAGTGTTTTTTGGTCAGGGTGAATAAATACAGCATCTTCATTAAACTTAGTGTTAATAGTACTACCTAAATTTTGAACATTTTTCCATGTACCATCTTCTTGTAATTCTGCAGAGTATAAATCCCTGCCTCCAAATCCATCAGGCCTTTCACTAGAAAAATAAAGTGTTTTTCCATCGGCCGATAAACTAGCACTTCCCTCCCAATATTCAGTATTAATATCGCCTTCTAATTTTTGAGGCTTGCTCCAAGTGGCGCCTTCAAGCCTACTTATATATATATCACCTTTATCCTTTGGAGTGCTTTTATAAATGAATAATTCCTGCCCGCTAACTGACAAGGCTATACTTGCATCATGCCTATTTGTATTAATATTTTCACCTATACTCACAGGCTCTGACCAAATTTTATCCTTTTTATATGATATTAAAATATCCTCATAGTAATCTCCGTTTTCATCCGGCTTTCCATTTCTATCCATTTTGCCACCCAAACTTTTAATTCCTCTATAGGTATATATTAAAATACTCTCGTCCGGTGTAATTAACGGCACATATTCCTCATACTTTGTATTAACTGGGTTTCCTATGTTTTTAATTTCAACTGTTAAACTATCTTTTATTAATTTTTTAGCATTTTCACAGTAATCAATCATTCTCCTGGCTTCAGACTTTTCTTCCTGCTCCAAGTTTTCATCTCTTAAATATATTTCATACTGATTTATAGCATCGTCAAACATATGATTTACGGCATACGCTCTACCTAAATGTCTATTTACTTCATTAAAGTCAGGGTTTTGTTTTTTTACATCTTTTAATAATTCCAAAGAAGATGTATGCTTTGCAGGAATATGAGTATAACAAATGCCAAGCATTAATTTATAGTAAGGGTCGTTAGGTTTATTTTTATTTAAATCACCGAAAAAATCACCGGCTGTTTTATAATATTTTTCTGAGTAGTAGTATTCGGCTTTATCCAGCAATTCACGCTCCTCTTTTTTACTCAATGTTTGAGAAGAAAGGCTCCCTAAAAATGTAAAGAAAAATGTAATAAATAGAAATTTTGAAAAATGGCCTTTTTTCATTTTTTTAAGCATTGCTAGGTAA
>CALALS010000043.1 GCA_937925525.1 uncultured Flavobacteriales bacterium | reverse complement strand
CAATATCTCCGGTTTTGTTAATCTTAATGGCATAGCCATCATAATCCGTTCCGTTGGCGGTTATACCACTTATCAAATAATTTCCGTCAGACGTTTTGCAAATAGCTGTTCCTTCATCTATAAACTGACTACCGTAGGTTTTATACCACTGCATATTTCCCCATTGGCTATAACTCACCAGCAATACATCCGACTTTCCATTTCCGTAGCTCTCCGTAAAACCAAGCACCAATACTTGGTTGTCCGCCACTAAAATATCTATGATTCTTTCCGTTTTATTTCCGCCAAAAACTTGTGTAAAGCCTGTGTGAATTCCGCTAACCTTTATAGGCTCTGGGTTTTCTTTTTTGGTGCAGGAGGTAATAACAAAACAAAAAAGAATAAAGAAAAAGTAGCTCTGCAATTTCATGGCATAAATAACGTTAAAGTTAGGTTTTATTGCGCTAATACAGAATTAATTGCATAATTTTAGAAGCTATACATTGTAACTATGAACTAATCACGTGAAAAAAATCTTTATAAATAGTATCCTTCTTTTTTTTCTACTGCCCAATTTTTCTTTTGGGCAGTATAACTATTTTAATAAACGAATAAGCCCTGATATTAGCTCTGGAAGCGTATTGACTTCATTATTGCAAATTAACGATACAACATTTTTTGCATCTGGGTTAGTAATAAATAAAACCACTTCTTTACAGGACTTTACTTCATTGTTATTTAACCATAAAGGAGACACCTTACTTTTTATGGGTCTCAGAGTCTTGTACATCATAATAATAAAATTTATTCTGCTTTCGGTATTCAAGATTCTAGTTTAAATACTTCTGCATTTATAGCTTGCTATAATGAAAGTGGAGATACGCTGTTTACTAAATTACTTTATACTAGTTATTTTGAAACTGTTAATCATATAATAAAGTCTGGTGAATTCTTATATATTTATGGTACATCTGCAAAAACTGATAATGATGGAAATTTAATCCTAATATGTATAGATACTTTGGCTAATAAGTTATGGGAAAAAGAATATGGTGGTGGCTTATATGAATACTCCGGTCAAATTGTGTTAAATAAAAGAAAAGAGTTTTTTTTATGTGGTGTAACACAAAGTTTTGGGGCAAACATCGGTAACACTAATGATATTTTAGTGATAAAAACAGATAGTTTAGGGAATGTAAAATGGCAGAAAAATTATGGCGGGATATATACTGATGTTGGAAGCAGTTGTATTGCAACTAAAGACGGTGGCTTTGTTATAGCCGGTGCCTATACCTATCAGGAACCACAACCCGGAATTATTTATTGCAAACCCTGGCTCATTAAATTAGACAGTATGGGTAATACCGTATGGGGAAAAAAATATGGAGATGCGAAACAAAATTTTTTACATAAGGTAATTGAATTGGAAGATGGTAGTATAGTAGCTGCAGGACAAGGATATAACGACAGCTGGGAGCTAAAAGGTCTGTTTTTAAAAGTTGCTCCTAACGGAGATAGCCTTATATACAGATATGTAGATAATTTAAAGGGTAGTTCAAGTTCAAATTATCTTTACAATATAGAAAAAACCAATGATAATGGGTTTGTAGCTTGTGGGTTTGTATCACCTCAATCACCAGATACCGGAAAAGCTGATATGTGGATTATAAAACTAGATAGTTTGGGTTGTGATAGTGCGGGTTGTCCACCTGTTACCGTAGGCATACCCACAGCCCAAAAACTACAAGAAGCAGCACCTATTTTCCTTTTCCCCAACCCTTTTAACGAGCAAATAACCCTACAACTGCCTGAAGCGTATTTAGAGCATACCACACAGGTATATGTGTTTAATATGCAGGGGCAACTGGTATATGAACAAACAGCTTTACAAACACAACTACAACTTAACACCAGCCAGTGGCAACCGGGAACGTATTTAGTGAAAGTGGCTACTTCCAACGGTCAGTTTCAAACTAAAAAAATTATTAAAAATTAGTTGATTGGTTAAATGGTCGATTAATGACTGTTTTATTAGTTTTTAATTCTACATTCATAATTACTTCTAAACCTCAAATCCTTTAGCGGTTACCAAAAACCAATTATTCAACAAATTTTCATTGTTATAGCTTTTGCGTTGTTGGGTAGTATAATCTATTACTTTACCGCCTGCCGCTTCTACAATGGCTTGCCCTGCTCCGGTGTCCCATTCCATAGTTGGAGCATATCTAGGATAAAAGGCCGCTTTGTTTTCTGCTACCAAACAAAACTTTAATGAACTACCTGCAGAAACCACTTCCACTTCTCCATGTTTTGTTTTTAATGAATTAATGACTTCTTCGGTTTCTGCACTCATATGTGAACGGCTTGCTACCACTTTTACTTTTCCGCTGTATGCACCGTTTAAAGTAACAGCATTTTTAGTAGCATCAGACAATGATTGAAATGATGAGGCAATATTCTCGGCTTTGTAAGCTTTTCCTTCAAGAGCAAAAAACAACTCTTTGGTAACCGGCACATAAATTATTCCTGCTGTAGGAAATCCATTTTCAATAAAAGCAATGTTTACGGTAAACTGTCCGTTTCTTTTGATAAACTCTTTGGTGCCGTCTAATGGGTCAACCAACCAAAATTGCTTCCAGCTTTTGCGTTCTTCAAAATTGATTTCTCTTCCTTCTTCACTTAAAATCGGGCAGGTTCCTTCCAGTGCTTTTTTAATTACTAAGTGAGAAGCTTTATCGGCTTGGGTAAGTGGTGATTTATCGTCTTTCAGTTCAACTTCTATGGTACTTTCGTAAACTTTAAGAATTGCCAATCCTGCTTCGATAGAGGCATTAATTGCCGTTAAAAAATGTTGGTTAAAATCCGCCATACTGATACGCTAATATTACTGCACTTCCTATCATATAAAGAAT
>CALALS010000042.1 GCA_937925525.1 uncultured Flavobacteriales bacterium | reverse complement strand
CAAGCATCTGAACTCTGAATTCTGCATTCTGCATTGCATTTTCTGCCATCTGAACACCAAGAGCTGCTTCCTTAGCCCTCAGTATCACCAAAAAAAGGATAATTTCCGGCTTTCTAGCGTCTTATATCTAAAATCTATTGTCTTGTAAACTTGTTTCCCTATTTTTGCCGTCCCAAAAACAGTAAAGGGCTTATGATAATTCAAAAATTTGGCGGTACTTCTGTAGGTTCTGCCCAGCGTATAAAAGAAGTAGCTAAGCTAATAGATGATGGCCAGCAAAAAATAGTGGTGCTAAGCGCTATGAGTGGCACTACCAACACCCTGGTAGAAATATCGGGCTATCTGCATCAAAAAAACATAGAAGCCGCTAATGATGTTATCAATAAATTAGAGAAGAAATACCTTGCCGAAATAGACCAACTGTTTACTTTGGATGAATTCAAGGCCAACGGCAAAGAACTAATAGTTTCACACTTTACCTTTATCCGTTCGTTTACTCAAGATATGTTTACCATTTATGAGGAGAAGGCAATCCTGGCACAAGGCGAACTCATGAGTACGGCATTGTTTCATTTTTACTTAAAAGAACAAGGCAAAAACTCTATACTACTGCCAGCGCTTGACTATATGCGCATAAATGAAAACGAAGAGCCCGATAATAACTACATAGCTACCGAACTTGCCAATATATTAGCCCAACACAAAGACGTTACCTACTTTATCACGCAAGGTTACGTTTGTCGCAACTCCTATGGCGAGATAGATAATCTTAAAAGGGGAGGAAGTGATTACTCTGCTTCGTTAATTGGTGCGGCTATAAAAGCTGATGAAATACAAATTTGGACAGATATAGACGGTATGCACAACAACGACCCCAGAATTGTGCAAGGTACACGTCCCATTGCCGATTTATCGTTTGATGAGGCAGCAGAGTTGGCCTACTTTGGTGCAAAAATATTGCACCCGAGCAGTGTATTACCGGCTAAGCTTAAAAACATACCGGTACGTTTAAAAAATACAATGCAGCCAGATGCTTACGGTACGCTTATCTCTGATAAAGAAACCGATAACGGTACTATCATTAAAGCAGTAGCCGCAAAAGACGACATTACGGCTGTTAAAATTAAGTCAGGCCGAATGCTTCTAGCGTATGGTTTCCTTCGTAAAGTGTTTGAGGTGTTTGAAACCTACAAAACGCCTATAGATATGATTACTACTTCGGAGGTAGCCGTATCGTTAACCATTGATAACAATAAATACCTGGAAGAAATAACCAAAGAGCTACAAAAATTCGGCATGGTAGAGGTAGATGAAGGGCTAAGCATTATTTGTGTGGTGGGTAATTTTATTGCAGAAAACAAAGGTTACGCCAAACAAATCTTCTCGGCCCTTGAAAACATACCATTACGAATGATTTCTTACGGTGGTAGCTTTCACAACATCTCAATATTGGTTAAAACGGAGCATAAAAACGATGCGCTAAAGGCAATTTTTGAAAACTTACAACAACCGGCATAAGGCATGAACCTTCCGCTAGATATCATACAACAAACGACCACACCTTTTTATCTGTACGATTTAAAGCTGCTGCACAACACCCTTGACGCTTGCATATCGGAGAGTAATAAATACGGCTATCACGTACATTATGCCCTAAAGGCAAATACCAATAACGAAATTCTTCAAATCATTAAAGAGAAAGGCTTTGGTGCAGACTGTGTAAGTGGTAACGAAATAAAAAAGGCCATAGAAATTGGGTTTAACTCCAATGATATTGCCTTTGCAGGGGTAGGAAAATCAGATGCGGAGATAAACATTGCGCTAGACCACAACATTTTTAGCTTTAACTGTGAATCTTTACCCGAGCTAGAGGTAATTAACGAAATAGCAAAGGGCAGAGGACAGGTAGCAGACGTAGCTTTGCGTATCAATCCTAATGTAAATGCCAAAACGCATCATTACATTACCACAGGGCTTGAAGAAAACAAGTTCGGCATTAATATGTGGGAGATGGATGATTTATTGGAGCGATTACCAAGCCTAACGCACATCAACTTAATCGGTATTCACTTCCATATCGGCTCTCAAATAACTGACCTATCTGTATTCAGAGGCTTGTGTATTAGGGTAAACGAAATACAAGACTACTTTATAAAGAAACACGTGCAGCTAAAGCACATCAATGTTGGTGGCGGGCTAGGCGTAGATTATGAAAATCCGGACACCAATGCCATAAGTGACTTTGCTACCTTTTTTAAAATCTTTAACGACCATCTAAAGCTATTACCGGGACAGCAAGTGCACTTTGAGCTGGGACGTTGCCTGGTAGCACAGTGTGCTAGCCTTATTACCAAAGTACTTTACGTAAAGAATGGGGTTAAAACCAATTTTGCTATAGTAGATGCAGGTATGACGGAACTTATTCGTCCGGCATTGTATCAATCGTATCATCATATCGAGAACATCAGCAACACCTCAGAAGCTAATGAGAAGTATGATGTAGTAGGCCCAATATGTGAATCAAGTGATTGTTTTGGTAAGGCGGTAAAAATGCCTCATACTCAGAGAGGTAACTACATTGCAATTCGTACTACGGGAGCCTACGGAGAGGTAATGGCATCGGCCTATAATTTAAGAGATAGGGTAAAGGCTGTTTACATCAATTAGCCGAATCACCAAGTTGTTTTCTTTGCTTTATTTTGATGTTATTCCAGTATAAAGTTGATTATTTTGAAATAAATAAAAATACTTAACTTTGCTTGTAGCATTCAATTAGATGCAAAATGACAAAAAACATCCTAAAGTATATATTTATTCTTATTTATATTTTCAGTTTTCAGCTCACTGGCTATGGCCAAACAGATGATAAAGTTAAATTTGGGTTCTGTCTCTTTCCAGGTATTTCCTATAAAGTTAATCCTATTAATTATAGTGAATATCAACCCGGATGGTATATCAAAGAGTTGCCTAATCGTGATATGCCAAAGTTATCTTATTCGTTAGGGTTGCAATTTGCCTATTATTTTTCTAATCGTTCAGCAATAGAATCAGGAGCTTATTTTATAGATAGAAGTTATAATACTCCAATTTTTATTTGTTTAGGTGACAATTGTGCAAGGCAAGCAACAGCAATACATTATATAGATATTCCGGTTAGCTATCAATATACCTTTATTAAAAAAGCAAAGTATAAATTCTTCTTTTCATTAGGAATGGGAGCTAGTATTTTTATAGCTGAAAAAAATAGTTTAATATATGGTTTGTCGCCTGATAAGGAAAGCGCATATGTAATTTTAGAAAATAATTACTATCCGGTCAGACCAAGTGTATTTGGAGCAGTAAAAGCCTCAATAAGATTAAGTGATAATTTAGTTATGGAGGTTGGGCCTAGATTTCAATTAGGGTTAAATTCATTCACGAAAGAAAGGGATTTTATTAATAGCAGTGGAAAAGAAGTTCCTATTGGAAGTTTAAAGTACACCTATCAGCCTTATTACATTGGTTTAGAGGTTTCTCTAATGCGTCAAAAGCAGGTAAAAGTAAATTAGATTACCCAAGTTGTTTTCTTAGCTTTCTTTTGATGTTTTCGTTGAGCTCATCGCTCTTTAGGCTCTGTTGAAGCATTTCTTTGGAAGCATGTCCGTAAATCATTTGGTTTACTTCCCAAATACTTATTTGGTCTTTGCTCTTTTGGTAAAGTTTTAGTTGATCTCCTTCTTTCACAATTCCATCTTGAAGAACTCGTAGGTAAGCACCGGAAACACCAAAGTCAATAAACGCTTTAATAATACCTTGATTGCCAAACTTTATACCCAGCTTATAGCAGGGCATACGCACCTCTGAAATCTGAATAATAGCTTCGCCCAGCTTAAATACATCTCCAATACATACTTCCTTTTCATTAAACTGCTCTATGGTAATATTCTCGCCAAACATACCGTACTCCCAAACTAAATCAGGGTATTGTAGTTTCCAATAGGGGTAATGCTCATGGCTAAACAGGTAACAAGCCATTTCTTTACCGCCATGCACTTTGGTTTCGGAAATATGGTCGTCTTTTACGCCTAGTGAAGTAAGCAATATTCCTTCTTTGACTTGCCGCTTGTTAATGCCTGATTCGTAAACTTTGCCTTTCCAATGCAGTGTTTCGCACCGGCCTATATTGGTAGAAAGGACTTTCAATATTAGATGTTTTTTAGGTTTTCTTGTTTTACCCAACCCACATTTCCGTTCATGAGCTTTATCTCCACCCAATCTTCTTGGGTAGATTTGATAACTACTTTGGTGCCTTCATGCACCACAAACAATTTAGTAGCCGATTCTGAAGGACCGCCTTTTACGTTTAAAGTGGGGGTAAATACAATGGCGGTTTCATTATCATTTAACAGGCTATTTTGATAAATGCCAATGCATAAATAAATCAAGCCAACGGCAATGAACCCCAATCCACCAAAGAAGTTAATCTTTTTTAGCCTTGGCTGAACGATAAAAAGGTAAACGATGAGCATTAAAAAGCCTACGCACACCAATATAATGCTCCACATAGGCCAATACTTAGTAGATTTTGAGAGGGCTATGTCTTTTGCCCAAGCCGTTAAAAACAAATCAGGTAGAGGTTCAACTTTATCTACCGTACGTAAATACGATAGCTTTAAGTTGTG
>CALALS010000041.1 GCA_937925525.1 uncultured Flavobacteriales bacterium | reverse complement strand
TGGCAATAGTTTGCTATTCGCAAGAGGAAACACCTTCAAACAATGGAAAAAAAGGAAGAACATACCTGCTAGTTCCTTTTGAAAGTAAAATGTATATCTCAGACATTGACAAAAACATATATGAGTCTGATGGCTTGGGAACAGCAGAAATTAGAGCAAAATTTCAGGCATCTTTAGACCAGAATCTATTTATCAATTCTAAAGAAGTTGGTCTTGAGCCACTTTCATTTTATGTGATGGAAGTTGACGCACAAAAAGAACTGGGCTATATTTATTCTTCTATTGGTTATAAATATGAAATTTTGCCTCAAGAAGAAAAAAAGGAAGAAGATCAAACAGTGGCAGACAAGCTAAAAAACAAATTTAAACCAAAAGAAGAAAGTGAAAAACAACCGGAGAGTAATACGACTAATGGAGAAATTACCACTCAAAGGGTAGTAGAGGAGCGCTACATGCAGACCATTATCACCAATAACAACCTTATGCAAACCTTAGTAAATACTTATCAGGTAGAAGGAGTAATTTTCATCAATCAAATTGATTTACTTAATAACATTGTTACGGATGGCTCCGGCAAGCATAACAGAGTATTAAAAGTTCACTATACCATTTATGATGCTAATGGAAACATCATTCAGTCGGGCGCAGAAAAAGCTTATTTTCCTTCTAACGTAAATAACGTTGACAAAATATCTAAGACTGCTGTTGCTGAAAATGCTAAAAAAATCATTGAAAAAATTAAGTTGTTACAAATTGAACCAACAACTACTAATTCATCAATAGAAGTGCTTCATTAGTAAACAAAAAGTAATATAAATTGTTATTTAATTAACACTCAGTAATGCTAAATTTTTTATTGGAAACAGGAATAGACTCATATTATACCATTATAGGTATTTGTATAGTTGTTATTCTTTCATTTGTTTTCAATAT
Organism: uncultured Flavobacteriales bacterium; assembly: GCA_937925525.1. Taxonomy (GTDB): domain Bacteria; phylum Bacteroidota; class Bacteroidia; order Flavobacteriales_E; family Vicingaceae; genus CALALS01. Next base: position 1,259 of record CALALS010000041.1, on the reverse strand, counting down.
TATTTCCAAAAAGACAAATATTCCAAGCGTCTTACTTTTAATAATGTTGGGACTTGGAATACAGTATATACTAAAATGGCTGGATGATCCTGAGGCAGACTTATTTGCTACTCTGCAAGTATTAGGAATTATCGGGCTAATAATGATTGTCTTAGAGGCGGCTCTTGACTTAAAGCTTACCAGAGAAAAAGCTCCACTAATTTTAAAATCTTTAGCGGTAGCATTAATTGCGTTAATAGGCTCATCATTTGCCTGTGCGTACATTATCAATTATTACTTAATCTCGGATCCTTTTATTTCTCTTGTTTATGCCATTCCACTTTCTATTATGAGTAGCGCCATTATCATACCATCTGTTTCTGGTTTGGTAGAAAATAAAAAAGAGTTCATGATATATGTAAGTACATTCTCAGATATTTTGGGAATTATGTTTTTCTATTTTCTAATCGGAACACCTGAAGGTTCAACGGCAGGGCAAATTGCTTTTGATGTTACGCTTAACATCATTGTTACTATGGTAGCATCTTTTGTAATAAGCTTTGCCTTAATACTTATTTTTCAACGGCTCACAACTCAGGTAAAACTGTTTCTTTTAATAGCAATACTTACCTTACTCTATGCAATAGGGAAGAAATTATTTCAACTTTCGTCTCTAATCATAATTATGGCTTTTGGTTTAATTATTAATAATTATAAGATATTTTTTATCGGACCATTTAAAAAGTTGATAAAAGACAGTGCAGTGGATAATATATTAAGAGAGCTACACTTTATTACCCTAGAAACCGCCTTTGTAATTCGTACATTTTTCTTTGTGGTATTCGGGATGACTATTTCTTTAGCATCTTTAATTAGCTTTAAAGTTGCATTTGTAAGCTTGTGTATTATTCTGGCTCTTTACATTGTAAGATATATATGTCTTAAAATATTTTTGTGGAGAGACATCATTCCTCAATTATATATTGCTCCCAGAGGCTTGATTACTATTTTATTGTTTTTTGCTATTCCAACGAGTATGCAAGACGAAAATTTTGAGCCCGGAATATTATTATTTACCATATTAATTTCCAGCTTAATAATGACATATTCCTTGGTGGTAAACAAAGAGAAAAAAGCAAAACTACAATCCTTAGAAACAGAATCCGAAATAGAAAGTACAGTTATCAACGAAGAAGTTTCTGAGGAAAATCAGCTACCTCCATCTGAGCATTAAAAGAAACATTATTTTACCTTTGCGACATAATCAAATTAAAAATAAT
>CALALS010000040.1 GCA_937925525.1 uncultured Flavobacteriales bacterium | reverse complement strand
TAATGGGCAAACCATTGACAAAATGGCTTTCGGAATGAACGTTGTTAAACTTACCGGGAAACAACCAAACTTTAGTGATTATGCTTTACGCTGGGCTTTTAGGCCGATAGATATTTATTTTTCTATCTGTAGTATTGGCGCTATTATGATTAGCTCTACAGAGTATGCGCAACGTTTAGGAGATTTACTGGCAAATACCACTTTAGCCAAAAAAGAAACGACTTTTAAATTAAGCCTAAGAGAACTTTTAAAAATCGGGAAAAAAGAAAACTACGAACCTACTTATCCTGTTGCGGTTAAGTTAAGTGAAAACGATATGCTTTTTGTAAAAGAAACCATTGACAAATACAGAAAATACAAAGACGAAGTACACCGAAAAGCAATTATTCAACTTTCAAATAAACTAGGTGAAGTATTAGAAATAGCAAAAGAAAACAAACCTAAAGATCACCTTAAGTTTTTAGAAATGCTACTAAAAGATTATATTATTTTAACAAGGTAATTGCATTTATTTAGCCATTGTTTTTTGCAGTTTTGAGGAAATTATTCCCAAAAAGTATATGCTACAAGAAATAGCAAGAGAAAAAAGAAATCCGGTTATGAACACTAAATTTCTTCCGGTATCATTAATCAAGTTCTGCATAGCTTGTTTTTGTTCCTCAGTTACTTCATTTCCACTAAATATCCCATCTTTATTAAGGTCATATTTATTTAAAGTAAGTTGGCAAGAAATGCTATCATATTCAGCAAGACCTAGAAAAGACATATAAAGTAAGAAGAACAATATTAAGCTTATAAAAAGGTATTTATTTTTTGAATACAGCTTTTTTCTAAATAGTAAAATAGTTACTAGAGAAATAATACAGCATGTAAAAATCATTATATGGTGATATGCCAATGTTATTTCGCTCAAAAAAATTATTTGTTAAAATTACTCACTAAAAAGCCCTTTTTCTTCTGCCTCATAAAAGGAATCTACACCTAGTTTGTCAGATTCTGCAGCTTCTACAGCCAGTTCGTCACAGCGTTCGTTGTATTTGTTTCCGGCATGGCCTTTTACCCAAATAAATTTTACATTGTTTTTAGGATAAGCTTCTAAAAAGCGTTTCCATAAATCAGGGTTTTTTTTGCCCTTAAAACCTTTTTTTACCCAACCAAAAAGCCATTTTTGCTCCACCGCATCTACCACATATTTTGAATCGGAGTAAATAGTTACATCATTACCACCGCTTTTTAAACTTTCAAGCCCGGCAATTACACTCAACAATTCCATTCTATTGTTGGTGGTTTTTCTAAAACCTTGTGAAATTTCTTTGTAGTGCTTGCCGGACATTAATATGGTTCCGTAGCCTCCCGGTCCCGGGTTTCCTCTTGACGAACCGTCAGTATATATTGTAATTTTTGCCAGATGTTAAACTTCTTCTACTTCAGTATGTTCTAACGAATCAAAATCAATTGATTTTACAGCTTCACGTATCATCTTATAGTCGTCAGTTCCTTTTGCATTAATTTGTACTACAAAACGATAATCAACACCCACCATTAATTCTACTCTTTTGTTTCCTTCTTTGGTGTGAACAGTTTCCATTCCTTTGTAACCTTCATCAAATTCAATAGTTCTTGAAACCATATCGTCTGTTTCCATTTTATAGCCGGTTTTTGCAACGCCTAGCATAGAAGTATAAAGCGTATAAACACCTGAATAATCCATAATGGTTACTTTAATGGTATTGCCATCAGCATTTTTATAATTAGCCGTTGCCGTTGAATAAGAACCCATTCCGTATTGTACAGAGGAACCTTCATCTTTTTCTTTTTCGTAGCCACTTATTTCAGGCATAATAGCTTTTAATTGTTTAAAGTGAAAAGGAATAGTATCTCCGTTTTCAAGTCTTTTTTCCATTGCCTCTGAAGCATTTTTTTGCTCTTCAACAATGCCTTCGCCCATTTTTTTAATGGCGTTTAATTTTCCAAACAGACCCTTTTCTTCAAAGTTTTCTTCACCTTGCTCAACTCCATCTTCTTCCGATTTAGAGTTTGAACAAGCCATAATAAAAGCTGAAACAAATAATAGTAAAAGATACTTTTTCATAGTTAGTTGGTTTTTTGGTTAGTAATTACAAAGCTAAAAAATACGACAAGAATAATGGCAAAACACCACATTAATTTAGCATCTTTGTAAAACCAATGGATGCAAAAAACAGGAAAGTTATTTTTCATGATTTAGGTCTTGTAGATTACAAACAGGCTTGGGATTTTCAGGAAGAACTTTTTTCTAAAACGGTTAATTTAAAACTGCAAAACAGAAAAAACGAGTTGGCAAATTTGCCTCAAACCACAACAGAAAATCATTTAATTTTTTGCGAACACCCACACGTTTACACATTAGGGAAAAGCGGTTCATTAGATAATCTTTTGCTAAATCAAGAGCAATTGAAAGAACATCAAGCTACATTTTATAAAATTAATAGGGGTGGCGATATTACCTATCACGGGCCGGGACAGCTAGTTGCTTACCCCATTTTAGATTTAGACCATTTTTTTACCGATATCCATAAATATTTACGACTATTGGAAGAAGCTGTTATAAAAACAATAGCCGAGTACGGAATAATAGGCGGAAGACTGGACGGTTACACCGGAGTTTGGATTGAGCCTGAAAATGAAAAAAAAACTAGAAAAATATGTGCTATGGGTGTGCGTTGTAGTAGGTGGGTAACAATGCATGGAATCGGGTTTAATATAAATTCTGATTTGAATTATTTTAAACATATTATCCCATGTGGTATCAAAGAAAAAGACGTTACTTCTATCGAAAAAGAAACAGGCAAAAAAGCGGACATGGATGAGTTAAAACAAAAGCTAAAAAATCATTTGCAGAATATTTTTGAAATGGAAATTGTTGAATGAAGAAAATAAAAAAAATAGCAATTTATTTTTTTGGAATAGTAATCATTCTTAATGCTATAGTTATTTTTTCCGGCAATCAGCATCTATACAAAGGCATAGTAAACACTTACCTTAAAGGCAAAAAAGGTCCTGATATTGATGAGTATCAAATTTTTGAAAACAGAAAAATAGCGTCAAAAAATCCTCAACCACTTGCGGTTAAGCAAACTAGCTTTGAATTGACAACTGAGCAAGAAGAGTATTTAAAAAACCTTGAAACGACAGCATTGTTTATTGTAAAAAATGACAGCATTGTGTTTGAAAAATATTGCGAAGGATACAATGAAAGTTCAGTTACTAATGTTTTTTCAGCTGCTAAATCGGTAGTAAGCATGCTTATTGGTGCGGCTATAAAAGATGGATTAATCCAGTCAGTAAATCAAAAAGCTAAAGAAATTATTCCGGAGTACGAAGCAACTTTGGGAGAGGTAACCATTAAAGAGCTACTACAAATGACATCAGGAATTAATTTTGATGAAAGCTATACCAACCCGTTTGCTTTTCCCGCCAAAGCTTACTACACAAATGATTTGAAGTCTTTAATGCATAACTATCAACCTAAAGAATCTCCCGGAACAATATGGAAGTACAAAGGCGGAGACACCCAATTTTTAGCTTTTATTTTAGAAAAAGTAACCGGAAAAACAGTTTCGGAGTACGCCCAAGAAAAGCTATGGAAACCATTAGGAATGAATGAAGATGCTTACTGGAGTTTGGATGATGAAAATGGAGTGGAAAAAGCTTCTTGCTGCATTAATTCTAATCCAAGAGATTTTGCTAAACTAGGTCTTTTAATGTTAAAAATGGGGAATTATAACGGACAACAGATTATTGACTCAGCATTTGTAAAAGAAAGCATAACACCTGTAAATTTACCTGATGAAAACAACGAGATTGTAAATTATTATGGTTATCAGTGGTGGATTTATCCGGATAAAAGCGAAACCATTTTTTATGCCAGAGGTATATTAGGACAATATTTAATTGTAATTCCTTCCAGAAATCTAGTTATGGTTAGATTTGGCAAAAAAAGAGAAAAAGAAAATATTGAAGGACATCCCAAAGATTTTTTTGAATATATAAAATTGAGCAAAGAGTTTTAACATGATTGAAAACATTGACTTTCCAAAAGTAGAAGGCGTTGCAATAGCCATCGTTCATGAGCAAATACCAGACGAAGAAGATAAAGCCTGGTATGTTTACATTATCAACCAAAACGAACAATCTCTTCAGAATGTATTAGTTACATCTAAAGGATATGGCGAAAACCTGGAAGGAGAAAAACAAAAAACAACAACGCTCAGGTATAACATTGAAGAGCTAAAACCACACACAGCAGTTAAACTCGAACCCATTATAGAAGAAGTTTTTGCACTTCACAATGAATACTGGGTAAGCTATTACATCGATAAAAAGATTTACGATAAAAAGTTTATTTTTCCACCTGAGAGTATTGTAAAAGAAAACCTTACCAACATCCCTATATTGGAAACCAAAGGAATATTGCACAAATAAGATGGTAGGAAACATTAGTAAAATATTGTTTTTAGATATTGAAACGGTACCGGCTTATCCGTCTTTTGAAAAAGCCCCTGAAGTATATCAGAAATTATGGAAAAAAAAGGCAGTCTATTTAAGAAAGGATGAAGAATCTGATGCTGAAATTTATGGGAGAGCAGGTATTTATGCCGAATTTGGAAAAATAGTGTGTATTTCAAGCGGAGTTATTCACTATGAACATGGAGAGCAACACCTAAGAATAAAATCATTTTACGGTGATGATGAAAAAAAGCTTTTGTTAGAGTTTGAAGAAATGCTGGACAAACATTTTTTTCATGAAGACTCACGGCTCTGCGCACATAATGGAAAAGAGTTTGATTTTCCCTACCTGTGTAGGAGAATGCTGGTGAATAATATTGAAATTCCCAAAGTGTTGAATTTAAGAGGAAAAAAGCCCTGGGAAATACAACATATAGACACCATGGAGCTATGGAAGTTCGGTGACGATAAAGAACGGGATGATTCTCAAGGTGGTGAGCGAGCCGCACATGCTCAGGTGGAGATTGTTCGGAAGTCGAAGCGAAAGAGCGGTTCTCGTTTGGCAGCGTTGTACTTCAAT
>CALALS010000039.1 GCA_937925525.1 uncultured Flavobacteriales bacterium | reverse complement strand
TTGAGCTGGAACACCGTGAAAACCCCAAAGGAAAAAACCGTTTGGTGTTTGTAAGGAACAAAGTAGCGCCCAACTCTAAGAAAAGAAGGAAGTAAAGCCGCCTTTTCTCCCCTGAAATGAATGCTTACACTTTATCAATTGACGCTTTAGGTCAAGTAATTGACGTTTGAGCTTATGTAATTGGCATTTGAGGTCGCTCGGACGATGCTTGAGCTGCCACAATTGCAGTTTGAGGTGAAACATTGACAGCTTGGGCTCATGTAATTGACGCTTGAGGTCTCTCGGACGGCATTTGAGCTTGCTCGGACGATGCTTGGGCTGACGTAATTGCAGTTTGAGGTGAAACATTGACAGCTTGGACTCATGTAATAGACGCTTGGGCTCGTGTAATTGGCGTTTAACGTATATTTATTAACACTTGCAGTTGCTAGAACGACACTTACAGCTTCTAAATTGATGCTTGCACTCTCTAAATAGACACTTACAACTCCTAAATTGACACTTGCAGCTCCTAAATTGACGCTTACACTCAATAAATAGACACTTACAGCTCCTAAATTGACACTTGCAGCCTCTAAATGGATGCTTACAATGACATAATTGCAGTTTACACTGCCACAATTGCAGCTTGCAGCGTATTTATTAACACTTACAGATGCTAAAACGACACTTGCAGCCCATAAATGGATGCTTACAGTAGCAAAATGGACATTTACAGCTAAAAAACAGACATTTAAAAGACTAAGTATAAATACCTATTTTGTAGTTAAGGTTTTGAAAATTAGGGGGAAGAAATTTATATTAGAGGAAAATAATCACACATGGTAACTTTTAAACAAGTAGCTCGTTCCTATGCCGCATCTGTGAGAGCTGCCGAAAGAGAACAAAAAAGACATGCAAAAGAAACTGCAAAATTATATAAAGAGCAGTTAAAGCAGCTAGAAATTTTAAGTGCTGAAAAAACTGTAAAAAACTATCAGGACTATCTTGATATATTAGTTTCAATTCATAAGAATTGTAGTAATGAAAAAATAAATTGGGAAGAAGTTCTAAATGATGAAGAACCAGAAAAACCATTAAAAAAACAAGACAATGAATTAATTGCTAGAGAAAGGCTTGAGCAGTTTAAGCCTTTATTCTTTGCTAAAATTTTTGGAGCTAATAAGAAGAAAAAATTACTTGAAGAAGATTTAAAAAATGCTATAAATAAGGATATTGAAGAATATGAAAAATCAGTTGAAATTTACAAGGATTGGGAAAAAACTCAATCGATAGCAAAAGGTATAAGAAATTATGATATTAAAGCTTATGCAGAAGCAATTAATTTTTTTGAACCATTTAGTGACCTTTCAGACATGGGGTCAAAACTTGAAATATCTTTCAATAAAGAATTTATTGAAATTGATTTACATGTCAACGATTCCACCGTTATACCAAACTATGTTGTTAATCAGACAAAAACAGGAAAGCTCTCAAAAAAAGATATGCCTAAAGGAAAGTTTAATGAACTTTATCAGGATTATGTTTGTGGAGCACTATTAAGGGTTGGAAGAGAAACTTTAGCTTATTTACCTGTTAAAAAAGTGATAATACATGCCTTATCAGAAATGCTAAACACAACAAATGGACACTTAGAGCTTACGCCTATTGTTTCTGCAATAATAGTACCCGAGACTGTTGATAAATTAAACTTTGAGAATCTTGATCCATCTGACTCAATGAAAAATTTTATTCATAACATGAAGTTTACTAAGACAAACGGATTTTCTAAAGTTGAAAAATTAAACATTGAAAACTAATCCTATCCCTATCTCTCGCAAGCGTCCGCTTGTGAGGTAAAAAAGTAGACTCCTGCCTTCGCAGGAGTGATAATTAGATTTCTCAATCGCTTCTCTCCTTTCGAACTGAGAGTTTAGATTCTTCACCGCCTGTGGCGGTTTCAGAATGACGGGAAAAGTAATGCAGAATGATGAATTATAAATGCAGAGTTTAGAGTTAAGAATGGTAAATTAATAACTAGCAACTAATTTCACCCTTCAATATACCGAAAGTTTTACTTTCTCCTCTTAATCTCAAATGCTCAGGGTGACAACTTAGTATGATATTTTACTTTATGAACTTTATTTTTCTATTGCCTTTTGGCTGGTTAACTAGTGGCTATTGCCTCAACACCGAAAATTTAGATTCTTTCATCCGCCTATGGCGGATTCAGAATGACGTTCTTTTTAGAGTAATGACGTTCTAATTTAGTGAACTAACTACTGTTTAACTAGTTCTTGATATGCTCATTTCGTTCGCTACTCGAACTGACAAAAAGTCTCTCCTTTGGAGAGATTTAGAGAGGTGTTACCATCTCCAGTCTTTGCCTAGGATGAGTTTTTCTTTGAGGTTATGCTTTTCTAAAAAGGCTTTTACTTCTTCGCTTGGCAGGTGTTGTGGAAGAGTTTGCGCATTAGCCAGTTCGTATAAAAACATGCCTGTAAAGCGTACGTTGTTTATCATATCGCTTTCTTTTACCAAATCAAAGTGGTCGCAAGAAGAGTGGTAGCAACCGTACACGCCTTTGTTCATATTACTGTTGGGCCAGGTAACGGGTATGCCTTCCATCATAAAGGGTTGGTGGTCACTATGCAGACCTGCGGAGTTGGTGTTTTCATTGGCAAAAAAGGTATCGGCTTGTGCAATGAGTTTGCCAATGCTGTCCATCCAGTTCACCATTTCTTCTCTTCCAAAGGCGTTAAATCCTTTTGCGTTTCCGGTCATGTCCAGGTTTACCATGTATTTTACTTCCGCCAATTTGTTGGTTTCTTTCAGGTGTTTTACATAGGCACGTGAGCCGAGCAAGCCTTCTTCTTCGCCCATAAACATCACAAAGCGAATGCTTCTTTTGGTATTAAGCTTTAGCTTAGCAAAGGTTCGGGCAATGTCTATGATAGAAAACGAGCCAATGCCATTGTCAATGGCTCCTGTTGCCAAATCCCATGAATCAAGGTGTCCGCCTACTACAATGTATTCATTGGGTAATTCAGTACCTATGTGTTCGGCAATGACATTACGCGCTTTAATGATTTCGCTTTTGTTGGTCATTTGAATATGTGCCTTGGCTTCGGGTTTGGTTTTGAGGCTTTCTCTTAGCTTCTCTCCTGTTTCAAAGGAAACACATACCGCAGGAATGGGAATTAAATCGCCTGTTACGGAAGCTGTACCTGTTAGCAATATTTCGCCTGTTACCTGATTTTTAAAAATAATACCTGCCGCACCGTTATCAATCGCCAACAATGATTTTTCGGAACGGTGTAAGTTTTCTTCGCCCTCTCTCCCATTTTCATTGCCAATGTTCATCAATACTATCTTGCCCGCAATTTGATTTTTTAAACTATCGAAATGGCGTTGCAGTCCGTTTACTAAATCAATTATTTGAGCGGTAGTATCAATCATTACGGGTGAATGCGCCAAGCTTACACAGGCTAAATCGTTGCCATCTACTTCTAACTTTACATCGCCCCTTAGCCAGCTACGGGCTTCAAAATCAAAAAAGCGAACGTTTTGCAAACCGTATTTGGTAAATAAGTCAAACGCCAGTTGTTCTGCTTTTGCTCCGTTTTTCGTGCCCGTTAAACGATGCCCGATGGTAGAAGTAGCGTTTTGCAGATTCATGTAAGCTTCTGAAAAGCTTTTTACTTCGGTGTTAATCAACTCAAAGGTTTCTAATGAAGTGAGTTGTTTTTGGGGTTCTTCTTGGCTACATGAAAACAAAATAGTAGCAGCAAAAATTGGAATGAATATTTTTTTGAACATGCTCAATAGTTTCCACAAATTAAGCAATTTTTTTAGGAATGCTTTTTTACCTTTGAAGCATGCAGCAAATTCCGTTAGCAGAAAGACTTCGCCCCAACACGCTTGATGAATACATCGGGCAAGAACATATATTGGGAAAGGACAAGCCGCTAAGGAAACTGATAGCAAAAGGCAATGTTCCTTCCATGATTTTGTGGGGTCCTCCAGGTGTGGGAAAAACTACGTTGGCGCATATTATTTCCAAAACATTAGACCGACCTTTTTATGCCTTGAGCGCCATAAACTCAGGTGTTAAAGAAGTGCGAGAGGTGATTGATTCCGCTAAGAAAAGCGGACCGATTGGCGGACAACCCATTTTATTTATTGATGAGATTCATCGTTTTAGTAAATCGCAACAGGATAGTTTGCTGGGTGCGGTAGAGAACGGCACCGTAACTTTGATTGGCGCTACTACCGAAAATCCTTCTTTTGAAGTAATTAACGCCTTACTTAGCAGATGCCAGGTGTATGTGCTGGAGGAATTGGGTAAAGAGCAATTGGAAAAGATGTTGCAAATTGCCATTAGCACGGATGAGTTTTTGAAAAAGAAAAACATTCAGTTGAAGGAAACGGATTTGCTGATGCAGGTTTCGGGTGGTGACGGCAGAAAGCTACTGAACTTTTTAGACATTATTGTAGAGAGTGTAGAAAGTGATGATGTAGTAATTACAAATGATTTGGTGCAGGAACAGTTGCAAAAAAACATTGCCCGCTATGACAAAACGGGTGAGCAACATTATGATATTATTTCGGCTTTTATTAAGTCATTAAGAGGCAGCGACCCTAATGGTGCTGTTTATTGGCTTGCCAGAATGATTGAGGGAGGCGAAGACCCTAAGTTTATTGCCCGAAGGATGTTGATACTAGCCAGTGAAGATATTGGCAACGCAAATCCTACGGCATTGGTAATGGCTAATAATTGTTTTCAGGCGTTGAATGTGATTGGCTGGCCGGAAGGAAGAATTATTTTATCGCAAACAGCTATTTATTTGGCAAGCAGTCCTAAAAGTAATGCGAGTTATATGGCTATTAATGAAGCGCAGCAATTGGTTCAGAAAACGGGCAATCTTTCGGTTCCGCTACATTTAAGAAATGCTCCTACCAAATTAATGAAGCAATTGAATTATGGCAAAGATTATCAATATGCCCACAGCCATGAGAATAACTTTATCAATCAGGAATATTTACCTGAAGATATAAAGAATACAAAGCTTTACGAGCCTTCTAAAAACCCCAGAGAGGAAGAGTTGAGAAGGTATTTAAAAAACCTGTGGAAGGATAAGTATGGGTATTAGTCTTTAAAAGCTTCTTTTACCTTAGCCACTACCTGGTTATCTGTCATACTATCGGCCGTTTCAACACCAATTAAATTTACTTTGCTTAGTAAGGTATTTTCTTTGATGGCATCAGCCAGTTTGTTTTTTACCTTAGCCGGACCAAAAATAAATACCTCATCAGAAGATTTTAAATGATTCATTACATCATCTAAGTAACCATTAAGTTGATGTTTTTTTCGTTCATTTATTTTTTGTTCTCTACTCAAATGCTGGTCACCCATAAAGCTACCTGAATCTCCCGCACCTTCAAGCGCCCTTGTTTCAACATTAGACTCTATTTCGGTTAATTTTTCTTTTCCGTTTTCTAAATCTACCACAATGGCTTTAGCGGTATCAATCCAAATTCCTGTTTGTTTCATCTGTTTATCATTTTTATTTTAAAAGTGCATATAATTGAGCCAGCACTACCAGCTCCGATTTATTTTTTCCTGAGTATGATGCCGCTATTGCGTTGGCTACTTTCCAAATGAGTAATTTCAATTCTTTACCAAACAACTGTTGTTTTACCTGATAAAACTTCTCAAATTCTTCAAAACATTCTTGTGATTCTTTATCCTCTCTTGCCAAATTCTTAAACACCTCTGAAATTGCTTCAATGGCAGTAATATCAATCAATTGATTTTCATCGGTATCATCTGAAGCTTCTTTAGTAAATACTTCCTGCATTTTAAAATATTCTTCCCGCTTTACTTTCCCATCAGCCACTGCAACAGCATAAAACAAGTTACCAAGTTTATCATACATTTCTTTTTTTATGCTATTAGGTATAATCATATCAATGTTTTTAAATGAACTTTAATATTACAAAGGTATAAAAGGAATTTTTCGGAATTCCAAATTATAAGCAGGTGATTAACTGATCTTTGTCAGCTATTTTTAGAGTTTATTGTTATTTTTGACTACTAAAACAAAGGTGTTATGAAGAGAATAGTTTTATTAGTTATTGGTAGTTTAATTCAGTTATCTATACTGGCATGCAGATGTAAGCAAATTAGCCCTAGTGAAGCCCTATCACTTAGTCAAACAGCTTTTACAGGTAAAGTTTTAAAGGTTGTGATGGATAAGGAAAAAGAAAACTATTCTGTAACGTTTAAGGTGATTAAAACATTTAAAGGAGAACCATCAGAAGAAATAATAATTACTACAAAAGTAAGCTCAGCTGCTTGTGGTTATAATTTTGAAAAAGGAACCTCTTATTTAGTGTTTGCTGCCGACAACTCTACCAACTCATGCAGTGGTAATATGACCTTAGCTGACTTTGTAACTAATTACGGTGCTGAAGTTTTTAAGGAAAAGAAAGTTCCAACGGTAGTTACCATGGACCAATTAACCACCAATAAAAGCGGACAATATTTGTATGACGGAGCGCCTTTTACCGGAACAATGGTAATGTTGTATGACAACGGAAACATAATGAGTTCGAGACCATTTATTAATGGGTTTCCTCCTGAAGACTATCAGTCTATGTCTTATTACAAAGACGGAAAGCTTTCTTCCAGAACCAACTTTAAAGAAGGGAAATTAATTACTACAGAAGGTTTTTTTCCTGAAGATAATCCTAATGGCTACTATCGTTCTTCTTATGATCAGGCTACTTTAACGCAAACGTCTTATTATTTTGGCGGGAAAGTAGCCGAAGTTTCCGTACAAAAAACTGATACGGTTACTTTTCAACCCACTTTTGATGTTACTACCTATTACCCAACCGGGCAATTAAAAGAAAAGTACCATGCCGTAGGCTTTACACATAATAAGCACGGTGATTATATTAAATACCACCCTAACGGAAAAGTGGCTGAAGAATCAAAGTTTAATGACGGAGTAACGATTGACAAAAAGATCTACAACGAAAAAGGAAAAAAGATAAAGCTAGATTTTAACTATAAAAAATATGATTATATAGTTCATTAAAAGCCAAGACTATCTCTGAGATAAGTATCTCCATTGCTATTTTTATTCCAGTAATCTATTTTTATAGTCTTTAGTAATGTTGCTTTAGTAGTTAGTTTTTTTCTTCCCTCTCCCCAACCGCTATAGTATTCTTCTTGCCAACTCATTATTTTATAAGGAAAGTTAGCCTGGTATGAAATAGACAAACTTCTCTCTAAATCAGGATAAGTAAGCGTAACGTTTAAAAGTGAATCATTTATTTTCGATTGACTTACGTTGCATTCATAAGCTTTTAGTTCTTTGTGTAATAATCGTAAATAAAAGAATGACGGAATAACTTTCTGTTTACCTTGAGGTAAAGCTTCAGGCCGTAAACGAATCATGCTATAGATATCATCTTCTAATATAGCTTTATCCAAAGTTACCTCAGCAGATTCTTCTTCAAAATATGAATTAATCTCTACCTCAAACTTGCTTTTGTTAAGTAACTCCATATAGGTGTGTCCGCAACACTCTTGTGATGATGAACTTACTTTTAGAGAGTTTTGTCCATTTTGAAAAGGAAAGAAAGTGCTGTTCATCATACTATAGGGATAAATGCCCGTGTTAAACTTTTTGGTATAGTTTAATTTTAAAACGGAAATATCTTCTTGTGTTGGGTTATCTGCTTTGGTATTAGACTTTACAGAAAAAGGTTCTGTTACAAAGACCAATACTGCATTTCCTTCTCTTAATTCTCCGTATCTGGCTTGAGTAAGTTGGTAACTGGAAATTTCTGCTTCATTGTTATACCAGTATTGCTTTTGTTCTTCGGTTAAGCTTTTAGTCTCTTTTTGTTCATTTTCAGGGCTATTACATGAGATAAAACTTAGTAAAACAGAAATAAATAAAAACATACGCTTCATGGATTTAGCTTCTTTATTACAAAAGTAAGTAAACAATAACAGCTTTCAACAAACACATTTTAATAATTGACTGATGGCATATAAAAATGGCACTGTATTCGCTTTAGTTTTGTAGCCATGAAAAAAGTGTTGACCGTTATAGGAGTTTTAGTAGGATTAAATTCATTTTCACAATTTAAGTATCCGCAAGATATTTTTCGTTCACCCATAGATTTTCCTATTGTTTTAGCAGGAACTTTTGGTGAGTTAAGACCCAATCATTTTCATACCGGCTTAGATATTAAGACTATGGGAGTTGAGGGTAAAAACATTTACGCCTGTGCTGACGGTTATGTGAGCAGAATAAATGTTTCGCCTTGGGGATACGGCTATGCGCTTTATATAGACCATCCCAGCGGATATACAACCGTTTATGCGCATTTAAAAAACTACTCAAAACCAATTGCAGACTATGTAAAGAAAATGCAATATGAAAAGCAAACATGGGAAATAGAACTAAGACCAGACTCAAATTTATTTAAAGTAAAGAAAGGAGATGTTGTGGCTTACTCCGGAAATAGCGGAAGCTCATCTGCCCCTCACCTACACTTTGAAATAAGAGAAACAAAAACGGAAGTTCCTATTAATCCCTTGTTTTTTGGATTTAAAGTTGAGGATAATATTCCACCCAGAATTATTCAGGCGATGGTTTTTTCAACCGAATACGGTGTTAACAATAAATATGACCGATATAAGGTTGATATTACCGAAAGCAATGGTAGCTACAAAAGAAAATATGACGCACCCATAGAAGTTTGGGGAAATGTAAGCTTTGGAGTAGAAACGGACGACCAATTAAATGGTGCTCACAACAGAAACGGAGTTTATAGCATAGACTTACTAGTGAATGATGAAAAAATATATCACCATGAAGTGGAAAAAGTACCATTTCATCGCTCTAGAAATATTAACGCACATATTGATTACGAATATTACAAAAAGACGAAAGACAGAATTCAATGCAGTCATATTCACCCTAATAATAAACTACCTACCTATTCAAATATTCAAAATAACGGCTATTACAACTTTAGTAAAGAGGGTGAATATCAAGTAAAATACATTGTAAAAGATTTTCATGGAAATCAATCTATTCTTGAGTTTAGTGTTATTGCAAAACCAATGACCACAATGCTACCTCAGCCTAAAGAAGCATTGGAATGTCTGAAAGAAAATGATATTCATAAAGATGGAATTCATGTGCATATTCCTGATTCTGTTTTGTATTGCAGAACACCAATAGATGTGGTAAAAAAAGCTGCCAACTCAAATACTATTTCTGAAGTTTATCAAGTTCATTCTGAAAATACTCCTCTACAATCTTACATTTATATAGGAATAGAAAAAAACATTCCTGAGAGGTTAAAGCCAAAAACTGTTATGGCAAGGTATAGCGACAACGGAAAATATTATGCTTTGAAAGGAGAATGGCAAAACAATACGTTTACCGCAAAAACAAAAGATTTTGGAAGTTTTGCATTAATGTTAGATACCATTGCTCCGGTTATAGAACCCATAAATATTTTTGACGGTAAATGGATGAGTAAAAACTCCGGTATTATTATAAAAGCCACAGACAACCTAAGCGGAATACTAAAATACAACTCATTTATTGACGGTAAATGGGTATTAACAGAATACAATCCATCAAAAGCATGGTACATACATTATTTTGAAGATGATTTACCAAGCGGTGAACATAATTACACCATTCAAATTGAAGATGCAGTAGGCAACATTGCCATCTGGCAAGGAAAGTTTAATCGATAACTATTCTATCACTACTTTTTCAGTAACAAATACTGCTTTATTGTTTAGTAATTGAATAAAGTAAACACCGGAAGCCAATTGACCTACATTTAACTGAGTAGTATTTCTACCCTTTTGTAAAGAAATTAATTCATTAACCACTTGTTTACCGCTAAAATCTAGTATTCTGATTTCAATATTCTCTCTGGATTCACTATCAATATTTATATACAAAACTTCATTAACAGAAGGATTTGGATAAACAGAAACTTCAGAGATTGGGGTAAATTCTTTTACGCCTACTCCCGGAACTGCTCTATATGAATCTCTGTACTCACAAGTTAATTGCCCTGAAATTTCTGTAAAAATTAATAAAGGAACACCCTCACCTTTTGCCAACCATTTGTATTGAATTTGAGCCGGTCTGGGAAAGTCATATCCGGCATTAAACTGGCTGCTATAAATCGTATCTGTAATATATTGAGTTGATTTAACACGTAAGGTGCTAAAAGTACCAAATGGTGTTGTTAAGCTTCCCCATCCGTCAGCAGTATCATAACGATGTATTTTTTGGCCGTAGTAACCTATACCGGAAATATTTTCTCCATTTTCGGCATAGTTATATAAAGTATTCCCATAGTTTAAGGGAAAGCTATAGTTTATATCTACAGGAACATTACGTGAAGAGGTTGGAACAGAATTAACCTCAGCTCCATAGCCCACCCAGCTATATTCCGCTGAAGAATTTTTATAATAATTATATACATCTTGCACATTAAAGAAACCAGCAGAAACATCTCTTCCTTTAATAGCATAATCTGCTTTGTGATTTGGATAAGAAAAGTTATTGTTAAAGTAAAATTGATATGCTATGGGAGTGGAAGACACAGGAACATATTCATCTAATCTTTGTTGTTCTGCAGAAAGTGCAGAAAAATTCCAGGTAAAATTTGCTCCGGTAGCGGAAGGGTTTATTCCCGTGAGGCTGTTGTCAATACTATATCTAAACGTATCATTAACAGCAGGCATATCTGTATTATCTATAGTAATTTGTGCATTAGCACCTAGTACAACAAAACAAAAAAGTGGTAATAAATATCTCATAGTTAGAATTTTAAAAAAGTAAAGTTAAAGAATTTTTCCGTCTGATATCGTAAGCTTTCTATCAGCCATATTTGCCAACTCGTTATTATGGGTAACTATAATAAATGTTTGTTGGTGCTTTTCTCTTAACTTAAAAAATTGTTCATGTAAGTCCTTTGCAGTATTTGAATCCAAGTTACCGGAAGGTTCATCTGCCAAAATTACATCAGGGTCATTTATTAATGCTCTAGCCACTGCAACTCTTTGTTGTTCTCCTCCACTTAAGGCATTAGGTTTATGTAAAGCTCTTTTTTCCAATCCTAATTCCTGAAGTAACATCATTGCTTTTGCTTCTGCTTCCTTTTTAGATATTCCTCCTATCATTGCAGATATAGCAATGTTTTCAAGGGCAGTAAACTCAGGCAACAACTGATGAAACTGAAAAATAAAACCAATGTGTTTGTTTCTAAAAGCAGCTATTTTTTTTCCTTTTAAACTAATAACATCTGTATCATTAATTAGCAATGTACCGCTATCAGGCTTTTCTAAAGTTCCTAATATTTGCAATAAGGTAGTCTTTCCCGCTCCTGATGCTCCTACTATAGATATTATTTCTCCTTTGGCTGCATTTAATGTAACGCCCTTGAGTACATCTAAGCCATGATAAGATTTTTTTATGTTTTCTGCCTTTAACACAGCGTAAATGTATAAAAAAGTAAATGAGTAAAGCTAAATACACCAACCTGTTAAAAATAATTTTTGGCATTCCTATCATAAAAATATACATTTGGTTCCACTAAAAATTTACAGATGAATATTCACGAATATCAAGCGAAAGAAGTTTTAAAAGGCTATGGCGTTGCCATCCAAGAAGGAATTGTAGCAGACACTCCTGAACAAGCGGTGGAAGCTGCCAAAAAGTTAACCGAGCAAACCGGAACGCAATGGTGGGTAATTAAAGCCCAAATACATGCCGGAGGAAGAGGAAAAGG
>CALALS010000038.1 GCA_937925525.1 uncultured Flavobacteriales bacterium | reverse complement strand
AGCTTGCTTCTGCTGTATCTCACACGATCTTTCAGTGTATTATTATTCAGCGTATCTGCATAAGCAAATATAGCTGCTCTCACTTCAAGCGCTTTATCAGCCATTTCTATCAAAGCTTTACGCTTGTCTTTAGCATAACCCGTTATGGATTTTGTTTGCGCATCTATAACTTTACGCAGCGCAACCAAGTTGGCTGTAAAATTACCCACCGCAGTATTCATTACCGCTACACTGTTCCACACTGTGCTATTATCTTGTAGCACCTTATTTACTGCTAAGTACATAGACAGTAAATTTTCTTGTTTACGTTTCATAACTTTTAAATTTAAGTTATACAATCCTCTGCTTAATCCTGCGGGAGAGGTTTACCGCTACTAGGTATAACGCAACACCTGTGCCAAAAGGTATGTGCATTTCATTTTCGGTAACATTTTTTAACTTTCCGGTAATAATTTTAACAATAGCGGTAGTAAATAATTTATTTAAGTAAACTTGCTTTATGATAATTGATGCTTCCATAAAACATGCGCAACAACTTAGCGATATATACAATTATTATATTGCGCATACCACTGTTACTTTTGAAGAAAAGCCTACCACAGCTATAGATTTTGAAAACAGAATACAAGAAACTTCAGCCAAATTTCCTTGGTTGGTTTATGAATTAAACGGAGAAGTGTTTGGGTATGCCTATGCTACCGATTGGAAAAGCCGGTGTGCCTATAAACATTCTGTAGAAACCAGTATATATTTAAGAAACGGAGAAGAAGGAAAGGGTATAGGTAAAAAGCTATACAGAGCATTACTTCTTCAGTTAAAAGAAAAAAATTATCATACAGCTATTGGCGGTATTGCTTTACCCAATTTAAAAAGTGTTGCATTGCATGAAAATTTGGGATATACAAAAGTTGCACACTTTTCTGAGGTGGGGTATAAATTTGATAAGTGGGTAGATGTAGCTTACTGGCAGCTTAAACTAGGCAACTTTGTTTAGTATAAACTTTTAATCCTTTACCCCACAAGGCATAGGCTCTTCTATTTTTTCGGGTATTATAATTATAAAACTGTTTGCTTTTATAGGAGCACCATCGGGCATACGCTTTAAATGTTTACGCTTAACTTCTTTAATTTTTCCCCAGTCAAATCGAAACCGCTCAAAGGTGCTTGCATCAGAAAGGTGGCGTTTAGTGTTGTTCACTACCAAATACACTGGGGGTTTTCTTTTGGCTTTGGCCAGGTACACCTCATTTAAATAAACACCTGTTCTAATAGCATTAACCGTATTAGCGGGCAATGTTTTTACACTTGCCGATGGGCGAAATAACTGTTCAAAAACAGTAGGGTTAGCTATATGGCATTTGGTTTCGTCCAACAGTAAAAATATGGAATCACTTGCTTCACTTTTTACCAGCATACCATTGGTTAGACTTTGCTGTGCATTTAACCAAAAGCTAAATAAAAATGTTGCTATAAATACCATTTGTTTCATACGCTAAATTTAGTATAAAAGAGCAAATACTAAACCAAACTTATTTACCTCTCCGGCACAGCTTAAACTCTCCGCCTATGATTAGGCAGAGGAGGTGGTAGCAACTACCTCTCCGTCTCACATTCGTTCGACACCTCTCCTAAACCAGGAGAGGTGCTAAAAGGAAAAACTCTCCTCCTATGATTAGGAGGAGTACCAAACGCATAGCGTTTGTGGAGGAGGTCAAAAAAGGCGAGAAGAATGTCGCACCTTTACTTAGCATTAAAATAATCACCCTTATCTATTCATTGGTTAAAAAGTACGATACAGTTAATATAATGTATCCCATGGCAAGTATAACGGGCGAAGCCGCAATAGCAATTGCTTCTATTTTCTTAGTTGTTGACTTTTTTTCTGAGTAGTAGAATAGAAGTTTATAAAGCCAATCTATGCACTCACCTAACATTTTCCCGTTAAATATATTTTCCATAATCTTCACTTTCAAGTTGGTTATTTACTTGCTCTTAAGCCGGCATTAAGTTTATCCAAACCTGCCTGAAAAGCCTCTTCAACTTCATTCTCTTTACTACGCTCAATAAGTGCTATTACCTTTTGAGTATAATTGTCATCCAAAATATTGTGCTCATGATAATCATTAAGAGCCATTAATAGTTTCTTTCTGCTGTACTTTAACTGTACCATCAATCCGTTAACAAAAATAGGGGTGGTCACCGCCACTAAGTATATAGCTACCGGAGGCATTACCACTGTAACTGCCGTTGATAAGGGTAACATAGTCATTTGACCAAAGGCCTTTTCATCTCGTTTGCTAAAGAATAAGTCAATAAGTGCTGCACTGGTATCATCAACTCCATACTTATTTTGAAACTCTTCGTAGCTTAATTTATAAGATTTATTATTCTTTACAGAATCAGGGCTTTGTGAATAAGTAACAAGTGTTATAAAAAGTAGAACTGAGGTGATAATTATTTGTTTCATAATGTATTTTATTAAATTTTACATTACAAATGTACAGCCCTCACAACCGCTACCAAAGAGCTAAAAAACTGATTTTTAATATTTAAAAGCCTATTTTTACTAGGTATTTGATGGTAGGTTTAAAAATATTTCACCTAAAAATTTCTAAGTGAATAAACCTATTCCATCTGTAAAATAAGTCCTTTACTAACATAGGGTAAATGTATTACCGGCTTTTAATAAATGCGTACTCTTTCAATTCAGCAAAAATTAATAACTACAATTATTGTTTTATACTAACAGATGATAAAATAGAACATAGCAACTTATGATCTAAATTCAATTTTGCCTCTCCTAAACCAAGAAAATAAGAAAAGAGCTTATGCAATTCAGTAAGTTTTACATCTTATTTGTAAATTCGACACCATGCGTTTACTACTACTTTTTATTATTATTCCT
Organism: uncultured Flavobacteriales bacterium; assembly: GCA_937925525.1. GTDB lineage: Bacteria > Bacteroidota > Bacteroidia > Flavobacteriales_E > Vicingaceae > CALALS01. The sequence continues at coordinate 2,483 of CALALS010000038.1, read as the reverse complement.
TTTTTAGGGTTTTCACAAAAGCCTACCAAACCCACCAAACCTACTGCTACAGAAAACCCTACAGTAGTGCAACATACTACTAATACCACTGATGCCTTGGCATATACTAATGCAGACGTATCTTCAGAAGTAGCCATTATAAAAGGAAATAATTTAGTGTGCCATTATAAAAAATACTTTAAGTTTAATTTTATGGATGGCTATACCCAAGATGATATTTACATAAGCTTTTCCCAGCCGGATAAAATAAAGTTAAACGACACCCTTTATTTTTCTGAACAAATAAAACCCTATTGGCTCATGACCAGTAAACAAAGCAATACCGATATGAAGGTTATTCACGAAAACCTTAGCGGATATGTTATTGTAACCCAAAAAAATGAAAAGCAAATAGTGCTTACCGCTTATATAAGCGGAGAAGCCAACCACCCGGGACATACAGGAAAAAAACAAATTATCCTTAGTGAGAAAACCTACCCCATAAAAAGCCATTAAGTTAATTTTTTTGTAAAAACAACCATTTTTTTTAAAACTAGGTGTTTTTAAAGTGTTATTAATCAGTATGTCATAAGTATATCCTTCATTAAACAATAAAAACTGTTAAAAAAACCTTGAAAACTACAGTTTTATATTACTCTCTATCTCAATTATTTGAAGTAAGATTGCCTAACTATTTTATTTATGGATGATATAAAAAAGTCGTTTAATGCAATTTTGTATGAAAGAACTACAAGCCCTTTTTATGGAACTTTAATTGTTTCATGGTTTGTCTGGAATTGGAAAATAGTTTATCTAACTATTTTTATTTCAGAAGACCAGTTAAATACAGATAAAATTTCATATATAACGGAAAACTTTTGCGATGGATTAAATTTAATACTATATCCTCTAATTTCAACAGTTCTTTTATTAACTATTGTCCCATTTATTTCTAATGGAGCTTATTGGCTTTCTCTTCGTTTTATTAAGTGGAGAAGAGAACAAAAAAATAAAGTTGAATTAAAACAGCTTCTAACACTAGAACAATCAATTGAACTTCGAGAACAAATTTTTAATCAAGAAAAAAGAATTGAAAAAATATTGACTGATAAAAATTTAGAAATTGAACAACTAAAATCATTATTAGAAGCCCAAAAAGATGGAAATTCAATTAAATCTGAACAAGCGGGTGCTGAAGTTTCGGTTAGTGATTTAAAAATGTTGAGTACTACAATAAAAAATTCAAAAAATGAACTTGATTATTATTCATATTTGGTAAGACACATTTTTGATGGTTTTAGCCTCAGTAGTGTTAATATTCCTATCGGTTTTTATGCAAAGCTGGAGGCCTATGGTATAATTAACAAAGGTGGTACGTATTTATATAATAAAGGAAAAAACTGGAATAGGTTTTATAGATATATGTCCGAAGATTAATTATGAATAGATTAAAGAAAATTATTAATGAAGTATACAGAATTGAGTATAAGGATGGGTCTGAAAAAATACTTGATGCTTATATTGATGAAATAAAAAATGTTGTTGACTCTCACCATTTTTTAAGAAATGCAGAATACAATAATGAGTTAACTAAAATATTCTTAGCGATAAAAAAAATATCTACATGGAAAAGTAGTGAGGATCGTTTACTACATCTGAAAATACAAAAAAGTATTTCGAATTTAGCGAGAAAGATATTAGAAGAAAATAAAAAAATATTTATTGTTCATGGAAGAGATATTTCTATGCGAGATAAAGTTTCAAGCTTACTTGGTAGGCTTAGGTTAGATTATGTTGTTCTTGAATCTGAGTATAATAATGGCGAAACTGTAATCGAAAAGTTTTTAAGAAATGCTGAAACTTGTGAGTATGCAATTGTTTTATTTTCTGCTGACGATATAGGTGGTTTAAAAGAAAATGATTCATTAATGAGGCCAAGAGTTCGTCAGAATGTTTTATTAGAATTGGGTTATTTTTTAGGTAAAGTGGGAAGAAAAAATATTATTATATTACATGAGGTTGGTAAAAAGATTGAAAAACCTAGTGATTATGAAGGGATTGTTTATGAGCCATTTGATGAATATGGTGCATGGAAATCAAAACTCATTAGGGAAATGCGAAGGGCTAAAATATATATTAAAGAAAGTTTAGCAGAAAGAGTTTAATTTTATCTTATTTCTCCCCAGCTCCCGCTGGACTTTGTTCAGTGGTAAAACAATCTATCACACCAACTTGTGATATTATACAACCAAACATCCCTTCTGAACCCCAAGAGCAAGCATCTGAACTCTGAATTCTGCATTCTGCATTGCATTTTCTGCCATCTGAACCCCAAGAGCAAGCATCTGAACTCTGAATTCTGCATTCTGCATTGCATTTTCTGCCATCTGAACCCCAAGAGCAAGCATCTGAACTCTGAATTCTGCATTCTGCATTGCATTTTCTGCCATCTGAACCCCAAGAGCAAGCATCTGAACTCTGAATTCTGCATTCTGCATTGCATT
>CALALS010000037.1 GCA_937925525.1 uncultured Flavobacteriales bacterium | reverse complement strand
CTGTTTCGTTAGCTGTAAAAGTTGATAGATTTCTAGTAACTGAAGTATCTACTCCCCCTCCAACGTATACCGTAAATGAACATGTGTCTGAGAAAGTACCGCTTGTTACCACAAAGGTATTTGTTGTTGTTCCTCCAGGAAATAATGACCCGCTTGACAAACCAGCTATTTGTGTTGTTGATACTCCACCAGAAGTCCATGAAATTATTACCTGACCATGGCCAGAGTTTGCTCCGCTAGTATTAACCTGGTTGGTTCCGGCATTAAATGAGCCACCGCCACCACCAACACCAGCACCAGCGCTATTTGAACCAGCACCACCACCTGAGTAGCCACCGCCACCGCCTCCAACTACATAAGAAGATCCGCTTCCTCCTCCACCAAATCCACCTTGAGCATTATTATTTGCTGTACCACCTGAACCACCATTAACAAAGGCTATTCCACCTGTATTTGCAGTCCATCCGGTTGCTCCATTGGTTAATAAGCCTCCTCCGGCTCCTGATGCAAAAGAAGCTCCTATATTTCCTCCATTTCCATTCATACCACCGGTGCCTCCGCCTCCTGCTCCAGTTCCTCCGGTTGTACCAACCTGTCCATGCTTATTAGGAGAATCGACTGATTGAGCTGATCCACCGCCACCACCTGCAACAATTAGTGGATTATTTGCGGAGTCAGTAACAAAAGTACCTCCTCCTCCGCCATTCCCAGCAGATGAAGAGTATTGTTGACCAACTAAAATCTTAAGTGTTTGACCAGAAGTAACAACAAAGTCACCTATCATTATAGCTCCCCTTCCAGGTTGAACAGATGAAGAAGTATTAAAACTACCTTCAGCTCCTCTTGCTTCTATTTTAATTGAAGTTACACCAGCAGGCACATTCCAATTTACAATTGCACCTGTATAGAAAAGAGTATCTGAATTAACATTACAAGTATCAGTTCCTATAGGTGCTATATAATTTACTATAGCTCCACATATCCCTGAATCACTGTTTACTGTAATATTACCTGGACAGGTTATACTTGGACATTGGGCTTTTGAGTTTACATTCAATGCAAGAATAGATAAAATACTCAGAAATAATTTTAGTAGTTGTTTTTTCATTATTTATAGTTTATATGATTAAATAAATTACTTCACACTTAATTTAACTGTATAAAATCCGGAATTGGAAGCATTATATACCGTTTCGTAAATGGATAAGAATAAAATTCCTGATGATTTAGCGACTCCTTTGTAATTAGAACCTGCTCTGGTAGCGGCTCCCTTATCGCCAATTTTGTAAACAACGTTTCCATATTGTGGATAGGTGGATGTGCTTGATGAATAATCATCAATATAATCATCTTCATAGTCATTGTTTGCTCCTACCACTTTTCCATCAGGATTGTATTTGTTTCCTGATAAACTTGCTAGTGTAACTTCTCCTTTAGCGGCTATTTGTATGTATTGACCGCTTTTTACCATAATGCCGGTGTTTAGCCATCCTCCGTTTGCATTTGAACTAATATTTTTTGATGCTATTAATTTAAAAGTTTTATCATTCCCGCTACCTTCTTCAAAATAGTTGATGTCAATTTTTTTGATTTTGTTTTTAGGAATGGTTAAATCTCCATACTGGGTTTTAAGGCTTATTTTATCAAATTGATAACTTCCGCCCATACTGTAGGCATAGTCTATAGTAACAACGTCTTTTTCAGAGAAAGCATCATTTATATTGTGGATGGCTTTCAATTCGTTCACCACTCCTTCTGGTGTGAAGTCATTATATTCAGAGGGAACATATTTTTCACTAAACATATAGTTATTTATAACAGGAATTGCTCCGGGACCTAATTCAAGGGCTGATGAATATGCTTCTTGTCTTACTTTTTCATCTGCATTATTCATTTCATTTACCAACTTGATGATTTTATCTTTATTAGAGTTATCTGGAGTTATTCCAATTTCAATAGCACTAACATTTTTAATTGGTATAACTAGCTTTCCATAATCAGTAGCCAAATCAATACTGCTTATGGAGGAAGTGCCTGTTACAATATTGCCATCTCTTAATGTAAGATTTAGTTCAATTTTCGCTTTTTGAGCGTTTGTAGATAAAAAAGTTGAAAGAACTAATAGTGTTAAAAGAATCTTTTTCATGTTACTATATTTATTCGTTGATTAAAATGTCTTTTTTAATTTCTGTTTTGTATGAGCTTTTACCAAGCACTTCAATATCTTCTGAATACATTTTATAACCTGTGGCATCTACCAGTAGGTTGTATTTACCGGGAGGTAAAATCATAATATACCTTCCGGTTTTAGGGTTGGTTAAGTATTCTCCATAAATATCATTTGTATTTAAGTCGGTTACTGAAATAAATACATCTGTAATTTTATTGGTAGTATCTTTTGAAGTGACATAGCCTTTTATAACAGTATATTCAGGTTCAATTTCATTAAATATTACTCGGTAGATATCTAAATTTCCTTTTCCTTCTTTTCTTAAAGCTGATATGTAGCCATATCTACCATTGGTAGAAGCTCTAAAATTCATATCGTCTTCGGGTGTGTTTACCGGGTAACCAAGATTTTTAACTTTAGTCCAACTTTTACTGTTTTCATCCCATTCTGCTTTAAAAATGTCAAATCCTCCCATGCTGGTATGTCCTTTTGAACTAAAATAAAGTGTTTTCCCATCAGCAGAAATATTAGGAAAATCCTCATCATACTTGGTGTTAATTTCTGATCCTAAATTTTCGGCAGGTCCCCACTTACCATTAGGAAGTTGTCTAGATGCATATAAATCAACTCCTCCAATTCCTCCGGGTCTGTTTGAAGCAAAGTAAATTGTCTTTCCATCTGTGCTAATTGCAGCGGCAATTTCTACATGTTTTGAATTAATTGTTTTATCTAATTTTTTTAAGCGATTTACATTTTTTCCATCGAATTCTGCAATATAAATGTCTCCATAACCTTGATCATTATCATAGTAAAACAACATAAACTTCCCATCTGAAGACATTCCTATTATTTCTTCGTTTCCATCTAGTGTATTGATTTTGTCAGAAAGACTCTCGCCTTTTGAATAAGTACCATCAGGTGTTACTTTTGAGATGTAAACTTGTGAATAGTAATGTCCTGTTGGCATCGGTTGACTGCCATCATCCTTTTTAGTGTTATAGACAATAAATTCTTCGTTTGATGTTACAAATGGAAAGTATTCAGGTGCAGTAGAGTTCACATTAGAGCCTAAGTTTTCAAAGGTAACATCTACCGGAAATTTAATTAACTCTTTTGCATTATAGCAATGTTCAATTTGTTTATCAACGTCAGCTAAATTAAATGAAGATCCTTTGGCATTTTGCTTGAACTCTTCATATTTTTTAATGGCTTTATCATATCTTCCGGCAAAATGATAGGCTCTGCCTAACAGATAAGTAGTATTTGGGTCAGACTTTTCTTTTTCTAAAACTGTTTCAAGAAGGCCAACAGCCTTGGTTTTGTCAACATTTGTGTTTAGGTAACAAACGGCTAATTGATACAAGTATTTAGTGTTTTGTGGTTCTTCAGCTACCAAAAGCTCAAACTCATCAAGTGCATCAATAAAGTTGTTGGCGTTGAATAATTCATTAGCTAATTTACTATTTGCTTTCTGGGCAATAAAACTGCTAAAAGCAAAGCTTAAAAATCCGATTAAAAAGAGTTTTTTTGCTACGAAGTTCATAATTACTTAGATTAAAAGGAGGGCAAAGTTACAATATTTCTTGAGTAAAATAAAACCTTTAAACTCTTGGTTTCCATGGAATTTCTTCACCCTTTAATTCATGGTTTAAATACCTTGCAAGAACGAATAAATAGTCCGACAATCTGTTTAGGTATTTAATGATTATGGGATTGATAGGAAAAACTTCGTTTGTATGGGTTGTAAGTCGCTCTGCTCTTCTGCATACGCACCTTGCTATATGACAATGTGATACTTTTGAATCTCCTCCCGGAAGAACAAAGGATTTCATTTCGGGTAATACATCATTCATTTTATCAATTTGCTTTTCAAGAAACTCTATGTCTTTTTCCTCAAGTTGTGGTAAAGTCATTTTAGATTTTTCCTTATCTTCTGCTAGAAGAGAACCAAGTGTAAAAAGTCTGTCTTGTATTTCAACAAGTGTTGTTTTGAATTCATTGTTAAGCGCCTCATCTCGCAGGAGTCCAATCCAAGAATTAAGTTCATCAACTGTACCGTAGGCTTCAATTCTTACATGATGCTTTGGAACTCTTGTTCCACCAATTAGTTGTGTGGTACCGCTATCTCCTTTTTTGGTATATATTTTCATTCTAAAGGTTTATTATTAATGTCAGACTCTACAATACCGTCTCTCAAACGAACCACTCTTTTTGCATGATTAGCAATATCTTCTTCATGCGTAACTAATATTACTGTGTTTCCTTGATGGTTAATTTTGTCAAATAATGCCATGATTTCGTACGAAGTAGCGGTGTCTAAGTTTCCGGTTGGTTCGTCTGCCAGTATAATAGAAGGATTGTTTACCATAGCTCTTGCAATGGCAACTCTTTGTTTTTGACCACCTGAAAGTTCGTTAGGTTTATGATCCATTCTATCGGACAATCCTACTTGTTCTAAAATATTTTTTCCAATTTCTTCTCTTTCTTTTTTAGATTTTCCCGCATAAATTAATGGTAAGCAAACATTATCAAGTGCAGAAGATCTGGGAAGTAAATTGAAACTTTGAAAAACAAACCCGATTTCTTTATTTCTGATTTCAGCTAGCTCGTTATCTTCAAGCTTCGCTACATTTTTATTGTTTAAAAAATAATTCCCGGATGTAGGAGTGTCGAGACATCCTAAAATATTCATTAATGTGGATTTTCCTGAACCGGAAGGACCCATTAAAGCCACATATTCTGTTTTTTGAATAGATAGGCTTAAACCTTTTAATACATGAATAGTTTGTTTCCCTAAAACAAAATTTTTTACCAGATTTTCTATTTCAATTATTCCATTCATAATCCGAAGTGAAGGTAATAAATCACTTTAACTTTATTTTAAAATGTTGCTTTTCGTGAACTGCTTTAAAGAAAATAATCCCTAAATGATAAAAATCAATGCTCATAGTTACTTTACTATTGTTTTTAATTTCATTCCAGGCTTTCGTCATATCAGGCGACCAATAGATATCATCAAATACAAAAATGGTATGCTCATGTGATTTATTCAGACACCAGTTAAAATATTTTAAAGTGGCGTTGTATGTATGATTTGCATCAAACAACACAAAATCAACCTTTTTTATGGAATCTAAAAGCTGAGGAAGCTTTTCATCAATACTTCCAGTATGTGTTTGAATATTATTTTCTTTAAATTTTTTAAAATTTTGATTGGCAATTTTGGCAATTTCTTCACTTCCTTCAAAAGTATGTACCAAGGATTTTTTTGAAGTTTTTGATAAATAGAGTGTAGTTATACCTAGTGAAGTTCCTAACTCAATAATTTCTATTGATTTAAAGTAATTAATTGTCTTAAAAAGTAACTGAGCTTGCTTTGCAGGCTTCAGACTGTTGTTGGCTATTTTAGAAATCTTCTTTTGTTTGGAAACACCCGTTCCTAAATCATTAACATAAATATTGGTAGAGTTAAGTAATAATTGAGCTCTAAATGATTCAATTATATCAAAAACATAAAACGGATAAGGGTTATACACTACTTGTTCTAAAAAATCATATACAAAAGGAGAATGTGTTCCGTGTAATGTTTTTGCAGAAAAGGAATGCAAGAGGTAATGGTATGCTCTATGAAATAACTTTTTCATTTATTCACCGTAAAGATGATAAAATTCTATATATGTATAAATTTAAACTTGCTATAAGTTTAGTGTTGTTTTTTCTTTTATTTACTTCCTTTAATATGAACATTGAAATGGAAAAATGTGTTTTAGTAATTCATGGTGGTGCAGGATATATAAGTGAAGAAAATCTTACTAAAGAAAAGCAGCTAGAATATGAAGAGGCATTGAAAAATGCTTTACAAAAAGGTTATGAATTACTTAGTTCTGGAGGAAATTCTCTGGATGCAATTGAAGTAACGATTAAACAACTAGAAGACTCGCCACTTTTTAATGCGGGTAAAGGAAGTGTATTTACCAATGAAGAAAAGAACGAAATGGATGCCTCTATAATGGATGGAAAAACACTAAATGCCGGAGCAGTTGCTTGTGTTACTAATATTAAAAACCCTATAAGTGCTGCTAAATCAGTATTACAAAATTCAGAGCACGTACTTCTGACTGGGAAAGGAGCGGAAGCATTTGCTAAAGAACAAGAACTTGAAATAGTTGATTCGGAATATTTTAAAGTTGAAGAACGATTAAAAAGGGTTAAAGAGATTAAGAAATCAGAAAAAATAGAATTAGACCATTCTAAAAGTGATGGACACATTAATACAACTAATCCTGATGAAAAATATGGAACGGTAGGAGCTGCTGCGCTTGATAAAAAAGGAAATCTGGCTTCCGGAACTTCAACCGGAGGAATGACCAATAAAAAATATAATAGGATAGGAGATTCGCCTTTAATTGGCTCGGGAACTTATGCTAATAATAAAACATGTGCTGTTTCTTGTACCGGGCATGGTGAATATTTTATCCGGTCAGTTGTAGCGTATGATGTTTCTGCTTTAATGGAATATAAAGGTTACTCATTAGATAAAGCAGCAAATTATGTTGTAAATGAAAAATTAGTTGAGTTAAAAGGAGCTGGTGGTTTAATTGCAATTGATAAAGAAGGAAATATAGCCATGCCTTTTAACACTCCCGGAATGTTTAGAGGTTACGTAACAGAGAGTGGTAAAATAGTGGTAAAAATGTTCAAAGAATAAAAAAGCCTTCAAGTACTTGAAGGCTTATAGAATTTATTTAATTCCAAACTCCTTTTTAATTTTCGGAACATAGTCTAATTCTTCCCAAGGAAACAATTTAACTTTTATTTTTTTAGTTTTTCCGTCAGGAGAAGTAAATGTTTTAGTAACAGTTCTTGTTGTTCTTCCCATGTGCCCGTAAGCTGAAGTTTCACTATAAATAGGAGTTCTTAAGTTGAATCGTTTCTCAATAGAATATGGTCTCATGTCAAATAGCTTTAACAGTTTCTCAGCTATTTTACCATCGCTCATTTTTACATTTGAAGTTCCGTAAGTGTTTACATAAAGCCCCATTGGGTGAGCAACACCAATAGCGTAAGCAACTTGTACTAATGCTTCTGAACAAACACCGGCAGCTACTAAATTTTTTGCAATATGTCTTGTAGCATAAGCTGCTGACCTATCAACTTTAGAAGGGTCTTTACCTGAAAATGCTCCGCCACCATGAGCACCTTTTCCTCCATAAGTATCTACAATGATTTTTCGTCCTGTTAATCCTGTATCTCCGTGAGGTCCGCCAATTACAAACTTACCCGTAGGATTAATGTAATATTTAATTTTGTTAGTAAACAGTTTTTGAATGTGCTTAGGAAGTAGCTTTTTAACTCTTGGAATTAAAATTTCTTTGACATCTTTTTCAATTCTTTGCTGCATCTTTTTCTCTGTATCAAAATCATCGTGCTGAGTTGAAACAACAATTGAGTCGATACTTTTAGGCTTATTATCATCACCATATTCAATGGTTACCTGAGACTTGCTGTCAGGACGAAGATATTTCATTTGTTTCCCTTCTTTTCTGATTGCTGCCAACTCTCTTAAAAGGAGATGAGATAAATCAAGAGCTAAGGGCATATAATTGTCTGTTTCGTTTGTTGCATAGCCAAACATCATACCTTGGTCACCCGCTCCTTGTTCTTCTTTTTTCTTTCTTTCTACACCCTGGTTAATATCTTGTGATTGCTCATGAATTGCAGAAAAAACTCCACATGAATTCCCATCAAACATGTATTCACTTTTGGTGTAACCAATTCTGTTTATAGTGTCTCTGGCAATTTTTTGTACGTCAAGATATGCGCTTGATTTTACTTCTCCGGCTAAAACAACCTGACCTGTGGTTACTAAAGTTTCGCACGCAACTTTTGAATCTGCATCAAATGCTAAAAAGTTATCAATTAATGAATCAGATATTGCATCTGCAACTTTATCCGGATGACCTTCTGAAACTGACTCTGAAGTAAAGTAATATGACATATTAAATGTGTGTTAAATATTTTGGAAGGCTAAAATTAGAAAATAAATAGATTTCAAAAACTTTTAA
>CALALS010000036.1 GCA_937925525.1 uncultured Flavobacteriales bacterium | reverse complement strand
AAACGTAAACCGGATTTTGGTAAATACCCTATGTTTCCATAAGCTATTAACACCCGTATTCTTTAAAACTTTTTAGCGACATTTTATACCAAAAGCTAAAAACCATAGTTTTGTATTATCTATGGAAAATGCTGTCATTCAAATACAAAATGCAAACATCTTCATCAAACACAATAAAGTTTTAGAAGATGTAGACCTTACAATTAACAAGGGAGAATTTGTTTATTTAATTGGTAAAACAGGAACCGGAAAAAGTAGCTTTTTAAGAACTCTGTATGCCGACTTACCTCTAAAAGATGGAGAAGCAAGTGTTGCAGGTTTCCAGCTAAACGGACTCAAAGTAAAAAACATTCCTATGCTCAGACGAAAACTAGGAATAGTATTTCAAGACTTTAAGCTGCTTACCGACAGAAACGTGCACGAAAATTTGGCTTTTGTAATGAAATCTACAGGATGGAAAGATAAAGCGGAAATGGAAAAAAGAATAAATACCGTATTAGAGCGAGTTGGGCTTCCTAACAAAGGTTATAAAATGCCTTTTGAACTATCGGGTGGAGAACAGCAAAGAGTGGCAATAGCAAGAGCTTTAGTAAACGACCCGGAATTAATTCTTGCCGATGAACCAACAGGTAACCTTGACCCTGAAACATCAGAAGAGATAATGAAACTAATGCTTGAAATCAGCAAGAATGGAAAAGCCATCCTTATGGCTACACATGATTATGATTTGATGCAAAAATTTCCGGCTCGAAAGCTAAAATGTGAAGGCGGAAAAATTCATGACCTTCAATTGGTAAATAGCTAAAATGCTAAGCATACTCATTCCCATTTTTAATTTTGATGTAACTGTATTAGTTAATGAGCTAATTATTCAGTGTAATAAGGAAAATATCCCCTTTGAAATTAGAGTATATGATGATGCCTCCACCAATTCCCAACTTTTAGCTAGCAACAATAAATTAGAAAATATCTCTTCTGTAATTTATAAAAAACTCCCTCAAAACTTAGGACGTTCAGCAATTAGAAATCTTTTAGCAAACGATGCGAAATTTTCTTCTCTCCTATTTTTAGATTGCGACTCCAGTATTCAGCAAAAAAACTTTATAGCGGCATATATTGAGCATTTAGACAAAGTAGATGTGATATATGGCGGAAGAGACTACGAAAAAAAACCACCGTCAGACTATAAAAAATACTTGAGGTGGTTTTACGGAATTAATCGAGAGCAAATAAATGCTCAACAAAGAGAAAAAAAACCATATCACAGTTTTATGACGAACAACTTCTTTATAAAAAAGGAAATTTATCAGAGTATAAAGCTAGATGAAAGCATTAAAGGATATGGGCACGAAGACACTTTGTTTGGGATAGAATTGGAAAATAAAAAGGCTTCTATTCTGCATATTGACAACCCTTTAACACATATTGGCTTGGAAGATGCCACAGAGTTTATTGAAAAAACAAAACAAGGTCTAAAAAACCTATTTCTAATAAATAACAAGCATGATTTAACTCGGAAGGTAAAACTTCTTAAATATCACAAAACTCTTGAAAATACAGGAATGCAAAAGACCTTTCTAAATTGGTTTTTGAAAAAAGAATCTAATTTAATTAGTAATTTACTTTCTAAAAACCCTTCTCTTGGAAAATTTGACATTTACAAACTAGGTATATATTGTAAACTTGTAACAGAAAATCGGTAATTTTATATTCGGTTAGTGAGCTTCTAATTTTGCTAACTATATTTGCAATATCTTTTATGCTAAATTATTACAGACAGATAAAAATCTCGTTAGCAGTATTCTTAATTATATTGTTGACTGTTGGATCTGTATCACACATCATCTATTTCAAAGTTCAACAATACTGCATAAAAAAAGAGATAAAACAAAGGTTAAAAAAGGGTGTCCCTAAAAACGAATTACATACTTTCAACTTTACAAATGCTGAAATAAAAAACACCAACGAACTTGAGTTTATTAACGACCATGAGTTTCGTTATAAGGGAAAAATGTATGACATCGTTTATCAAGAAACACTTAATGACACCATTATTTTTCAATGTGTGTCAGACGAACAAGAAACCATTTTATTTACTCAACTTGATAAACTTGTGCAACAACAAAGCAAAAGCAATCAAGAAAAAAATCGGCAGCTTTTTAAGCTCTTGAACTTCCATTTTACACCCACCGACTATATTGATTTTTCTATACATACATTAATTCATTCCAAACAACTTAGCCAATCCAATTATTCTGTAATAACATGGTGTACTAAAATAGAATTAACTCCACCTCA
>CALALS010000035.1 GCA_937925525.1 uncultured Flavobacteriales bacterium | reverse complement strand
ATACTTCTCGTTTAGGAATCGGGTACAAACAAATTATTGAGTTTTACAAAGAGCGTATTCACAACAATCCCAATGTAGAACTAAGAATGCTACATTTCTTTGTAAATACAGGAATTAATGACAATGCCTACTACTGGAATGAGTTAAACAAATGCTTAAGAGTATATTGCGAATTAAAAAAGATTTGCCCAACCCTAAATGCATTAAACTTAGGCGGAGGTTTTCCCATTAAAAACTCTTTAGCGTTTAATTTCGATTACGAATACATTATTAATGAAATAGCTTACCAAATCAAATCTATCTGTGACGAAAACTTTTTACCTGTTCCTGATTTATATACAGAGTTTGGTTCTTACACCGTAGGAGAAAGCGGAGGAGTAATATTCTCGGTATTACACCAAAAAAAGCAAAACGATAAAGAAAAGTGGGACATGATAGACGGTTCGTTTATGACTACGCTCCCTGATACCTGGGCAATAAACAAGCGCTTCATTATGCTTCCTTTAAACAGATGGGACAGCGAATACGAAAGAGTTTTCTTAGGTGGCTTAACTTGTGATAGTGATGATTACTACAATTCAGAACAACACGTAAACGCCATTTATCTTCCCAGATATAACCCGGAAGAAAAACTTTACATCGGCTTTTTCCACACAGGAGCTTATCAAGACACCATTGGAGGTTTTGGAGGAATTCAACACTGTTTAATTCCTAAACCAAAGCACATCTTAATCGACCGTGATGAAGATGACAACATCACCACCAAATTGTTTTCAGAAGAACAGTCTCCTGAACAAATGCTTAAATTACTAGGATATTAATTAAAAAAATAAAAAAGACATTATGAGTAAAGGACCCATTTCTCAATTCATTGAAAAAAACTATTTACACTTTAACGCAGCTGCACTTGTTGATGCTGCAAAAGGTTATGAGCAACACCTAACCGAAGGCGGAAAAATGATGATTACCCTAGCAGGCGCAATGAGTACTGCCGAGTTAGGTAAATCATTAGCCGAAATGATTAGAAACGGAAAAGTAGATATCATTTCTTGTACCGGTGCAAACCTTGAAGAAGACATTATGAATTTAGTAGCTCACTCACATTATAAAAGAGTGCCCAACTACAGAGATTTAAGCCCGCAAGACGAATGGGATTTATTGGAAAATCATTACAACAGAGTTACCGATACTTGTATTCCTGAAGAAGAAGCGTTTAGAAGATTACAAAAACACATTCATAAAATATGGAAAGATGCTGACGATAAAGGTGAGCGTTACTTTCCGCATGAGTACATGTATAAAATTTTACTTTCGGGTGAGTTAGAACAGTACTATGAAATTGACCCTAAAGACAGCTGGATGCTTGCCGCAGCAGAAAAGAATTTACCAATTGTTGTTCCGGGTTGGGAAGATAGCACTATGGGAAACATCTTTGCTTCTTATGTAATTAAAGGAGAAATGAAAGCTACTACCATGAAGTCAGGTATTGAGTACATGGCTTGGCTGGCAGATTGGTACGTAAAAAATTCAGAAGGTAAAGGTGTTGGCTTTTTCCAGATTGGCGGTGGAATTGCAGGCGACTTCCCTATTTGTGTAGTTCCAATGCTTTATCAGGATATGGAAATGGAAAACATTCCTTTCTGGAGTTATTTCTGCCAGATATCAGATTCTACAACCAGTTACGGTTCTTATTCAGGAGCAGTTCCTAACGAAAAAATTACCTGGGGAAAGCTAGACATCAATACACCTAAATTTATAGTTGAATCAGACGCTACTATTGTTGCTCCGTTAATTTTTGCTTGGGTATTGGATATGTAAAAAATATTTCCGTAAATTAGTTTTGTTAATTCTATTGATTTATAATTCTTTCTAACTTATGAAGAAGTTTAAAAAAGAGAGAGATTACAAGTTTTCAGAAGAGGAAGTAAAGCAAAAAAGCGTTCTAAAAAAGAAGAAAAAGCTTACTCCTAACAAAAAGGAAAAGTATGATTTCCGAAGGTACTCAGAAGACGAAGAAGAGTAATTTCATCCTAAAATATCGCTTTTCCGTTTACACCAACCGTCATCAAAAGATTGCAACTTGTTGACATTGTTAATTATTGTGTAAAACTAAAAGTTTTAAAAATTGAAAAAATAGTGTAGGTTTGTCGCATTAATAAAGGATTTTATATGGATTTAACAGGTATCATTTCAGTTTCAGGTAAGTCGGGTTTGTACAAAACACTATCACAAACCAAATCTCACATCATTGTAGAGTCGTTGACAGACGGCAAAAGAATGCCCGTTCATGCTACTCAAAAAGTAAGCTCGCTAGAAGACATTAGCATTTACACAATGGATGAAGACAAACCATTAACTGAAGTTTTTGAACTGTTGCTAAAAAAAGAAAACGGAAAAAAATCTATCAGTCATAAAGAAGATGACGATACATTAAAAAAACATTTTGTTACCGTACTAGAAGATTATGACCAAGAAAGGGTGTATGCTTCCGACATTAAAAAATTCTATCAGTGGTATAACATTTTAGTAGATGCTAAAGTGCTAAAGCTGGAAGAGAAAAAAGAAAAGAAAGAAGAAAAAGCGGAAGGCGAAGAAACAGCTACTGCTGAAAAAGAAGCTACCCCAAAAAAGAAAGCAGCTCCTAAAAAAGCAGCCGCTAAAGCAGACGACAAAGCTGCAAAGCCAAAGAAAACAGCTTCAAAGACTACTAAAAAGCCAAGCACTAAAGCTGCGGCTAGTCCAAAATCTTCTTCTAAGTCAAAGAAAAATGGCTAACCGCCATTTGTAAAAAATTACATTATGAATACACCTGATATTTCTACGGAAAAAAGAAACTCTTTTTTACCCGATAACCTTACTATTAATAAATGGGAAGACATTGAAGTCTTTTTTTCTCAATTAATAGAAAGACCCATTAACTCAACAGAAGACTTAGAACAACTTTTAAAAGACCGTTCTGATTTACTTTCTACCATAAGCGAAGATTTTGCCTGGAGATATATCAAAATGAATATTGACACCAGAGATGAGGCATTGCAAAAAGACTTTGAAAATTACGTAACTAATATTCAACCTAAAACGGTAGTGTTTGAAAACAAACTCAACACTAAAATTTACGAATCGTCTTACTTTGCACAACTGGGTAATGACTACAAAACCTTTAAAAGAGGACTGAAAAGAAAGATTGAATTATTCAGAGAAGAAAACATTCCTATTCAAACCGAGCTTTCTAAAGAAGAACAAAAATTCGGAGCCATTTCTTCGTTAATGACGGTAGAACACAACGGCAAAGAATTAACCATTCAGCAAGCATCAAAACTGTTAAAGGAAAACGACAGAGAACTTAGAAAAACCATTTTTGAAAAAATAGGAAAAGTAAAGCTGGAGAACGCTAAAAAGCTGGATGATTTATTAGACAGTTTAATCAAAAAGCGGCATCAAATGGCGCTAAACGCAGGCTATAAAAATTACAGAGATTACAAATTTGATGAGCTGGAGCGTTTTGATTACAAGGTAGAAGACTGTTTGGCGTTTCACAATGCCGTTGCCACACAAGTGGTTCCTTTACTAAACGAATGGGCAAAGCAACGTAAAGAAAAATTAAAGCTAGACGTTTTAAAACCTTACGATTTAGATGTAGATGAAAACAACGGAACGCCTTTAAATCCGTTTGAAACTACACAAGAATTTATTGACAAAACCAAAACTGCTTTAAGCAATACCAATCCTTATTTTGGCGAATGCTTATCTACCATGGAAAAAATGGGAAGATTAGATTTAGATTCAAAAGCCGGAAAAGCACCGGGCGGTTTTAACTATCCGCTTTACAAATCAGGCTATCCGTTTATTTATATGAATGCGGTAGGTACGCACCGTGATATTGTTACGCTTTTTCATGAAGCGGGACATGCCGT
>CALALS010000034.1 GCA_937925525.1 uncultured Flavobacteriales bacterium | reverse complement strand
TAAGCTCTGAAAATTGGCTCATCATTTTTTTTTTTTATTTCCCACAACTGATATTTGTCCCACTCTGCTTTAAAGTCCATTGGGTCTCTTCCGTGAATATTTACCAAGTCAGGGTGAGCTGTAATATCAATGTCTTTAAAATCAACTGTAATTGGGGGAACATCTATTTGTATGTAACCACCGGCTTCAAAGTGCATATTTTCTCCCGGAGGAAGTTTTACTACAAACTCTTTAATAAATGATGCCACATTATAATTAGAAACAACTTCACACTCCCACTTCTTAATACCAAAAATCTCTTCCGGTATTTTGATTTTCATATCATTCTTAACTTTTACCTGACAACCTAGTCTCCAGTTATCTTGAATTTCCTTTCTTGAAAAATATGGTGCTTCGGTAGGTAAAATTTCTCCACCACCTTCTAAAACCTGACACTTACACATAGCACAAGTACCACCACCACCACAAGCAGAAGGTAAAAATATCTTATTATTTCCTAATGTAGTTAAAAGCGTACCTCCGGCATCAACCTCAACCATTTGTCCATTAATATCAAGTTTAACAGGGCCGGAAGCCGTTAATTTAGCTTTAGCCCAAAGCAATAATGCAACCAACAATAGGGTTACTGTTAAAAAAATTGCAATCGTAAGTACTAAGGTTATACCCATCTCTAACGTTTTAAAATATTATAATTCAACTCCCATAAAGCTCATGAAAGCAATACCCATAAGCCCGGTAATAATAAATGTTATTCCTAATCCTCTTAGTGGAGCAGGCACATGAGAATATCTTATTTTCTCTCTAATAGCCGCAATGGCAACAATTGCCAACAACCAACCCACACCGGAACCAAGTCCAAAAATAGTAGCTTCGCCAATGTTTGGATATTGACGCTCTTGCATAAATAAAGCACCACCTAAGATAGAGCAGTTAACCGCAATTAATGGTAAAAATATACCTAATGCACCGTAAAGAGCCGGAGCAAATTTTTCAACTGCCATTTCTACTAATTGCACCATCGAAGCAATAACTGCAATAAACATAATGAAGCTCAAGAAACTTAAATCAAGAGTGGCGAAATCCTCTCCTAACCAAGCCAGTGCCCCCTCTTTTAATAAATAATTTTCTAATAAGTAGTTAATTGGAACCGTAATACCCAATACAAATATTACAGCTGCGCCTAAACCAACTGCCGTTTTTACTGTTTTTGATACAGCAAGGTACGAACACATGCCCAAGAAGTAGGCAAAAATCATGTTCTCAATAAAAATACCTTTTACAAATATGCTCGCTAAGTTTTCCATTTTTAAGCTTCAATTAGTTTAGTGTTTTTACTTCTTTGTACCCAGATATACACTCCAACAACTATAAGTGCCATTGGTGGTAAAATCATAAGTCCGTTATTGGCATAGCCAAAATCATAAAATGATTGGGGTATTAACTGGAAGCCCCAAAGCTTTCCTGAGCCCAATAATTCTCTAAAGAAGGCTACCACAATTAATATTAAACCATATCCTGCCGCATTACCCACTGCATCAAGAAATGACGGCCATGGTTTGTTCGCAAGAGAAAAGGCCTCTATCCTACCCATAATAATACAGTTAGTGATAATTAGCCCAACGAATACAGAAAGTTGTTTACTTACATCATAAACAAACGCTTTTAAAACTTGGTCAACCAAAATTACCATTGCTGCAACTATAACAAGTTGAACAATAATTCTAACCCTTGAGGGAATCATGTTTCGTAAAACTGAAGTAATAAAAGTAGAACCTATTAATACTACTAGTACCGACAACGACATTACAACTGCTTGCTTAACCTGCACGGTAATAGCCAACGCTGAACAAATACCAAGTACTTGCACTGTAATAGGATTGCTATCATCCAATGGGTCAGTAATCAGCTTTTTATTCTTTTTAGAAAATAGGGGTTCTTTTTTAACCTCTTCTTTTACTTCTTCTGCAACTGCTGTACTCATTTTGCTTAGAGTTTAGTTTTAGTTAATCTGATTGTTTAGCGTATCAACCACTAAAGAATCAGTAGTAAGAGAATCAGAAACCGGTATTTCTACTTCCGGCTCTTCAACCTTTGCTACACTATTATTTAATGACTTAAAATATGGTTCATAAATCTTTAATGTTCTGTAAACCATTTCAGAAACACCATTACTGGTAATTGTTCCTCCGCTTATGGCATCTACACCGTGCATATCATCTTCCGGAGCACCTCCTTTAACAACTGAAACCGAAACATAATTACCATTTTCATCAAAAAGTTTTTTCCCAATAAAAGGCTCAGAAAACCAACCTTCTTTAATTTCAGCTCCTAAACCTGGAGTTTCTGTTTTATGATCAAAAGTTGCACCTGCAACAGTATTACCGTCAGAATTAATGGCTACGTAGCCCCAAATAGGACCCCAAAGACCTTTACCTACCATTGGAACAATATATTTTTTAGAACCATCATCTCCACTATATACAAAAAGTGGAAAGTTAGCTCCGCCTTTTCCAAAAGACATCAGCGCTTTCCTCATAGCCGCTTCATCATCTTTGTTAGCAGAATAGATATTACTCATTCCGGACTTATAGTCTTTAAGAACATCTACATCAAAAGCTTTTAAATCAGTTTCTTTTACTTCTCCGTTTCCGTTAATAATTATTTGGTCAGTTATATACTGATTAAACTTATCACCTGCTTCTTCTGCAGTAACAGTAATACCTACAGATGATAATATATTCTGCATTTTTTCTCTCTTCACGTTTTCAGATTGAAAAGGTTTTAACCCTACTGCTGCAATAGCCAGTAATGAACCTACTACTACAACCATTACTGTTGAGAATATAAAGGTGTATTTATTGCTATTAATATCCATAGTTATATGTTATGCTGCTACTTTAACTTGTTTTAATCTGTTCATTCTTTTCTTCACATTAGCTTGAAGAACATAGTGGTCAATAAGTGGTGCCATTACATTCATAAATAAAATTGCTAACATCATTCCTTCAGGATATGCAGGATTGAATACCCTAATCATGATAGCAAAGAAGCCTATAAAAAATCCATAAATAATTTTTCCGGTAGGTGTTTGTGAAGCAGTAACCGGATCAGTTGCCATAAATACTAATCCAAATAAAAATCCACCCGCTAATATTTGGTCAATAGGGCTTACCTCCATAAATGGATTTACACCCACTAAATTAAATATGTACGACATAGCTAACCCACCGGCAAGCACAGAAGCCATAATTCTAAAGCTTCCTATTCCTGTATAAATAAGTATTAAAGCTCCTATTAAACAGGCTACAGCAGAAGTTTCTCCAATAGAACCAGGCATATTACCAATAAACATTTCCATTGTAGAATATGTTTTATCCATAATTCCTTGAACTGCTTCAGGGTTATCTTTTACACCTATTGTTTGCGCCCACATTCCTAACTGTGTTTCTCCTGTTGTAGCATCCGGCAATCCACTAACCCATACTTGATCTCCGCTCATTTTGGTAGGATACGCAAAGAATAAAAATGCTCTAGCCGTAAGCGCAACATTTAAAATATTCATTCCTGTTCCACCAAAAACTTCTTTGCCAAAAATTACGGCAAACACTGTTGCAACAGCAACCATCCAAAGTGGAATATCTACAGGTAGAATTAATGGAATTAACATACCTGAAACCAAAAATCCTTCTTGGATAGAATGCTTTTTAACGATACAAAAGGCAAATTCAACACCTAAACCAACCGCATAAGAAACTATAACTATAGGAAGCACTTTCATTGCACCATATAGAATTTTATCCCATAACATTACATTCCATGCATCTTCAGGAGAAATCTCCCCATTAAATAGATAATGTTGGTGACCTGTATTCCAAATTCCAAATAATAAACATGGAATTAAGGCAAGTACTACCGTAATCATGGTTCTTTTTAAGTCAATTCCGTCTCTAATATGGGCTCCTTTGTGTGCAGTGTGTCCCGGCACAAAAAGAAAAGTTTCCATACCATCATAAACCGGATATAACTTTTCAAATTTCCCTCCCTTTTCAAAGTGAGGCTTAATTTTTTCGTGAAGAAATTTTTCTAAAAATCTCATAGTTTAAATACTATATATTAACCGCATTCAGCCCTAACCAAGTCAAGACCTTCTCTTACTATTGATTGAACATTAATTTTTGAAGTACAAGCATACTCACAAAGAGCAAAATCTTCAGGAGCTACTTCGTAAACTCCTAAACTCTCCATTAATTCAATATCTTTTATTATCATGGCTTTAACCAACTGAACAGGATAAATATCAAATGGAAATACTTTTTCATATTGACCCGTCATTACGTATGCTCTTTCTTCTCCGTTCATGCTTGTGTTAAGGTCATATTCTTTTCCCGGCATTAACCATGAGAAGAAAGTTCTGGATAAGCTAAACTTATCAAATCCCGGAGCTATCCACCCAAAAAACTCTCCTTCACCACCTTCCGGTATTGCAGTAAATTGATAGTCATAAAAACCTAAATGGCCTTCTTTAGTTACTTGAGAACCGGTAAGAGGATTGCCACTAATTAGTCTTGTTTTCTCGGTATCAACGTTTCCATCAACAATAGAAGCAACGCTTTGCCCCATTAGCACTTTAAAATACTTTGGAGTTTTAACTTGTGAACCACAAACGGCAACTATTCTTGAAGCATCAAACTTTCCTTCTTTAAATAATCGGCCAATAGTTAACACATCTTGAGGTGTTAAATACCATACTTTTTCTCCTTTGTTTATCGGATCAATTTTGTGAATCTGTACACCAACTAAACCCGCAGGGTGTGGTCCGCTAATTTTATTAATTTGAACTCCTTTTGAATTATTAAATACATCAGAAGCTTTTCCTTTTGCGTTTATATTTAGATGGACTTTGCCTTCTGTTAATTTTCTGATGGCATCTAAGCCAATTTGAAATATTTCCCCATTTCCATGCACAATAAAATCGTTATCCGGAGCAAGCGGTGAAGAGTCAAAGGCAGAAATAAAAATAGATTTTGGGGTATCGGTCGGGTTAGCAATTACATCATAAGGTCTTTGCTTTATAAATGGCCAGCAACCAGACTTCAGTAGATTTTCAACTATTTGCTCACGGCTCATTGAATTAGGATCTCCAGCAGCAAAAGTTTCATACTTAATCTCTTTATCAGCAAGGATTACAACTTCTAAAATTTTTCTCTTGTCTCCCCTTCTGATTTCAGCTATTTCTCCACTTACAGGCGATGTAAAAACAATTTTATCATTCTCTTTACTATAAAACAAAGGGGTTCCGGCTTTAACCTCAGCCTTTTCTTTTAAAATCAATTTTGGAACTACTCCTGCAAAATCAGTTGGTTTTATAGCTACAGTACTACTGAGAGGAAGAGATGCGTGAACTTTTTCAGCTTCGCCTTTAAGCTTAATATTCACACCTCTGCTAATCTTAATGTTTTTAGACATTTTTGGTGTTTATAAATAGTGGAGCAAAATTAGAATTTCGCTTGTTTTTTGTAAAGAAATAAGGATGTTTAATATAATTTATATTCATTCTAAATAAAATGAATTTGGATTAATTATTGATAGATAGATTGAAATTAAAGTTAAATGAATAATTACTTTAGACGGATGAATTTTTCACTTTACCTTTTTTGT
>CALALS010000033.1 GCA_937925525.1 uncultured Flavobacteriales bacterium | reverse complement strand
TATGATTTATTCAAATCTACCTGGAATCCTGAATACAATGAATGGAGCCAGGCAGAGAACTTAGGATACCCACTAAACTCAACAGGTGATAATATGAGCATAAGTTTTACCGCTAAAGAAGATTACGCCTATGTCGCACGTTGGAGAGAAGATTCGTACGGATATCAAGATATTTACAGAGTTAGATATGTAGAAAAAGACACCCGAAAAGCCGTTGTAAAATCCACCCTAAAAAACACTAGTGGCACAGGTGCCGGGATAGGCTTCATTTCTGTAATAGATTTAAACACACAAGAAGAAGTCGGAAGTTACCAGTCTGATTATAAAGGAGATTTTATTATGATTCTATCGCCCGGTAAATATCAAGTTTTAATTGATGTTGACGGGTACAAACCCTATGCAGAAGAATTAACTATTCTTGGAAAAAGTGATTTTCAAGACTTTATCATGAAAGATTTTAACCTTAGCCCTAACTAATGAATTTAAAACTAAACAAGCCCTTAGCTTTTTTTGACCTGGAAACAACAGGAGTTAACACCGCAAAAGACAGAATAGTAGAAATTTCCATCTTAAAGATTTTACCGGACGGCACCAAAGAAACTTATACCAAAAGAGTAAATCCTGAAATGCCCATACCTAAAGAATCATCCGAGATTCATGGAATTTATGATAAAGACATTGCAGACGCTCCTACTTTTAAACAAATAGCTCCTGAGCTTTTAGTTTTCTTAAAAAATTGTGATTTGGCGGGTTATAACTCCAATAAGTTTGACATTCCTGTTTTAGTAGAAGAATTTTTAAGAGTAGAAGTTGACTTTGATTTTGAAAGCAGAAAATTCATAGATGTACAAAACATTTTTCACAAAATGGAGCAACGTACATTGGTTGCCGCATATAAGTTCTACTGCGATAAATCATTAGAAAATGCCCATAGTGCAGAAGCTGATATTAAAGCCACCTATGAAGTACTAGAAGCCCAACTGGAAAAATATAACGACCTTGAACCCAGTGTAGATTATTTAGAAAAATTTTCTAAAATGCACGATTCTGCTGATTTAATGGGAAGGATAGTATTTAATAAAGACGGAAAAGAAGTATTTAACTTTGGAAAACACAAAGGAAAAACCGTTGCCGAAGTATTAAAAAAAGACCCTTCTTACTACAGCTGGATGATGAACGGAGACTTCCCGCTTTATACCAAAAAAGTGCTTACCGCCATAAGGTTAAGAGAATTTGGAAAGTAAACTACCGCACCAAACTCACCGCTATCTTTTGAGTAGTTTTTTTACCGTCTTTTAGAGTAGCGTTTACTACTATAAAATATGTGCCTTCTGTTGCCGGCTTGCCACTTAGTGTAAAGCCATCCCAAAGCGTAAGGGTTGTAGGCTTTTTTGTCATGCTGAGCGAAGTCGAATCACCTGCTAACGCTTCACTATTAAAACTTCTTTGTTGCACCACCTCTCCCCATCGGTTATAGATTTGCGCTTCCAGTGTTTCAAAGTGCCAAGCGGCTTGCAGTTGTATTTGGTAATCATCGTTTATGCCGTCTTGGTTCGGGCTGAATACATTAGGGAAAATAATGCCAGCACTGTCTTCTACTACTATGGTAAAACTAATGGTGTCGCAGCAATAGGGCGAGTTGTTACAAGCAATAAGTGTAGTGGTGTAAGTTCCGCTTTGCTGAAAATTATTAGTTATTACTTCTTGGTTAGTAGTTGTGAAAATAGTGTCTCCATTTTGGTTGGTAATGAGCCAGTAGTTGCTGGTGCTGTTGTTGCTATGGTTAGTAAAGTTTACCGTTAGCGGAGCAAAACCTGTTTTGGGGTTGCTTGTAAAAGCTGCCGTTACATTTACTTGTGCAGGAATATACAGACTGTCTGTTGCTATACAACCTAGTGTATCAGTAATAGCATAGTTATGCCAGCCGGGTGTAAGATTAGTAAAGTTGCCGGTATAGTTGGTATTGCCGTTTAAGGTAAAGTTTAGTTCCCCCCAGAATAAGGTGTCTGCAAAGATTTGTGCCGTGCCATTATTATTGGGGCAAAAAGCTTTGGTAAGTAATAGGCTGTCTGCTTTGGGATTTTGTACGATAATGCGAACGGGTAGTACTTTGCTGCAACTGTCTGTGTTATAAATACGGCAAGTGTAGGTGGTGGTTTGTGTGCCTGTAAAAGTGGGGTTGGGGCAGTTATAGCAGCTTAGGTTTTGTTGGGGAAGCCATTCATATTTGGTGCCGCCTGTGGCTTGAAGTTGTGCGGTTTGCCCAAAGCATATTGTAGTATCTTTGCTAAGGGTGGTGCTAAAGGTGTCGCAGGGAGAAGTGTAGGTTAGGAAGTAGGCTAAATTTAAATTTATAGCTGCAGGTGGCATTGTAGGGTAAAATTGGTGTATAAGTTCAAAATTAAAACCATTAGTATTATTTGATAAATAAGAACTAATATCTGCTAATCCATCGCTTTTCATCATCAAACTATCAGGTGTATCATCATCCAAACCAAATAAACTATCGTTTTGATAATAAAAATGTCCTTTAGTACCACAACCCCATAAATAATTAACACTATCAGCACCACCCACTAAGCCAAGTAAATTGTTATTTACATATACATAACTTCCTTCATCAATATCGTCTGTCCTGTCAGTATATAATGCAAAACCCACAGGGTTATTTGTATTAATTTTTGGTAAACCTGTCACATTATACTGTTCTTTACCAATCAAGTCCTTATCATTTAAGATTATTGAATAATGTGTAAGAGGCAAAGCAGGGTTTTCGTATACTATATATATATATACCGTAAACTGACCTTCAAAGGGCATCATACTTTGTGAAGGTATGTTAATTTTAAATTTTGAAAATGAAACATCTTTTGTAATATTTTTAAAACACAAATTTATTGGAGAAAAAAAAAGGTTTTTATGAGAAAAAGAAGTTAACTTTTCATTTAAATTAAAATAATACTTTTTACCATTCACAAAAATTCCATCACGCTCACCTCCCACATAATATGAAAACAAGTATACTTTTTTAATAATACTAGACTGAGGAACATTAAGCAAAATAGAGTCTACGCCACTACCCATGCAAGTTGAAAAGCCACCACCCGTAACCCCCCCTCTTATTATATCTTGTTCAAAAATAGTTTGTGAATAAGCTATATTAACAAATAAATAAAATGATAATACCAATAATTTTGAGTGTCTCATCATGTAAAAATAGGCATTGTTGTTTACTATTAACATATTTTTTAAAGTCACATTCAAAATTACATTTTTTTTTTTTAGCTTCACAAGCATAATCTTTTAAATTAAATCCCATGAAAAAAATATTATTAGGTATTTTTACTTATTTACTACTAAGTATAAATACGTATTTACAAGCCCAAAACCCTATCTGGAGTTTACCGCCTAATTATATTAAAAATAACACCCCCCAACCCTTGCCTCAAGGAACTGCAAATATTGTTGATTATCAAGGAGCAGTAACTGAATATGCCTCAAACTCATATATAGACGCTAGTGGTAATTTACTGTTTTTTATTGTAGATGGTTATATCTTTGATAAACACGGGAGAGAAATTGATCAATTTGAAAGAATAATTGGCCTAGGAAATATTGTTAAAGGACATGGTGAATTGGTTATTTTTCCAAACCCTGACAATTGCCAGCAATTTTATATAGCAACCTGTTACGACTTTGGTGCTAGCACTGCTTTTTTAATGGAGCCCATTATATTTGTTCTAGATATGGGGCCTCTTGGTAAATCTATTACAGGAAGGGAAGGTGGCTTAATTAGTTACACTAATTTGACAACACTATTTCCAAGTGGTTTTTATTGGAATAGCGGTGGAACAAAAAGGTATAATACATCTATTGCAGCTAGTGAATTATTACCAGATAACAGTAGAGTCTTATTATACTCAAATGGTGCACGAGTTGAGAAATTTAAAATAAAAAATAATAACATTTTAAGAGAGTCGCCAATTGGAATTGTAAACAGTCCTTTAAATCCACCTGATGATGTTCAGAGATTTAGAAGTGAAATGGAGTTGATTAAGCTTTCAAACGGAAATTACCGGCTTGCCGTATTTTATCAAGTGGAGTTTTTCGTTCATCCAAGTATTAATTTCAGATCAGGAGTTTCTGTTGTTGAATTAGATGCAAATTTAGATGGCGGAGTAATCGGAGGGGATAAAACCATTATTTATCAACCCACTAATGCAAGTTCACCAATCGTTCACGGTCTTGAATTCTCACCTTCAGGGCAATATTTGTATATTACTCACACCTCAACTGTTGATTTTCCGTTGGAGTTTGAAGTTTGGGATGTTTCAACTCCATTTATATTGTCAAGGTTAACCTCCTTTGATGCACCATTTGTTCAAAACAATTTAGGTGGATGCCAGTTTTCACAAATAGAGCTTGCTATTGATGGTAAAATCTATTTTTCTAAGGGGAATACATTGATATCTCTTAGTAACCCCAATACTCCAAACCCATCAAACTTTAACTACAATACAATAGCTTTAAATCATCATTTAAGTCAAATATCAACCAATAACCAAATTATACCTGAATTTAATTCATATTTATTACCGGACCAAGTAGATTTACAAGACTACTTTAAACATTATCAAGACAATAAAGAATGTTGTGTATTATTTAATACCTACGATCACTTTAACTACACCCAATCTACTACAAGCACTTATACCGGTATGTTCAATCATCCGCTCAACCCTAATAACGATAACGAAATAACCATACAAGACGAACTAAGAATCCCTGCCGGAGTAACTCTTACTCTAAAAAATATGAGCATTAACTTTGCCCCAACTGCAAATGTGGTAATAGAAAGAGGTAACGGCAGCCAACCAGGTGGTAGGCTAATTTTAGATAATACTACCTTTACCATTGACGACCGCTGCGGAGACGATATGTGGATGGGTGTAGAAGTTTACGGCTACCAAAATTTACCACAAATACCCTATACCATTAGTCAACAAGGAAAATTAGAAATGATAAACGGTAGTATTATAGAACATGCGAAAAATGCAGCCTATACCGGTAAAATAAAAGGAGGTGTAAATAATACCGCTTATGCGGGTGGCGTAATAAAAGCCACCAACAGCTTTTTTTATGATAACATTACAGGTGTTTCTATCTATAATTATCAGGGAACTTTTAATAACAATAACGTAAAAAATGTAAGTGGTTTTACCAATACCGTTTTTGAAACCAGAGGAAGCTTAAAAACAAATGTGCCTCCACAACGTCATGCAACACTGGTAAATGTAGATGGTATTATTTTTACCGGTTGTGATTTTTTAAATTCCAATGCTTTAATGCCAACAGGCTCTGCCAGAGGAAATGGCATATTTAGCATAAATGCAGATTTTACCGTAAATACAAAATGCTCCTTTTATCCTTGCTCTAACGGAGACAGAAGTACATTTGCAAACTTAAATTACGGTATTTATGCCGTAAACAGTCTGGGAAAAAGGACTATACGTTCTATAGAATGTAAATACACTAACAATCATTTTGGTATCTATAAAAGTGGTGTGGACAATGCTACTATTATTCAAAATGATTTTGAGGTATATAAAGCGGCTGCTCCCAATCCTTATATTTTCAATTGTGTAGGCTTATATATGAATGGTTGCACAGGCTACCAAGTGGAGGAGAATGAGTTTACTGATTTTAATGATCCGCTGGTTAGCGGTCCGGCAAATACGTACGGTATTATTGTACGAAATTCGGGTACGGCAAGAAATACCATTTACAGAAATGAATTTCATGACATAAAAATTGGGGGACAAAGTGAAGCTACCAATGCCACACAAAATGGGATTACTCACCCTAACGATTCGGGACTACAGTGGATATGTAATCGCTTTTACAATAACTTGTATGAAGCAGATTTAACCGTTACTTCAGGACAAATTGAATATCAGCAGGGAAGGTGCTTATCTCCCATTGATCCTAATTATTTAAAATCTCCGGCAGGAAACAGGTTCAGCCACACACATAACGGAGCTTATCCGGCACACTATGATATTTTTGCAAACCCAACAGTATTAACCATTTCGTATGACCATCATGCCGATGCCATTACTACTCCTGATGTTTATTCAACCTTAAACATTACCACAAAAAGCTGTTTTAATACAGCCAATCCGGTTTATTTTGACCCTACAAAATCATGTCCGAGTAAAATAAACACAGGTAAATCAAAAGCCACATTGTTTGCACAAATTAATCAGCGTGTGAGTGATATGGATAATGCTATGGCTGCTAATCTTTCATTGATAGATGGGGGAAATACAGCAGGTTTGCTTAACCAAATTTCCTCAACTAATGGTGGAAATTTAAAAAACCTGATGATGCAGTACTCTCCGTATTTAAGTGATACTGTATTAATAGCGTTTTTGGCAAAAAATCCTTCAAGCGGGCATATTAAGCAGGTAATTTTAGCTAATTCTCCATTGAGCCAAAAAGTAATGGATTACCTAAACGGTATGAATTTACCGGCAGGCATTAAAAATCAAATAAATGCGTCACAAGCAGGTAATTCTCCTATGCAGGATTTAGCTGCCGACAATAATTATTTTGATAGAGAACGTTATCTTGCAATTGATGAAAAAATTCGTTTTTTCTTAAACGATACTAATGAAGTTGCTCCGCTAGACAGTATAAAGGTTATTTTAGAGGCAGAGGCAGATCAATACTCTACAAGAAGGCAAGAGCTTTGCGAACTGCTTATTTTAATGAAAGATACTTCGGGTGCGTCTGACCAGATAGATACCATAGGAACAGGTATTGGTGGAGGTACTTATTCTAATCCTAGGTTTACTGATATGGCTAGTATTAATAACAGTCTTGCTTATTGTCCTGATATTTGTACTCATTTAAGAACAGATTCTGCCTTACTTGGAAACATAGGTTCTATTGCTTACGACCCTACCGACCGCATCAGTTGTGTGCATGCTGAGGCATTATTAATGCTTCTTAACGATTCTATTATTGACCCAGTTGCCGAACCGCTTGTTTTTAGCAGCTCAAGAATTGGAAGTACTTCTGACGAAACACAACAAAAACTCATGATGCAGAATAACATTAAAATGTATCCTAATCCTACTTCAGGAAGTGTTTTTGTTGTGTTTAACGAAAATAGTGCCGACAGAGTTGTTATTACTAATTCGCTTGGGCAGGTAGTTCTTGAAAAACAAATTACTACTGAAACGGAATTAATTGAGCTTTCTGTTCAACAGCTTCCTAAGGGCATTTACATCATTAACATATATAATCATGATAAAGCTATTTATAGAGATAAGCTCATGAAGGAGTAAAATTAACTCCTCTTTTAAAAGGCTGCTCAATTTGAGCAGCCGTTTTTAATAACTTCGTTAATAACTCCCCTACTCTCACTTATAATTTAGCGGCTTAATACCTCACCTTTGCAAAAGATTTTAAGCTTTTTCAATTAAAAAGCAATAAAAAAAACAAATGAAAATTATTTGCATTGGTAGAAATTATGCCGACCATGCTAAGGAATTAAACAATGATGTTCCTACAGAACCTGTATTCTTTTTAAAACCCGATACCGCTATTTTAAACAGCGGGCATCCGTTTGTATATCCTTCTTTTTCCAAAGATTTACATCACGAACTGGAGTTGGTTATCAAAATCAATAAAGTGGGTAAACACATAGCGGAAGAATTTGCCCACAAGTATTATTCAGAAATTTCAGTAGGTATTGACTTTACGGCAAGAGACATTCAGCAAGAGCAAAAGAAAAAAGGATTGCCCTGGGAAAAAGCCAAAGCTTTTGATAATTCTGCCCCTGTAGGAAAATTTATTGCTATTGATTCACTAAAAAACAAAGAAAATATTCAGTTTCACTTAACCGTAAATAATAATACTGTTCAGCAAGGCGAATCTAAAAACATGATTTTTAATTTTTCTAAAATCATTAGCCATATTTCACAGTTTGTAACCTTACGAATGGGCGATTTAATTTTTACCGGAACACCTGCCGGAGTTAGCGCTGTTAATATTGGAGATACACTAGAATGTTTTATAGAAAACCAAAGCCTATTAAAATTTAATATAAAATAACTAACCACTATGT
>CALALS010000032.1 GCA_937925525.1 uncultured Flavobacteriales bacterium | reverse complement strand
AAATTAATTGAAGAAGGAAGAGTAACCATAAACGGAAAAGTTCCTGAACTGGGAACAAAAATTACCAGAGATGATGAAGTTAGAGTGGATGGAAAATTGGTAAAAGACAATGAAGAAAAACCGGTTTACATTGCATTAAACAAACCTCCCGGAATTGTTTGCACCACCGACACTGAAAAAGAGCCCGATAATATCATTGATTTTATCAATTATCCTACCCGTATTTTCCCTATCGGCAGATTAGACAAGTTTAGTGAAGGACTTATTTTACTTACCAATGATGGCGATATTGTAAACAAAATACTACGAGCCAGAAACCATCATGAAAAGGAATATCTGGTTACCGTTAACCAACCCATAACAGATGAGTTTATTGAAAAAATGAGCAACGGAATTCCTATTTTAGATACCGTTACCCGTAAATGTAAAGTAGAAAAAATAGGCGATAAAAAGTTTAAAATAGTATTAACCCAAGGGCTAAACCGACAAATACGAAGAATGTGCGAATACTTAGATTATAAAGTAGTAAAGCTAAAGCGCATACGCATCATGCATATTGGTTTGGATGTCCCTACCGGAAAATGGAGACATTTAACCGAAAAGGAATTAGAGTTAATTCATTCTTCTGTTTCTGATTCTGCTAAAACTTTTGATTGAAGTGGTTTTACCCTTCAGAAAAAATCAAGTACAGTAGTAATAAAATTAAGAATAGGATAAAGTAAAATCTTTTTCTACGATAAACTGGGCGCTTAGTCATCAATCTGTGATGTCTTAAAACTTTACCAATATTCTGTCGCTTTTCAATTTCTTCTTTTGAAAGTCGCTTTCTATTAATCTTAATTCTATACTTTTTCTTTTCAGACATTTTCTTTATGCTCACAATATTACAACATATTTTTCTTCATCTCTTCCAGCAATCTATAGGTCTTCACTTTAGCGTTGTTTTCAGTTATTCCTAACAATTCACTTATCTCTTTAAATGATCGTTTTTCAAAAAATCGCATTTCAATTAAAGTCAGTTTATCTTCTTCCAGTTGACCAAGAAGCTGCAATAGCTTTTCTCTGTTTTCATCGCTATAATTTTCATTAGCTTCTTCAATAATCTCTTTTATTTCATTTTCGTCAATATTAATGGGGCGTGACTTTTTTGTTTTTCTGTAAAACATATTTACCTCATTTAAAGCAATTCTGTATAACCAAGAAGAAAAAGGAAAGCCTTTATTAATGTATTTGGGTAAATAAACCAACGCCTTTAAAAACACTTGTGATGTGATGTCATCGGCATCATCAATGCTATCCATTCTTTGATAAATAAACCTGAATATTTGTTCGTGATATCGCTTATAAATAGGCGCAAAATAGCGACTGTCCTTTTTCGCTAAGTTGATTAATTCTTCTTCAGAATTAACCGCAATTATATTTTTTCTAAAAAAAGAAAACGCCATAAAACTTATCCAAATCTAACTATACAACGCACTTTTTTAAAAAAGACACAAAATATTTTCAATTTACTTGTATCTTTTTTTGAATCCCGCATTCTAATAGTAGAATCTAAATAAAGATTTCGAACTCCTGCGCAGAGGTCTTTCGTCAGCCAAGCTTATTGGATGACATGGGAAAGCAATACCCCAATTAAAAAGTATTGTCCTCACTTTAAAACTTAAAGCTATGGCAGGAAATAAATTATCACCCAGACAAAAAATGATTGGTATGATGTACTTAGTACTCACCGCATTATTAGCACTAAATGTATCAAAAGATATTTTAGATGCTTTCATATTGGTAAACAACGGACTGGAAAACACTTTGGTAAATTATAAAGAAAAAAATAATTTACTTTATGCCGACCTTGACAACGCCAAAGCCATTGACCCTAAAAAAGTAACACCGATATGGCAAAAAGCTCAAGAAGTAAAAACGCTTTCTAATGAAATGATTAGATATTTGGATGAGCTTAAAACAAAGCTGATTAAGGAAACAGACAAGCTGGAACAGCAAACGGCAGATACCATAAAGCTAAAATCTGTTACCAATAAAGATAACTATGATATTCCTACGCTTTTATTAATTGGTCAAAGTGAAGACGGTTCTAATGGAATAGCAAGAGAGTTAAAAGAAAAGTTGGCAGATTATAAAACATCTTTAACCAATATTGTAGATGAAAAAGACAGAGCTTCATTAAAACTGGATATAAAAACGGAAGATGTGCTGACACATGAAGGTCAGCAAAATTGGGAAGTAGCTACGTTTTATAATACTCCGCTGGCGGCAACTATTACGCTTTTATCTAAAATACAAACAGACATAAAAAATGCCGAACATGAAGTGCTAAGTAAGCTCATGCAGTCTCTCAGCAAGTATGATTTTAAGTTTGACACCATTGCGGCAAAGCTTATTCCCACTTCCAGTTATGTAATGTTAGGAGAAAAGTACGAAGCAGATGTTTTTGTGGCGGCTTTTAGCACGACACAAAACCCTGAAATTTATATTGGAGAATATGATTCTGCCTCTAACTCCTTAA
>CALALS010000031.1 GCA_937925525.1 uncultured Flavobacteriales bacterium | reverse complement strand
ATCCCCTCAAGGGGATATTTTTTCCAAAAAACTAGTTTTTTAATTTCTCTAAAAAAGGCATTAAGGAATTCCAGTATTGTGTGTGGTGTGGATTCGTTTTCCATAAAGCTCTGGAGCCATGCTCTCCGGTTGAGTCCGGAACAAACTGCATTTGGTTTTCTTTAAGTTGAACTTCGCTCAAATATTTGCTTAGTTCTTCTGCCTCAGGCTTTGAAGAAGTTAGCCACATAGGTTTATTACATGCTTTTATTTTTTCTAGCATGTTTCCTTTTTCAGCGTCAAAATAATTTCCGGGACTAAACGATACAATTGCTTTTACGTTTTCATTTTCGGTACCGATATGAACTGCCAAAGTGGAAGAATACGAACTTCCCCATAAAATTACTTTTTGGTTGTATTTTTTAGCTGCATAATTAATGGCTGCAATAATATCTTGTTCTGCATCTAAAAAGTCGGTGGGTTTGCCTTCCATTTCTGCATGAAGTTTGGTTTCGTTAAACTCTTCAATTAATGGTCCGCCAGAACGCTGGTCAATAGCCAAGCAGTTAAATCCATTTTCATGCAATGTTTTGGCAATGCCGTTGTATTCAAACTTATTAAATCTGGCTTGGTGGCATAAAACAATTACAGGTGCAGAATCATTTACATGATATAAATTTGCTACGACTAATATGCTATCAAGCGAAGGGAAGTCAATTTTTTCAGGAACTTCAACTATTTCTTCAACTTCTTTTTCAATGGTTTTAGTTTCTGTGGGGCAGTCGTTTTTACAAGCTCCCAAAAGCAAAATGGATGATAGAATGACAAATGACTTTTTCATTTATTCAACAATTATTTTTTGATAAAAATTTTGATGAGCTGAGTAGAGCTCTATAAAATAAACTCCCTTTTCAAAACCATTGAAGTGGATATGTTTTTGAGAGGAAAGAATAAAATCTTCTAGCACTCTTTTACCGGATACATCGTAAATAATGAGTTGGTATTTTTCATCATCAACATTGTCGAATGAAACAGTAAATGCCCCATTGTTTGGATTAGGGTAAACCTTTAGCTCACCATTTTTCTGATGATTATTAATCCCTGTTGCCCAAGTGTTGGCATAAAAGTTTTGCCTAAATCTGTTGTTTTGAACAGCAGTATTTCTAAAACCAATAGTTGTTTGCCCACTTGCACTAGCGGTTAAGTCGGTATAAAAATACATGGTGTAGGATTGTGTGTCTTGCGCAGCTAAAATAAATGTAGTGGTATCCACCCAATCGGCTAAGCAAATGTCAACACACATAGCAGAACTCCATCCTGTTGGCACATTATTTTGAAGCCTTATAATTTCAATGCTTGCAGAAGCATTAGAGTTGTTTATCAATTTTCCTTTTACACTTAGCACTTGTCCCGGAGCGCCATTTGTTGTGCTATCATTGTCTAATTTCCAAATAAATGTTCCTCCTGTGGCCGGAGGCGTGCATGGTGGATTTCCAAATAAACTATCTATATCGCAAAAAATATCATCTGGTGCTTTGTCAAACCAGCCGTGCTTGGTAAAAACTATACCATTGGTGTCAACTAGATAAGAATTATTGGGTGCAGGGCCGTAATAGTTCCACCATTCGTTACATGGTCCATCAATTAAAATTTCATGTGTAATGCCCATATTGTTTATCATACTATCGACTACCGCTTTTCGTTCACCATAAGTTGTGGGCTGACGATACAACACGCCATCTTGTTGGTTTTGTCCGGTTGTCCAAACGGTGCCGCTATACGGGCTTACATCAATATCGGGATGTGCTTCTACCACATAAACAATGAAAATCTTTAAAGCGTTTCCATAAGTGGAAGCAACATTATCCAAGTCCACCATTTTATTTCTAAAAACGGGACAGGTATAACTTCCTGTAACCAACAAAATTGGTTTTTTGTCTTGCAACTCTTGTGCAAGGTTAACTGTATCTCCGGCTAAAGTATATAGTGTAAAGTCAGCCATAGTATCTCCCGCTGAGATTCCTGATGTGTAAAAACTACCTGTGTAAGTAGGAATGTTGCAAATTGGGTCGGTATTTTGAGGAACTGACGATAAGCCGATAGATGGTTTTAATGTTTGCGCTTGAAAAAGAGAAAAGAAAAATGCAAACACTAAAAAGAGATAGAGTTTTTTCATAAAGTTTTGGTTTTAAAACTATTGCAAGTTACGAAAAAACTCCTTGGATAAAAACTATCTTATCACTTTCACTTTAATAGCAGTTGGTCCTTTGGGGCCACTGCCAATTTCAAAAGTAACCATGTTGTTTTCTTTTATTTCTTCTTCAATATTATTTACGTGAACAAAAAAGCTTTCATTGGTATCTTTTTCTTTAATGAACCCATAACCTTTTGAGTCGTTATAGAAAGAAACCACTCCTTTTCTAACAGGGTCAACTTCTTCGGCAGCTTCTCTTTTGGGAACACCAATTTCAATATTTTCAGCTTTTATTTTACTTTTTTTGGTAGGGTCTGGAGGTGTGTCCACTATCATTCCGTTTTCATCAACGTAAGCCATCATGTCATCTAGCTTACCAGATTTTTCTTGCTCTTTTCTTGCTAGTCTTTTAGCTTCTTTTTCTTTACGTTTTTTTTCTTTTTTGTTTCTAACTTCTTTCTTGTTAAATGTTTCTTGTGATCTACCCATAAATTTGATTTGCTATAATATACGTTTTTTTCTGTGAATAAAAAAAGCCTATCAAAATAAGTATTGACAGGCTTTTGGTGTTTTAAAAAATTAAAGCGTAAATATTAAATTACTTTTACGTTCACTGCATTCAATCCTTTTTTACCTTCTTGTAGTTCAAATTCAACTGCATCGCCATCACGGATTTCATCTATCAATCCTGATACGTGTACAAAATGTTCTTTGTTGTTACCTTCTTCTGTAATAAAACCAAATCCTTTGGTCTCATTGAAGAATTTTACTGTGCCTTTATTCATTGTAATAATTTAAAAATGTGACGCAAAGGTACTCTAATATATCAGACCAACTATTTTTTCGGGCTTTTTATTTGATTATCTGGAAGTTTTGGAAGCGAAAAATAAAGTTTATTGAGTTTGGTCAGGGTCTTTTTTCCAGCTTCTACACTGTACTTCAAGCTTACAAAGGTTGTTCCCTGTTCTACTTAAATCATAGGCTTGTTGCTTTGCTTTTTCTTCTAGTCCGGTATTTTCACTTCCACAACCTTCTATTTTCCATTCTGTTGCACCAGTTTCGGTATTTATTACTTTACACTCTTTGCATTGATTTGGCAAAACGGCACCGTTGAACATACTAGCACATGCTTCCAATAAAATAATTGTAGTGCTAATGAGAATATATTTCAATTGCTTTTTCATGTTTTATTTTTTTAGCAGAAGTAAAATTATCTTTTTATAGAAAAACAAAAAACCCCATTCGAATAAACGAACAGGGTCTTTTGCCTATCTACTATGAAAAAACTACTACATCATTCCACCCATTCCGCCCATGCCACCAGGCATTCCGGCATGTGAGTGTCCGTGCTCTTCTTCTTTTTGATCAGAAATTACGCACTCGGTAGTAAGTAACATTGCTGCAATAGATGCCGCATTTTCTAAAGCAACTCTAGCTACTTTAGTTGGGTCAATTACACCTGCATCAAATAAATTTTCGAAAGTTTCGGTTCTGGCATTATAGCCATAATCACCTTTTCCTTCTTTTACTTTTTGTACAATTACAGAGCCTTCACCACCTGCATTGGCTACAATTTGACGAAGTGGTTCTTCAATTGCTCTTTTTACAATTGTAATACCAGTTAGTTCGTCATCATTGTCTCCTTTTAGTTTGTCTAAACCGGCAAGTGTTCTGATGTAAGCTACGCCACCACCAGGAATAATTCCTTCTTCAACGGCAGCTCTTGTTGCAGCTAAAGCATCGTCAACTCTGTCTTTTTTCTCTTTCATTTCAACTTCTGTGGCAGCACCTACGTACAGTACAGCTACACCACCTGAAAGTTTTGCTAATCTTTCTTGAAGTTTCTCTCTATCGTAATCAGAAGTTGTAGTTTCAATTTGAGCTTTAATTTGATTAACTCTTGCTTTGATGTCTTCTGTTTTTCCTGCACCGTTAACTACAGTAGTATTGTCTTTGTCAATAGTTACTTTTTCAGCAGTACCTAAATAAGTTAGGTCAGCATTTTCTAATTTGTAACCTCTTTCTTCAGAAATAACAGTACCACCTGTTAAAATAGCGATGTCTTCTAACATTGCTTTTCTTCTGTCTCCAAATCCAGGAGCTTTAACGGCTGCTATTTTAAGTGCACCTCTTAATTTGTTTACTACTAGTGTAGCCAGTGCTTCACCATCTACATCTTCAGCAATAATTAATAATGGCTTGCCAGATTGAGCTACTTTTTCTAGTACAGGAAGTAAATCCTTCATACTAGAGATTTTTTTATCGTAAATTAAGATGTATGGTGACTCAAGGTCAGCGTGCATTTTTTCTGCATCAGTTACAAAGTAAGGAGAAAGGTAACCTCTGTCGAATTGCATACCTTCAACAACTTCTACAGTTGTATCAGTTCCTTTAGCTTCTTCAACAGTAATAACACCTTCTTTTTTTACTTTGCCCATTGCCTCAGCAATAAGTTTACCAATGTTGTTGTCATTGTTAGCAGAAATAGTAGCTACTTGCTCTATTTTACTAATATCATCACCAACAGATTTGGATACTTTTTTAAGTTCTGCTACTACGGCAAGAACAGCTTTGTCAATTCCTCTTTTTAAATCCATTGGATTTGCTCCTGCTGCTACATTTTTTAAACCTGCAGTAACAATTGCTTGCGCTAATATTGTTGCTGTAGTTGTTCCGTCTCCTGCATCATCAGCAGTTTTAGAAGCAACTTCTTTTAGCATTTGAGCTCCCATGTTTTCAATTGCATCAGCTAATTCTATTTCTTTTGCAACTGTAACACCATCTTTAGTGATGTGTGGTGCTCCGAATTTTTTATCAATAACTACATTTCTGCCTTTTGGGCCTAATGTAACTTTTACAGCATTAGCTAAAGTGTCAACTCCTTTTTTTAGTTTGTCTCTAGCTTCTACTTCAAACGTGATATCTTTTGCCATTTTACTTATGTTTTTAATTGTTTAACTAAAAAATGATTTACACTACAGCATAAATGTCAGACTCTCTCATGATAAGATAGTCTTTTCCTTCTATACTGATTTCAGTTCCTGAGTATTTTCCATAAAGCACGTTATCTCCTGCTTTTACGGTTAATGGCTCATCTTTTTTTCCGTTGCCTACGGCAACAACTTTACCTCTTTGTGGTTTTTCTTTTGCAGTATCCGGAATGATAATTCCTCCTGCTGTTTTTTCTTCGGCTTGAGCAGGTTCTACAAGAACTCTGTCAGCTAGCGGTGTGATATTCACTCCCATGGTTTATATAATTTTAAAGTTAAACTTAAATTTTACGATTCAGCTTCTGTCAGATTTTGTGCCAAATAGGATTTTAAATAAAAAGGTGACAAAACTTCCATTGTTATGGTATAAAGACAAAAAAAGCTGTCAGTTTAATGACAGCTTGTCAGGATTTCTGTTTAATTTTTTAATTCGCTGGCTCTTCAGGTGGGGTTTGCTGCCCATCTTCTCCTCCAGGGATTGGTTGACCTTGAGCCGGTAAAGGAACTCCATTGTCAACCGGAGCATTAACCGGTAATTGAGGAGTAGCCGTTTGTACGTCTTTTAGTTCACTTTCTGTAGCTTGTTCTGCTGTAGTAGGTGTTCCACTTAACAATGTGGCAGACACAATACTTAAAATAACTAATGCAATACCCAATGTCCAAGTTGATTTTTCTAAAAAATCTACGGTTCTTTTTACACCGCCAATTTGGTTCATTCCTGAAAAGTTGCTAGAGATACCACCTTTTGGGTTTTGAACTAATATCACTAACATTAAAAGAATGCAGATGACAATGATTAAGAAGGTTACAACTGCTGCCATACTAGTCTGTTTTTTTCTTTAAAATTAAAATTTGGGCTGCGAAGTAACTACTTTTTTCGGGAATTTTCAAACTTAATTTCTCGTAGGCAGCTATTGCTTTGTCTATTTTGTTTTGCATGACATAAATTTTCGCCAATGTTTCGGTAATGATTTCATCATTCTCTTCTACACTTTTTTGAGCCATTTTTGCCGGATTGTAGAAT
This sequence comes from uncultured Flavobacteriales bacterium, assembly GCA_937925525.1. Lineage (GTDB taxonomy): Bacteria > Bacteroidota > Bacteroidia > Flavobacteriales_E > Vicingaceae > CALALS01. Next base: position 15,732 of record CALALS010000031.1, on the reverse strand, counting down.
TCTTTTTTTGTCGGAGGTTTAGTAGTTTCAAACGACTTTTCTTGTATTGGCTTTATATCAGTTTCTTTGGTTTTGGTCTCTTCAGCAAACATATCTAGCCATTGAGAGAATGTTTGTTTACTAGGCAGGTTTTCCTTTTTTGGCTTTTCTTTAATCAGAGATTGAATTTCTTCCTTTGATATGTCTTCTTTAACTTCTTCAAAGTATCCAACGCTTTCAACAGAAGAAATGTAGTTCTCTTCTAGTTTTTTAATGTCTTTTTCTACATCATATTCTATTTCGGACTTTTGCTTTTCTTTTTTTATAAAATCAGAGATAATGTCCTGCTTTTTCTTTTCCGTTTTTGGTATAGCAACTTCTTCTTTTTCAATTTGTTGAGCGTCTTTTTGGGTGATATTAATTTTCTCAATGGTTTCTACCGAAATTTCTGATGTTTTGTTTTTTAATTGAATAAGGTCATATAGCTTTTCACGGTCAGAAACATAAACAGCTTTAAGCGGAAGAATTTTTTCAAACTTTATGGAGTTTGTGTTTTTTAGAGCTTTGGCATGAAGCAAGTGTGCCGTTTGAAAATAAGGATATACTTCTAAAATGTCTTCTAGCTGTTTAATATCTTCGTTAGAAAGCAGAAGCGGTTTTTCAATAGAGGTAGATATGTAGTTTGAACTTACCAATTGCTGAGAGCTGCGTTAAAAATATCTTGAACAAGCTGAGAGTTAACGTCTTCAACTAATTGAGTTTCTATTTGAGCAAAATCTTTTGTACTGTCAAAATCTGAAAATCTTGTAAAAGTTCTTTCAAAGTTTTGCTCCGGTTGTTTTGAATTCACATATTTTACTTTAACAGAAATGGTTAATCTGTTTAACGAAGCTGTTTCGTTAGCTTGAATAGAAACCGGTTTTACATTAAACTCAGTAATGTTTCCTTCAAAAGCCAAGTCGCCATTTTTGTTAATCAAGCTTAAGCTTGATTGTCTTATCAATATATCTTTTAATGCTTCCGTAAATTGTTGACTTAAGTTTGGAGAGCCAAGACTAGATAGATTTTCGAAATATTGAACAGAAACTGTTTTACATTCGGCACATGGTTTTGCTCCTGTAAAAGAATATATGCCACATGAAAAAAGCCCAACAACTATTATTAAGTAATATAGAGGTTTAAGGAAAGTATAAAAGGGTTTATTACTCATGTAGTACTATAACTCTATTTCGTATTCTTTTATTTTTCGGTAAAGTGTTCTTTCTGAAATTCCTAATTCCTCAGCAGCGTACTTTCTTTTTCCTTTGTGTTTTTCTAAGGCTTTTTCTATGAGCTCTTTTTCATGGTCAGTTAGCGAAAGCTTTGCATCCTCATCCTCATCTTCGGTATGATGGAATTCTTCTTCGTGATGTGTAACAGAAGGTTTAAATAATTCAATTTTTGACGGCACATCAAGTTCATCATTTTTCAACCATTTTTTTACAATAGTGGTATTTTGCTCACTACTTTTAATAGCGTTCGGATTGTTGCTTAATTCAAATACAACTTTCTTTAAATCTGTAACATCGTTTTTTAAGTCAAATAAAACTTTGTATAAGATTTCCCGTTCAGTTAGCGTTTCTGCACTTTCTTCTTTCGCATATACTACTGGTAGGCTTCGTGAAGCATTTTCAGGTAAATATTTATAAAGTACTTCTCCGGTAACTGCTCTATTTTTTTCAATCACGGAGATTTGTTCCGTAACATTTTTTAATTGCCTAATGTTTCCCGGCCAGGCATAATTCTCAAGAATATTAACAGCCTCATCTGTTAAATGAATAGTTGGCATTCGGTATTTTTCGGCAAAATCAGCAGCAAATTTCCTAAACAATAAATGGATATCTTCTTTTCTATGTCTCAAAGGAGGAACTTCAATGGGAACGGTGTTTAAACGATAATATAAGTCCTCTCTAAATTTTCCTTTTTTAATGGCTTCGGGAATATTTACATTGGTTGCTGCTACAATTCTTACGTCAGTTTTTTGAACTTTTGATGAACCCACTTTAATAAACTCACCTGTTTCTAGTACTCTTAGTAATCTTACTTGCGTTTGAATAGGGAGTTCAGCTACCTCATCTAAAAAAATTGTTCCGCCATCAGCTTCTTCAAAATACCCTGAACGAGCATTGGTAGCTCCGGTAAATGATCCTTTTTCATGTCCAAACAATTCTGAATCTATTGTTCCTTCAGGTATAGCACCACAGTTTACAGCAATGTACTTGTTATGTTTTCTAGCACTTTGTTGATGTATAATTTGAGGCATTACTTCTTTTCCTGTTCCACTTTCTCCGGTAATTAAAACAGATAAATCGGTTGGGGAGACCTGCAAAGCAATATTTATTGCTCTGTTAAGGGCAGCAGAGTTTCCAATTATTTTAAAACGTTGTTTTATTTGTTGAATATCCATAACGATTATGCTTTTTCAACAACTTTACCGAAAAGTGTAGCAGAGCTACAACTTTCTATTAAAACATTTACATAGTCACCTTTTTTAAAGGTTTCTTTTGGGAAAATACAAACTGTATTTTGTGAGGTACGCCCATATAACTCTTGGTCAGATTTTTTAGAGATTCCTTCTACTAAAACTTTAAATGTTTTCCCAATATCCCTTTTGTTTCTTTCGTGTGAATGCTCTCTTTGTAATGCAATAATTTCGGTCAATCTTCTAGATTTAACTTCTTCAGGTATATCGTCATTGAACTTTTTTGCGGCCGCAGTATTGGGTCTTTCAGAGTATTTAAACATATAGGCGTAATGATACTTTACTTGTTCCATTAAACTCAGGGTGTCTTGATGCTCATCTTCTGTTTCTGAACAAAAACCACTTATAATATCTGTTGAAATAGCACAGTCCGGAATAATTCTATTAATTGCTTCAATTCTTTTTAAATACAGTTCTCTTGAATAGCCTCTATTCATCATTTCAAGAACTCTTGTATTGCCGGATTGAACGGGTAAATGAATATAATTACAAATATTTTCATGTTTAGCCATTACGTGAAGAACTTCATCAGTCATATCCTGTGGGTTTGAGGTAGAAAACCTTATTCTCAAATCAGGGTTAACTTGAGCAACCATTTCTAGTAAGTTAGCAAAGTTTACTGAGGAGTTTTGCTCCTCTTGGGTCAGCTTATTAAATGCTTTTTTTGGTCCACCGCCAAACCATAAGTATGAATCTACGTTCTGTCCTAAAAGAGTAACTTCCCGATAACCTTGTTCAAAAAGGTATTTTGCTTCATGTACAATGGTTTTTGGGTCTCGGCTTCTTTCTCTTCCTCTGGTAAAAGGCACCACACAAAAAGAACACATATTGTCACAACCTCTGGTTATTGAAATAAATGCGGTGACGCCATTCCCCCCTAATCTAACAGGATTAATGTCCGCATAGGTTTCTTCTTTTGATAAGATAACATTTACAGCTTTACTTCCTTCTTCGGTTTCTAATAAGAGTGATGGTAAATCACGATAAGCATCAGGGCCGGCAACTAAATCAACTAATTTTTCTTCTTCTAACAATTTTGATTTTAGTCGTTCTGCCATACAGCCAAGTATGCCAACAACCATATTTGGATTCTCTTTTTTTAGCCCTTGAAACTCAGTCAACCTTTTTCTAACAGTTTGCTCGGCTTTATCTCTTATTGAGCAAGTATTTAAAAAGACAACATCAGCTTCGTTAATTTGTTTAGTTGTGTTGTATCCGTTCTTATTTAGAATAGAAGCTACTATTTCACTGTCAGAAAAATTCATTTGACAGCCATAACTCTCAATATAAACTTTTTTGTTGTTTTCTGAAGAGCCTTCTAATTCCAGCGCTTCACCCTGTTTTTCTTCAATGATTTCTTTATTTTCTACTTCTAGCATTTATTCCACATATAATAAGGGATTGCAAAGTTAAGTAAAAGGAAATTAGTGCCAAAATGTCAGTCTGAACAATTGTTAATAAATCCCAAAAATTATATAATATGTAATATTATATAGTAAAAAATCTTTTTCAAATGTTTGGTAGATAAGGAAATTATTATTTTTCTTTGTCGCCATCATTATTAACAAAAAACTGTTGATATTGCCTAAAAACACTGCCTTATGATTAAAAATTTAGTCATAGTTGAGTCACCTGCCAAAGCTAAAACAATCGAAAAATTCTTAGGAAAAGATTTTACCGTACGTTCTTGTTTTGGACACATTCGTGACCTTAACTCCAAAAAACTTTCCGTTGACGTAGAAAATAATTTTGCCCCTGATTATGAAATACCTGCAGACAAAAAGAAAGTAGTTAGCGAACTGAAAAAAATGGCAAAGGAGGCAGAGACTGTTTGGCTAGCATCGGATGAGGACCGTGAGGGAGAAGCCATTTCCTGGCATTTATTTGAAGCACTTGGCTTAAAGCAAGAAAAGACAAAACGAATCGTTTTTCATGAAATTACCAAAGATGCTATTCAAAAAGCAATTGAAAAACCTAGAGGTATTGACATGAATTTGGTTGATGCTCAACAAGCAAGAAGGGTTTTGGATAGATTAGTAGGGTATGAAGTTTCTCCTATTCTATGGAAAAAAGTAAAGCCTTCTTTATCTGCGGGAAGAGTGCAGTCTGTGGCAGTTAAATTGATTGTAGAAAGAGAAAAAGAAATTACCAATTTTAAATCAGAATCTTCTTATAAGGTTACAGGTTTTTTTAAAACGGAAAAGGGAGAAGTAGTAAAGGCAGAGCTTAACACAAAGTTTTCTACTTTAGAGCAAGCCAATGCTTTTTTGAAAAAATGTTCAGAAGCCAAGTATGAAGTAGCAAGTGTAGAAACCAAGCCCACCACAAAATCTCCGGCAGCACCTTTTACAACATCTACGTTGCAGCAAGAGGCAGGAAGAAAGTTAGGTTATTCTGTTTCAAAAACGATGACGTTAGCCCAGCGTTTATATGAGGCAGGACATATTACTTATATGAGAACAGACTCAGTTAATTTAAGTGATTTAGCCATTAATACAGCAAAGCAGGAAATAATTAATTTGTACGGAAAAGAGTTTTCTGAACCTAGAAATTATACCAGTAAATCTAAAAATGCGCAAGAGGCTCACGAAGCAATTCGACCAACTTATATTGCCAATAAATCTATTGATGTGGAGTCCGGACAAGAGAGACTTTATGATTTGATTTGGAAGAGAACAGTTGCTTCACAAATGAGTAAAGCTGAATTGGAAAAAACAACTTTACATATAGAGTTATCGAATACTTCAGAAAAATTTATCGCTACTGGAGAAGTAATCAAGTTTGAGGGATTTTTAAAAGTGTATCTTGAATCAACTGATGATGAACAAGAAGATGCCGATAGCGGCTTGTTACCCGCCACCAAAAAAGGGGATTTACTTAATTACAATTCTATTCAGGCAGTAGAACGATTTACACATTACCCTGCAAGATATACAGAGGCAAGCTTAGTTAGAAAAATGGAAGACTTGGGAATAGGAAGACCATCTACTTATGCTCCAACTATTTCTACTATTCAAAAAAGAGGATATGTTGTATTAGAAGATAGAGAAGGTGTGGAAAGAAAATACAACAGCATTGAATTGAAAGCCGGAAATATTGAGAAAGAAGAAAAAGTGGAGATGGCCGGAAGAGAAAGGAAAAAGCTTTTTCCAACAGATATAGGTATTGTAGTAAGTGACTTTTTAGATGAGTATTTTAAACGTATTATGGATTATGGCTTTACCGCTAAGGTAGAAGAGCAATTTGACGAAATTGCCAATGGCCAACTGAAGTGGAATAAAATGATTGAACAGTTTTATAATCCATTTCATAAAAATGTAGAAAACACTACCGAAAATGCCGAAAGAGCCACAGGAGAGAGAGAGTTAGGAACAGACCCAGAAACCGGAAAACCTGTAATTGTTAGGATAGGAAAGTTTGGACCGATGGCTCAAATTGGTAAAACAGAAGATGAGGGAGGAGCTAAGTTTGCAAGTTTATTATCGAGCCAAGCTATTAATACAATTACTTTAGAAGAAGCCCTAGAGCTTTTTAAATTCCCGAAAACAGTTGGTAAATATGAAGGTCATGAGGTAATTGTTTCTCAAGGTCGCTTTGGGCCTTACGTTAAATTTGATGACTTATTCATTTCTATCCCCAAAAATGAAGACATAAGTTCTGTTGACTTAAAAAGAGCTATTGAGTTAATTAAGCAAAAGCTTGATGCAGATGCGCCAATAGATGAATATGAGGGAATGCCTGTTCAAAAAGGAGTGGGCCGCTTCGGCCCTTTTATTAAGTGGAACGGAATGTTTATCAATGTCAGCAAAAAGTACGATTTCGATAATTTGTCTCATAATGACATTGTTCAATTAATTGAGGACAAGAAGAAGAAAGAAAAAGAAAAGTATATTCATCGTTGGGATGATGAGGGTATTTCAGTTCAAAAAGCTCGTTGGGGAAGATTTCATATTGTAAAAGGAAAACAAAAAATTGAACTTCCTAAAACTTTTGATGTAGAAAAGCTTACCTTAGATGAGGTAAAGAAAATGCTAGAAGAAAACGCTCCTAAGAAAAAAGCAGCTGCAAAAAGAAAGAAATAGCCAATGGAAATACTTCATTATTTTAAAAAGATTTCGGGTGTTGGAGTTCGTAAGACTTACAATTTTGAAAAAACATTAGGAAATCTAATTACACTTAATAATGAAGATGCTAAAATCACATCTCTTGAGGATTATAAAGTAGCCATAATAGGTGTTCCCGAAAGCAGAGGAATAGGAAAAATACAATCTATCAATTCTAACTTTTTTAGAGAATCGTTTTATAGTTTTTTTTCTTCAAAAAACATTAAACCAAATCAGATAATTGATTTAGGAGATATAATACCCGGAGAAAAGAAAGAAGACACCTATTTTGCATTAGCAGATGTTTTGCATGAACTTCTTTCAAAAAAAATAATACCTGTAATAATAGGAGGAACAGATGATTTGGCGTTTGCAAATTTTAAAGCGTATGAAAGATTTGAGCACACCATAAATATAACACACATAAGCAAATCAATACCACTCGGAAACCCTGAAGAAGAATTGTTAAGCTCTAACTGGTTAAACAAAGTGATATTATATCAACCTAACTACCTGTTTAATTACAGTCACCTTGCTTTTCAATCTTTTTATGTTGATGAATCCGAAAAGGAATTGTTAGATAGTTTAAATTTCGATTTTCACAGATTGGGTGAAATAAGCAGTAACGTAGAACAAGCAGAGCCAATTGTAAGAAACTCTGATATGTTGTCATTTAATATGGATGCCATCAGAAACTCTGATGCTAATGATGTGTTTAACTCTTCTCCCAATGGATTATATGGTCATCAAGCTTGTCAAATAGCTAAATATGCAGGAATAAGTGATAAGCTTACTTCTTTTGGAATTTATAATGCAAATTTATCCGGGAGTTCTATCACATCAGAATTAATGGCACAAATGGTTTGGTATTTTATAGAGGGTGTTTTTCAAAGAAAGAATGACTATCCTGTTGGAACAATAGATAATTATACTAAGTACAGTGTGGCACTTAAAACATCTGAGCATGATATAGCCTTTTATAAGAGTAACAAATCTCAACGGTGGTGGATGCAAATACCTTACCCTGCTAGCGTGCTTTTAAAAAATCAAAGACATTATTTGGTGCCATGCACCTATGAAGACTATCAAAAAGCTTGTAATGACGAGCTTCCCGATAGATGGTTAAAGACCTATCACAAATTAATTTAAATTAGAATGAAATTAAATATCAACATTTTTATTGTTGAAAATTTTTTGTTTCAAAATATTTTTCCATACCTTAGCAGTTCGCATTGTGAGAAATGCGTATAAACTAAACACTATTATGAAGAAAGTATTACTCTCTGTATTTACTATTGTTGTTGGCATTTCTGCCTTTGCACAACAAGATTATCAGTTTACTCAAAACATGTTTAATAGGGTGCCTATTAACCCGGGTGCTGCCGGAACAAATGATGCCATTTGCGCTACTATGTTTTTTAGACAGCAGTGGATTGGATTTGACGGTAGTCCTCAAACGATGCAATTTAGTGCCGATGCACCTTTTGTAATGCCTTTCGTTGGTGGCACACACGGAGTTGGGTTAACTGTTTTTCAAGATAAATTAGGTTTTGAAACCAACTTTATGGGTAAACTAGCCTATTCTTATAGAAGAAATATTTTTGGTGGTCCTGGTGAGTTAGGCATTGGTATTGATGGTGCATTTTACAATAAATCACTAAACGGAGCATGGATTGCTACTGATGATTACACTCAAGATGTAGCTATTCCAAATGCCGGTGCCAGTGATTACACTATGAATTTAGGCGCAGGATTATACTATCACATTCCTCAAAAATTATATGTTGGTTTGTCTTCTACGCATGTTGTATCAGGAGATATTCAAACTTCAGTTCAAGGAACAGGAAATACTCAGTATCAGTATAACTATAATGTAAGAAGACATTATTATGTTATGGCAGGTTATGAATGGGATATGACTTCAGAATTAAAGTTATTACCGTCAGTATTTGCTAAAACAGATGCAGCTTCAACACAATTAGACATTAACTGTAACGTAATGTGGAACCAGTTTTTATGGGGAGGACTATCATATAGAGTACAAGATGCTGCAGCAGTATTATTAGGAATTGACTTTACTGAAGTTGCTGTTCCGGGTTTAAAACTTGGTTTAGCTTATGATGTTACAACTAGTGGGTTAAAAAGTTATAGCAGTGGTTCTGCAGAGATAATGCTTAACTATTGCTTTAAGATACCGAAAAAACCAAAAGTTAATGTTTATAAGAGTGTAAGATTCTTATAAAACAATATAAAAGGGAAAAATACGTTTAATTATATAAATAAACCTTTGCGAAAGCATTCCGAGAAATCGGTTAAAACAAAGGAGGGAACATGAAACGGTTATTATTTTTATTAGGGGTTGCGTTACTTTACGCTTGTAGTTCAGATAACGGAGAATTAATTGGTGTGCAAGGCAGACCGGAATGGTATCAACCAGACCCGTATGGTATGTTGTATATCCCGATGGGGAGCTATAACATGGGACCAAGCGACCAAGATGTGCCTTATGCACAAACAGCTCAATCTAAAACAGTTTCGGTACAGGCATTCTATATTGACCAAACTGAGATATCAAATAATGAGTACAGACAATTTGTATATTGGGTAAGAGACTCATTAATGATACAATTATTAGGAGATAATGTTTCTGAAGAAGAGTTCTTCATTTTAGAAGATGAATGGGGAAATGAAATAGATCCTCCATACTTAAACTGGTATGCAAAAATCGACTACAGAAATGAAGAGGTGAGAGATGCATTGGAAGAAATGTATCTATCTGAAGGAGAAAGATATTATAGAAGAAAAGAGTTTGATGCTCGTAAGTTCAACTATTCATATATGTGGATTGACTGGAAGGAAGCAGCAGCTCGTAAAAACAGACCTCAAGGTTTAATTGATAGATCTGTATTTATTAAAAAAGATGTTATCAATATTTACCCTGATACATTAGCTTGGGTGCATGACTTCTCTTACTCATTCAATGAACCAATGTCAAACACTTATTTCTGGCATCCTGCTTACGATGAGTATCCTGTAGTAGGTGTTAGCTGGAAACAAGCTAGAGCATTTAGTATTTGGAGAACAGCATACTTAAACTCATGGAGAGGAGCAAGAGGAATTACTTATGTACAAGACTTTAGATTACCGACAGAATCTGAGTGGGAATGGGCTGCCAGAGGAGGACTTGATTTAAGCCCGTATCCTTGGGGAGGTCCTTACATCAGAAATACAAGAGGATGTTTCTTAGGTAACTTTAAACCACTAAGAGGTAATTATATTGATGATGGAGGTTTCCATACAGTTGATATCTTCTCTTATAATCCAAATGACTTCGGTTTATACAACATGGCAGGTAACGTTGCCGAGTGGACAAGCAATGCCTTTGATGAGTCAGCTTACAACTTTGCACATGATTTAAACATGGATTATTCTTATGAAGCAAATGAACAAGATCCTCCTTCTATGAAACGTAAAGTAATTAGAGGTGGTTCATGGAAAGATGTGAAATATTACTTAAATGTAAGTACAAGAACTTACGAATACCAAGATACTGCTAAGTGTTACATTGGATTTAGAAATGTAATGACATATCTAGGTAGATCAAAAGACGATTCAAACTAAAAACTTTAAAATAATTAAAAATAAACCTATCTATTAACTTTTAAAACAATTAAACTATGGGATTTGTAGAATTTTTATTTGAGACCAAAAAGGGTAAGAAAATTATGGGATTACTTTACGGATTAGGAGCATCTGTAGTAATCGTAGGAGCGTTATTTAAAATTCAGCACTGGCCGGGTGCAGGACCGATGCTTATTGTCGGGCTGTTGACGGAAGCAGTTATCTTTGCCGTATCGGCATTTGAACCTCCTCATTTTGATGTAGATTGGACTTTAGTTTATCCTGAACTAGCCGGAATGCATGATGAAGATGGCGGTCACGGTAAAAAAGCAATTGAAGCAGAAGATAAAGGAAGTATTACAGAGCAATTAGATGCAATGTTAGAAGAAGCAAAAATTGAACCTGCTTTAATAGAAAGCTTGGGTCAAGGATTAAGAAACTTAGGCGACAATGCCGGAAAACTTTCTGAAATATCTAATGCTTCTGTTGCAACTGAGGAGTATGCTAATAGCTTAAAAGGAGCGTCTGAAAAAGTAAAAGAATTATCGGGTACTTATGTTGCGGCTTCTGAGGCGTTAACGGGTCTTTCTGCTGCATCTGAAGCAGGTTCTTCTACAGGAGAGCATTTACAAAAGCTTTCTACTAATTTAAGAGCATTAAATGAGTCTTATGAAATGCAAATCAAAGGAGCTCAAGAACATTTTGAAACAACCAATAAGTTGTATTCAGGAATGTCTCAATTAATGTCAAATCTTAATGACTCTGTAGATGATACTCAGAAGTATAAAGAAAACATTGCTGAACTTTCTACTAACTTAAGTAAGTTAAATAGAATTTACGGTAACATGTTAACTGCCATGAGCACTAACGCATAAGGAAAACTAAGTATAACTTTGAAACTTTAAAATATTATGGGAGGCGGGAAATTACCACCAAGACAGAAGATGATTGGGATGATGTACTTAGTACTTACGGCCCTTTTAGCGATGAACGTTTCTAAGGACATCTTAGATGCTTTCATCCTAATCAATAAGGGTATTGAGACTACTACAAACACCTTTCAAGATAAAAATGCATATATCTATACAAAATTTGCATCAGCAGCTGTAGAGGCACCGGAAAAGGTGGGTCCATGGAAAAAGAAAGCTGATGAAGTGCAAAAAATTGCCAATGAGATGTATGATCATTTAGCAAAATTAAAAATCACCTTAATTAAAGAAACCGATAAAGTAACTCAAGAAATAGCAGATACTTTACCATTAGGAAGAGTTTCTTCTAAAGATAATTATGATATCCCTACATTGATTATGGGATTGGCAGATCCTTCAAAGCCTACTGCTGTTCCTGGGTTTGAAGAATTTTCTGCGGCTAAATTGGAAGAGAAAATTGATGCTTATAGACAAGGATTAATAGACATTGTTCCTAAAGATTATCATGAAGTGTTTATCCCTGCAATTGGTTTAACTACTGATGAAGTAATTAATGCTGACGGAGGGAAAGAGCCTTGGCCTGTTGGAACTTTTTATCACGTTCCTTTGGCAGCTTGTGTAACAATGGTTTCTAAATTACAAGCTGATGTTAGAAATGCTGAAGCGGAAGCACTTAAACTATTGTTTGAGAATATTGATGCTGCCGGTGTATCTTTCAATAAAGTAGATGGGTTAGGTGTTATGGAAAAAGGATTTATCCTTAAAGGAGATACTATTAGAGCAAAGATATTTACTGCTGCTTATGATGATACTCAAAACCCTGAAATTTACATTGGTGACTTTGACTCAACAGCTTATGCTGAAGCAGTTAAAACAGGCAACTATGATATCGAAAAGTTAATGAAAGGAAAGAAAGTTGAAAAACTTACTGAAGTTGTTCCCGGAGAAACTTGGGCACAAATGCCCGAAGATAAAGTGTCTGCCGGTAGAGGTAATTTAGCTATTCCTACAACAGCAGTTGGTTTGTATGATCTTAAAGGTCTTATTAGAATTAAAACGTCTAAAGGAGATAGAGTTTATCCTTACAAAACACAATATGAAGTAGGAACACCTTCTACTACTATTGCGGCTACCAAAATGAACGTGTTTTACATTGGTGTGCCAAACCCGGTATCAATTTCAGCGCCTGTGCCACAAGATAAAATTACTGCCACAGGTTTAGGAATTTCTAAAAGCGGTAAAGAAGGCTGGGTAGTTAGGCCATCAAAATCAAGTGGAAAATCAGGAAAAATTACAGTTTTTGCTGATATAGACGGAGTTAAAACCAAAATGGGTGAAGCTGAATTTAGAATTAAGAAAATTCCGGATCCAACACCTTATGTTGCCGGTAAAACAGGTGCTACTACAATTCAGAAAGCACAGCTTCAAGCAGTAAGTAGAGTGGTTGCAAAAATGGAGAACTTCGATTTTGATGTTACTCCAACCGTTCAATCATTTATGTTTTCTACTGTTGGTTCAGATGGATTATTAAAAGAGATAAGAGGTAATGGAGCTTCATTTACTGGTGAAATGTCCTCATTAATTTCTAAAGCAAAAAAGAGTCAAAAAATATATATTGAGCAGATTACTGTGAGTATGCCTGACGGTACAAAAAGGGTGTTACCACCGGTGTCTTTAAAAGTTATATAAGGCTCTATAATTAATAAAAGGAGGTTGAATATGAAACGGTTAGTTTTAATTTTAGTGTTAGCATTTTCGTTTGTATTTGTTACTAACGAATCAAATGCACAAAAAATTCTGGATGGTCCTTACATTAAGGAAAACACACCAACAAGACGTGTAGTACCATATACTCCAATACGAGAGGCTGATGTAATGTGGGCAAGGAGAGTATGGAGAGTAATAGACTTGAGAGAGAAAATCAACCATCCTCTTTATTATCCTACAGAGCCATTAGCTGAGCGAAAAAGCTTGTTTGATGTAATTAAAGAAGGCATTACAGAAGGTACTCTCACAGCTTATGATGATGAGGAGTTTTTAGTCGCCTTAACCAAAGCTCAAGCTACAGGTAAGTTAGGAGACTCTATTCAAATATATGTTGAAGACCCTGAAGATCCTACAGGTGATTTAATTCCTGAAACCACTTATCAGGAGCTAACCCCTGATAGGATAAAGCAATACTATATCAAGGAAGATTGGTTTTTTGACAGAGAACGTTCGGTAATGGATGTTAGAATAATGGGTATAATGCCAATTAAAGAAGCCATTGATCAGGACGGAAACTTTAAAGGATATGCATCTACTTTTTGGGTTTATTTTCCTGAGGCAAGATATGTGTTTGCAAACTATGATGTATTCAATAGACACAACGATGCCGAAAGAAGAACATTTGAAGATATTTTCTGGAAAAGAATGTTTAACTCTTACATTAAAAGATGGTCAAACGTATATAACAACAGAATTATTGACTCTTATAAAAGAGGTCTTGACGCCTTACTAGAAGGTGAAGACATCAAAGAACAAATCATGTTTGTAGAACATGACCTTTGGAGTTTTTAAAAATTACTTAAATCTTTTTACGAAAGCCGTTCAAACTTATTGAGCGGCTTTTTTGTTTTAGAAATAGTATAAATTGTTTTATCAAACTTGATAAATAGTAATGGTAGTTTAAATTTGTATAAAATTTAGAAAATCGATGGCACAATCAGTTCTTTTGAAATCATCTCTTGCTAAAAAATATTGGATGGCATTAACAGGTTTGTTTTTATGCCTTTTTTTAGTTGGTCATTTAGCAGGTAATTTACAGTTATTTATTGGTGGAGTAGAAGGCCAGTTGCAATTTAATGAATATGCAAAGTTCATGACAACCAATCCATTGGTTAAAATTCTAAGTTATGTTACATACATCAGTATAATTTTTCATGCCATTGACGGATTATTATTAACTATTCAAAATAGAAAAGCACGACCGATTAAATATCATAATGAGAAACCATCGGCTAATTCAGCTTGGGCTTCAAGAAACATGGGGATTTTAGGAACTATTTTATTGGTTTTTATTATTACTCACATGATGAACTTTTGGTATGATATGCACTGGGGAGAAATTGGTGTTGATGCAAATGGAAATAAAGACCTTCATACAATTGTAATAGCATTTTTTAAAGATGCATCTATGGGCTTAGTGTTTACATTGGCATACGTACTTTCTATGTTAGCGGTGGCATTTCATCTTTCACATGGATTTCAAAGTGCTTTTCAGTCTTTAGGATTACGTCATGAAAAATATACTCCAATTATTCAAAAAATAGGTTTTGCATTTGCATTGTTAGTTCCTCTGGCATTTGCTGCAATTCCTTTATACATTCACTTTGTTTATTAGTAACTATGAGTAAACTAGATTCAAAAGTACCTGAAGGACCATTAAAAGATAAATGGACCAATTATAAAGACCACATTAATTTAGTTAATCCGGCCAATAAGAGATTAATTGACGTAATTGTTGTTGGAACGGGTTTAGCAGGCGGTTCGGCTGCAGCTTCGTTAGCCGAGCTTGGATATAATGTAAAAGCATTTTGTTTTCAAGACAGTCCAAGAAGAGCGCACTCCATTGCTGCACAAGGTGGTATAAATGCTGCCAAAAACTATCAAGGAGACGGAGACTCAACCTACAGATTATTTTATGATACAGTTAAAGGTGGTGATTACCGCTCAAGAGAAGCAAATGTTTACCGCTTAGCAGAAGTGTCGGCAAATATTATCGATCAGTGTGTTGCACAAGGTGTTCCTTTTGCAAGAGAGTATGGCGGTTTATTAGATAACCGTTCATTTGGAGGAGTGTTAGTTTCTAGAACATTTTATGCAAAAGGTCAAACAGGGCAACAGTTACTTTTAGGAGCCTACTCCGCTTTATCAAGACAAATTGCTAGAGGAAAAGTTACTATGTATAACAGGCATGAAATGCTTGAATTAGTTATTGTTGATGGAAAGGCGAGAGGAATTATTGCAAGAAATTTAGTTACAGGTGAAATAGAAAGACATTCAGCACATGCTGTTGTATTATGTACCGGAGGTTATGGAAATGTATTTTTCCTTTCCACCAATGCAATGGGTTCAAACGTAACAGCGGCATGGAAAGCTCACAAACAAGGTGCTTTCTTTGCAAATCCTTGCTATACACAAATACACCCAACATGCATTCCGGTTAGCGGAGAATATCAATCTAAGCTCACGCTTATGTCGGAATCATTAAGAAATGATGGAAGAATTTGGGTGCCTAAAAAGATAGAAGATGTAAAAGCAATTCGAGAAGGCAAATTAAAACCTAAAGACATCAAAGAAGAAGATAGAGATTACTATTTAGAAAGAAGATACCCGTCATTTGGTAATCTTGTCCCAAGAGACGTAGCTTCTCGAGCTGCAAAAGAAAGGTGTGATGCAGGTTTTGGAGTTAACAAAACCGGTGAAGCTGTATTCTTAGATTTTGCTTCTGCGATGGAGCGTTATGGTAAAACCGAAGCAAATATTCAAGGAATTGAAAATCCTTCTAAAGAAAAAATAATTGAATTAGGTAAAAAAG
>CALALS010000030.1 GCA_937925525.1 uncultured Flavobacteriales bacterium | reverse complement strand
ATGCCATGAAGTGGATTGTTGTTTTCATATTAGCTAGTTGTTCGTTGGTTTATAGTCAACCCAAAAAAACGTTTGAATTAGTATCAAAAATGGATGGCATTCATTTTTTAGATAATAACGATACAACAAATATTTGGGGGTACTCATTTTACAATAGTGAAGGCACACCAAAACCAAAGCTTCCTTCACCTACTTTAGTTGTGAATGAAGGCGACTCTGTTCATATTATTATGTACAATACTTCAGGTGAAGGGCATACTATTCATATGCACGGGTTAGATGCAGATCAAGCAAATGACGGAGTACCACATTTGTCTTATTTTGTATCGCCTCATGTAGACACAGGTAATTATAGATTTGTAGCAAAGCATGCAGGTAATTATATGTATCACTGTCATGTAACATCTACTCTGCATGTTACTATGGGTATGTATGGAGTGTTTATAGTAAAAGCTCAAGGTGGAGTAAATCAAGTTTATACCGGAGGCCCGACTTATACCAAAGAATATATTTACTTCTCTTCTGATATGCAAAAATCATGGAACGATGATTACATGAGTATTGGTCCATTTAATAAATATAAGCCAGATAGGTTTTTAATAAATGGCATTGAAAAAAATCAACTTTTTCAAGATTCTTCTCAAGTAATACAGGCTCAAGCCGGAGATACAGTTTTATTGCGATTAATAAATCTAGGATACTCGGCTGTTAAATATGAATTTCCCTCTCAATTAAATGCTACATTTTTTACAAATGATGGGAGGATCTTAAACCCGACAGAAAAGTCAGATACGCTGACATTATTCCCGGGAGAAAGAACAAGCGCGCTGCTCTACTTTAACTCATCTTATAGCGGATACATTAAAGTACATTATCATAGCTTGTATCAAATGAAAGGCATTGGTTTTAATGAAATAGGAATAAACCTTTTTTCTCCTTCATCAATTAACGAACAAATTATTTCTACCAATAATTTTAAGGTTTTTCCTAACCCAACATCCGGTATTATCAACATAAATTTTCAAATAGATGGTAACGAAAAAATTAACATTGAAGCCGTTTTGTTTGATGTTTCAGGCAAATTAGTTAAAACTGACAGGCTTTTTCATCAAAAGGAAAGTCTAGATTACTCTAATCTCACTAAAGGAGTGTATATATTAAAATTAACAGGTAGGAATTTTTCGGAAACGCTAAAAATTATAAAAAACTAGCGGTAATCTTTTTCTTCATCAATCATTGCTTTTTGGTAGTCAGGGGGAGTTTTAAGCTCTTCATAGTTTTCTGGAAAATGTCTTTTCAAAAATACTGCTTTATATAGCTCATAGTTCATACTATCCCAGTGAATTAAAGTTATTCGATACTGCCATGTTTGAAATATGTTTAAACTAATAAAAAATAGGATAGCAATTGCAGATATAAACTTAATGATATACTGCTTTTTTATTTCAAATATCTTTTCAAAACATAGGCATAAAGGAATAGCTAAAAGCCCATAAAAATCAATAAAGGTTCTCATTCCAAAACTTCCTCCATACCACCAACACCACCAACTTAAAATAACATAAATGCTTATCGATAAATAAGCCGGAATAAGAAAAGCATACTCTCTAACTCTTCTTAACCAATAAAGACCGATCAAGCTGAAAATCATAATAGGAGTGTAAATAAGCCAGCCTTTTCTAAATCCAAAAAATCCGGGAAGAAGCTTTGGGTTTAAAAAGTGAAAGCCCTCATCGGTATATGACCAGTAAATAAAACTTCCGGTTACTATTTTCCAATAAATTAGTTGAGGTATAAGCGGTATAATAAATATTATTGCTATTACTAAAACATGCACCATGTTCCTTCCTATAATTCTAAGTTTAATGAGAAGTGTTTTATAGTTGTATACGTTATAAAGTATTGGAACTACAGCAAAAAGTAAATTAGTAGGCCTTACTACAGTTGCTAATCCTATGCAAAATCCAATAATTATGGAGTAAATAAATTTTGGCTTTTCATGCCACTTAATGGTTGCATATAAAAGTAAAATCAATAGAAAAAAATTGTAGGCATGAGACATTGGTCCCCATGCGGTCACATAAAAAAACAAATTAGTTCCAAATGCCAAAACCAGTAATGATAAAGCTGTTATCTTTTCACTGAAATAATTGAGTAGAATTTTCCGAAGCAGTAAAATACCTATGAAGGCATAAAAAAAAGCACTTAAGCAGATTAATATTTCATAAGGTAGAGAATATCCGTTAGCAGGGTAGGAAGAGTTTTTTGCTATAAAGTGTGCAACTCCAAAAAAAGGAGAATACATTAATGATAAACCTAGACTCATTTTTGGATGTCTAAATCCTTCCGGAGAAGTGAGTATCCATATTTTACTTTTTACATATTCATCAGAGAGAGTATCAATAAAATTAAAATGAGGGTCATCGTATATAAATGTTGCCGGTAAGTATGAGTAGTAAGAAATAACGTCAGAAACAATAGTGCCATTTCCATTCCATGGTTTAATATTATTCATGTGGTAAAACCAACCGATTAGAATAATAATAACACCTATTTTACTAGGGCTAATATTTATTTTGTTTAATACCATAGATGTCAAATTTCTCAATTTTAACTTTATCATTTCCACTAACTAACCAAATATAAACGCTAACCTTTAAATCTGTTTTTTCAAACTGTGGTAAATTAATTGTGTGAGTTTCACGGAACGAATTAGTTAATCTTTTTGGAATACTCATTCCTCTATATGCAATTAAGTTGCCTTTACTATCAGAAAGACTAAAAACAATATTTAATTCAGAGTCGATTGATTGTGAAAAACTATTTCCTTCTGTCTTAAATAACAATTTACTGTATTCTTTGACTTCTAAATAATTAAAATCTATAGCTGATGTATAGTTGTTAGATAAGTCTAATATACTATTAGTATTTATGGACTTAATTTTAGTTGTATCAAACGACTCAAAATATGATTTACTTTGTGATGACTTCTTTTCAAAAACCACAATATCATAATCATTAAAATCAACACCATTTGAATTGTGTATAGTTGTGTGTGCAGAATAAACCGGGTTTAATGAATCGCAAACGATTAATTTTTCCAAGAGAACTTCTCTTTCATTTCCGAATTGGCTATCCCAAATTAAAAGGGCATTATCGCTTATATTAACAGAAGAATTTAAGTCAAACAATTCTTTTGCTTCTGAGTGATTATGTGGGTTTTTATTCAATAGAAAACAAGAAAACTGATCAAAATAGTAAATCTTTTTGTAGTTGATTTTTTTAATCCATTCACACGTATTTGACATAAGCTTTTGCTGTGGAGTTTGCTCTATTGGAAATTCTTTAATGTAAAAAGGATAATATAAAACTATAAAGCTCACTAAAATCAGCACAAATATGCGAAAAGGCATATTTTTTAATGTTAAAAAATCCATTGTACGAGCTGCCAATATTGCAAAAAAGGGAGTTATACAAGCCATAACCCTTGTTAATCCATAAGACCCACCCTTTCCAAGCCACCACATAAAAACATGGGCAAAGAAAAAAGTTAAGGCAGGTAGAAATAAAAATGATATTTCTTTCCAAATGAATTGGTCAGAGAAGTTGTTGTAAACTCTATAAAAAAGATATAGAACATAAGTCAAGAATAGAACAATTAATGGAACACCAAAAAACAAGGGAGCTTCTTTAAAGTAATGTAAAATACTTCCGGAACCATAAGGATTTTCTTCACCCAAATATGGGGTTTCAGTAATTACCCAAAAAATATCTTTTCCCAAAAAATAACCAAGTAACGTCATAAATATTATTGACCAGAAAAACCATAATGATGTTAAATACTCTTTTTTGAAAAGAAAATAACTTATAAAAATAGGTGCAATAAAAATACTTTCCGTCCTGGCAAAAAAGCATAATGAAAAAACTGAAGCGCCAAGCCAAAATTTAGTTTTGAGAAAAAGATAAACAGATAAAACAAGTAAAAAAGCAAAAGTAATCTCTGTTAATCCACTTATGCTTACCCTCAGAAAAATAGGTGTAAACAATATAAAAGGGTAAATAAGGAATGAGTATTTTATTTGTAAATGTTTCCCAATTAAAACTCCAATAAATGCGGTATGAGTTGCTAATAAAATATTATAAAATACCAATCCTTCAAAACCGAATTGACTAAAAATTGAACTAAAAAAAGTAAAAGTTGGTTTACCCCAATGGTCTAGAAATAGGTATGGATTTTCAAAGCTATATCTTGAGATAAAAAAATGACTTATTGAGTCAGCACCACCTTCAAAACTACCAGAAATAGAATAAATTATCCATAGGAATACAATTGAAATAGGAACTAAAAAATAGATTCCTAAATTGTTATTTATTTTACTTATGTTAGAAAAGTTAGCGATAAAGAGTAATACTTTGTAAATTAATTGCGTAAATAACCTAAATTAGACGCATAAAATAAAACCTATGGCAAAAAAAACTGTAATAGGAAGAAAAGATAAAGTTGATTTTCCTGATTTCGGGCTTTTTAATGTTCCCGCAAAGGTGGACACCGGAGCTTATACTTCCAGCATTCATTGTAGTTATGCGGAAGTGGAAGTTTTAAATAAGAAAAAAGTGCTTACAATTATTTTATTAGACCCTAAACACTCGTTATATACAGGAAAGAAATATGTATTTACCGAGTTTAAAAAGAAGAAAATTAGGGTGGCAAACGGAGAAAGTGAAATCAGATATATTATAAAAACTCATCTACAAATGTTTGGTAAAGTTTATCCTACCGAAGTTTCATTAGCAAAGAGACGAGAAATGAAATTTCCGGTGTTGATTGGCAGAAAAGCATTAGCCGGTAAATTTATAGTTGACCCGGGTAAATACGACCTTTCATTTAAGCACAAAAAAATCACCCAAAATCCATTAACCTATTTACCATAAATGAAAATAGTTGTATTATCCAGAGGGAGTAAACTCTATTCTACAAAAAGATTAGTTGAAGAAGGCGAAAAAGCCGGACATAATATTAACGTTATTGACCACCTAAACTGCAACATAATAATTGAGCAGAGAAAGCCATCTGTTCATTACAAAGGAGAAGAAGTAAGTGGCGTAGATGCCATAATTCCAAGAATAGGAGCTTCTGTTACATTTTATGGAACTGCAGTTGTTCGTCAGTTTGAAATGATGAAAGTTTTTTCTACAACAGAATCACAGGCATTAGTTCGTTCAAGAGATAAGCTAAGAAGCTTACAAATTTTATCAAGAGCAGGATTGGGTTTACCCAAAACAGTGTTTACCAATTATTCTAAAAATGTAGATGATGTTTTGAAGTCGATTGGCGGAGCACCATGTATAATAAAACTTCTGGAAGGAACGCAAGGTCTGGGAGTTGTATTGGCTGAAACAGAAAACGCAGCCAAATCTGTTATTGAGGCATTTAATGGATTACAAGCCAGGATTATAGTACAAGAATATATAAAAGAAGCCAAAGGAGCAGATATACGAGCTTTTGTGGTTGACGGAAAAGTGGTAGGAGCCATGAAACGCCAGGCAAAAGATGGTGAGTTTCGTTCTAACCTACACAGAGGCGGCACATCAAATGTAATACAGTTGTCTTCAGATGAAGAAGAGGCCGCCATTGAAGCTGCTAGAGCGATGAAGTTGGATGTTGCGGGTGTAGATATGCTTCAGTCTGCCAGAGGACCGTTAATCCTAGAAGTTAATTCTTCTCCTGGTTTAGAAGGGATTGAGCGTGCCACCGGAAATAACATTGCCGGAGAAATTATCAAGTTTGTAGAACGAAGTGTTCAAAAATAAAACTCAGTTTCTGTGAAAATATTAGGGCAAGAAATACCTTTTAATAAAAAATCGGTAATAGAGCTGGAGGTTGCTAAACTTCATACAGGAACAAGTATCTCTATTCCTATTGTGGTTTATAGAGCCAAAAAGAAAGGCCCAACCCTACTTTTGATTTCCGGAATTCATGGCGATGAGCTTAACGGAATTGAAATCATAAGAAGGATAAACGCTAAAAAACTGTATAAAGTTGAAAGCGGAACATTAATTACTATTCCTGTAATCAATGCATTTGGTTTTTTAAATTTAAGTCGTTCTTTTCCTGACGGTAAAGATTTAAACAGAATGTTTCCCGGTTCTTTGAAAGGTTCTTTAGCCAGCAGACTTGCTTATAGAATTACCAATGAAATTTTACCTTCTGTCGATTACGCTATTGACTTTCATACCGGTGGGGCACAGCGTTCTAACCACCCTCAAATAAGATGTGTTTTTAAAGATGAACGAGCCCTTGAGTTAGCTAAAGTATTTAATGCAAAGTTTATTATAGACTCTCCTTTTAGAAATAGCTCTTTCAGAAAAACTGCACACGAAATGAAAAAATGCATGCTTTTATTTGAAGGAGGAAAATCATTAATGCTAAAACCTAATGCAGTGAAAGATGGTTTTGCAGGCACCTTAAAAGTAATGAAACATTTGGGTATGATTACTAAATTACCGGACGATATAGAGCTTAAAAAAAATGAAAGCATCTTGTTAAATGATTCAAAGTGGGTAAGAGCCTCTAATTCAGGAATGTTTATCTCTTTTACGATTAATGGTAGCTACGTTGAAAAAGGAAAAACTATTGGGCAAATTTCTGACCCTTATGGTTTTGTGGAGCGAAAAATTAAAGCACCAATATCGGGCTATGTTTTTTGCGTGAACACAGCACCTGTAGTTAATAAGGGAGACGCTTTGTTTAATATTGGGTTTTAGAGTAAATAATTCAAAAGAGAAGCTATTTTGAACAGCTTCTCTTTTGAATTAATGTTGTTGTAACTACTTGATAAATACTTTCCCCGTCATAATTTCTCCGGTTTTAACTTGAACGGTATAAAAATATACTCCGGAATGCATCAAAGAAGAGTTTATTGAAATACTGTTACTTCCCGAATGTTCAATTTTTTGAATTAGCTTTCCTGTTATATCAACTATTAATATTGAGGTAATATGACTTGTCGCAGAAATAGTAATAAAATCTCTAGCAGGATTTGGAAACACTTTAATATTAGCTTTCTCAATTTCTTTTATCGAAGTAGATGTGCAGTTACTTGAAACTCCAGAGCAAGGCGAAGCTTGACAATAAGTTATAGAAGAACCAATAGTGCCAACATTTTGGTCACATATAGTAGTAGTAGCATCACAAATATCCATTGTTCCATTAATAGAAGAAGAGTTAATAAAACAATTTGCTATGCACATTTTTCCATTACCAACCATTGCGGCTGAGTTGGTAAAATTATTACATTTAATTTCTCCATTATTTGTTACCGTACCACTAGTATTAATTGTTCCGGCATCTAACTTCCCATTATTATCATTATAAAAATCATCAGACTGATGCATGTCGCCAAAAACTTTAATGTCACCGTTATTGTATAAGATGCCTGATGTGATAAAAGTGCCAGTTGAAGTATATCCTAAATTATGAAAACCATCTCCGGAACCCAAAGTTAAAGTATCTGTGCTGTTAGTTGCAAAGAGGCATGCATTTGTTTTAATTACTACGCAATCGGGTAGCATAAATAAATGACCTGAATAAGAAACCTGATGATTAATTTCAGCCCTGGAGTCATTGGGCGTTGGAACACCATTAGGTGACCAAACGGTAGGGTCATTCCAAGCCCCATTTTTTGTTGATGTTCGTACTGTTTGGGAGTTTAAGTTTGTACTGAAAGCTGCTATTGCAATAAGAAGTATTATTTTTTTCATATTCAAAAGTTTAAAAATTTAACACTTCTTTAACAATTCCCATGCCAAAAGCTAAAAAGCTCAACAACAACCACCACCATCATAAAAATAGGTGGAATCAGTAATGTAAATGTCTTTTTCTCCGGTTGATTTTAATGCGGCTGCAGTTTTATCACAAACCGATAAAGGAGTATTTTGCATTAAAATATGTCCTTTGTTGTCATCAAAACATTCTTCATTGCCAAAATAGATAGCTGTTTTACCTGTAAAAACGCATGGTCCGTCAGAAGGCATTGGGTCTTTAATGGCGCAAACTTCAACGCTTTCAATAAATATTAATTCATTACAATCGTAATGGTTAGGAGACAGAATTCGATATGGTCTTTTAGCTCTGATTTCAACTGTACCGAAACCAACATCCGTTATCATTTTTACATATTCCCGTAAAGGTAGAGAGCCACTAATGCACAAAGCTCTTAATCGTTCGTCATTTTTAAGGTTTTCGGGCATAACTTGCTCACAAGTTGGGTCGCTCATAATTAACCTACCATTGGGTTTTAAAACCCTGTACATCTCACTTAGTGCTTTTTTTAAATCTTCATGTGTGAAGATGTTGAATAAGCAATTTTGAGCGGCTACATCAATGCTATTGTCTTCAACAGGTAAACTAAGTGCATCGCCTTTTCTTAGGTCAACAAATTCAGATTTAAACCAAGGGTTTAATTTTTCTGCTTCAAGGAAGTTTTTAGCGCTTGCTTCAATCATTTCATCAACTACATCAACTCCAACAACTCCTCCTTTATTTCTGTTAAAGTATGCAAATTGCAAAAGCTCCATTCCTCCACCTACACCTACATATAGAATTTTTGGATTGTTAACTAAATCTCTTGGATTTACCGTACTCCCACATCCATAGTTCATTTCCAACATAATTTTTGGAATGTCTAAACCCGGTAGCTGCCATATTGGTGTGGTTGTACAACAAAGACCAACATCCGGTTTTTCGGCTGCTTCTTTATATACGTTTTTAGTAGTTTCTAAATAAGTTTTCATGTATCAATTAATAGTGAGTTAATATAATTATTTTGCTACTTCACCGCCACAACTTGAACCAGCTCCTGCTGTACATCCAAAGCAATGTTGGTTGATGATAATATTTCGTTCAACTAGTTTTTTGTCATTAAAATCCTTTAAATGCTGAGGAGTACTTCCTGAAAACTTTAAATCTAGCATTTGATTAAAATCACAATCGTAAAGATAGCCATCCCAGCTTACAGAAATGGTATTTCTGCACATAACGCCTAATGCAGCAGCCGGATTGAAAGCATTTACTAATTCGGTTAAATAATCCTCATAATTATCACTTACTATTAAATATTCTAAGAATCGGCTAACAGGAATATTGGTAATCGCAAAAAGAGAGTTGAATTCTATGTCCCAACCTTCTCTTAGTTTTTTCTTAAATTCTTTTTCCAATCCTTCTTGACTAGCGGGTAAAAAGGCTCCTGTGGGATTATAAACTAAATTCAGAATTAATCCACTTCCTTCTTTTCCATAGCCCACATCATTTAGCATTTTTAATGCTTTAATAGACTTTTCAAAAACACCTTCTCCTCTTTGTGAGTCGGTTCTTTTTGCAGAAAAATAGGGTAGTGAAGAAACTACTTCTACCTTATGTTTCTTAAAGAATTCTGGCAAGTCGTTGTATTTTGGATTTGCAACTATAATAGTTAAGTTACATCTCACAATAATTTTTCTACCCAGTTTAGAAATTTCTTCTACAAACCATCTAAAGTCGGGATTCATTTCCGGTGCTCCACCGGTTAAATCAACCGTGTGAACAGTTGAGTTTTTTATAGCATCTAGACACAACTGCATGGTTTCTTTAGTCATTATTTCCTTTCTATCAGGTCCCGCATCTACATGACAGTGCTTACAAACCTGGTTGCACATTTTGCCCACATTCACTTGAAAAATATCAAGTTGTGTTGGTTTTAAAGGAAACAAATCTATTTGCTGTAATTTTTCAGTAAAAGATTTTACTCCCACAGATTGATTATCGCTAAGTATTCTAATCTGTTCTTTGGGGTTAGAAAGGTCGCTTTGTCTTGAGGCTAATGATTTTGTCGCTAAAGCCATAATTACATACTAATGTCTTTTACTTTGTTCATCATTTGTACACCATGAACTAAAGTGGCACCACTTTGAATCGCTGCACCCACATGAACTGCTTCCATCATTTGTTCTTCGTCACAACCCTTTTTGATGCAATCTTTTGAATAAGCGTCAATGCAATATGGGCAATGAACCACATGTGAAACAGCTAAGGCTATTAATGCTTTTTCTCTTTCGGTTAAAGCCCCTTCTTTAAAAACAGAAGCATAATAATCAAAATATTTTTCACCTAACTCTTTTTGCCATTCGGTAATTTCACCAAATTTCTTTAAATCTTCGTCTATGTAATAAGGTTTTGACATTTTATAGTATTTTAAGTTTATCTACCTACGGTAATCAACTTTAATTGGATTTCCAAATATAGACTATTTTTATCTTCCAATTTTTAGAGGTACAAGTAGTTTTTTAGTTCTAACTTTACAAACAATCTATTGGATAATATAGTTTTAATATCTATAATTTTACTTTTAATTGCTTCACTGTACTCATCAGTTGGGCATGGAGGAGCAAGCGGTTATTTAGCTGTTTTTTCTTTAATTGGAATTCAAGCAACTTTACTCAAGCCACTAGCATTAAGTATGAACTTAGTGGTAGCCGGCATTTCCTTTTATCTTTTTTTTAGGGCAGGTTTTTTTAAACTCAGACTATTAACTCCTTTTATTGTTAGCTCTATTCCTTTTGCTTTTTTAGGAGGATATTTAGGTTTAGATGAATGGTTGTATAAAATTTTGTTAGGTTGTTTTTTGTTATTAAGCGCTGTCAAGTTTTTATTTTTCACAAGCGAAAAAGAGGTAAGTAAGTCAGATAAAAAAAGCAATCTATTCTTAGCATTATTTATAGGAGCCGTTATTGGTTTTTTTTCAGGTCTTATAGGAATAGGCGGTGGTATAATTCTCTCACCTATTATTTTATGGCTGGGTTGGGCCGATGCTAAACAAACAGCTACAACATCAGCGGCTTTTATATGGATAAATTCTTTATTCGGTTTAGTTGGTTTCTTTACCGGAGAAACAAAAGTATTAGTAATTGATCTGATTGAATTTCTACCATTTATTGTAGCTATTGTTTTAGGTGGGTTTATTGGTTCTTATTTTGGAAGCATAAAATTTTCAAAACGAGTGGTGTTTAATTTATTGTCTGTTGTATTGTTAGTAGCAGGAATAAAAATGTTGTTTTTTTGATTACAGAGGCTTACATATTAGCGGGTGGAAAAAGCTCTAGAATGGGCGAAGATAAAGCTACAATGGTTTTTAAAGGAAAACCTATGATTCAATGGACTATTGATTCCTTATCTCAACTATCCCTGGAGATTAAAATTTCCTCATCTAATCCTTCACATGAAAAATTTGGGCTTGAAGTAGTAAATGACCGGCATCAAAATATAGGGCCAATTGGAGCCATATATTCATGCTTACAAGATGCTAAATCTGATAGCGTTTTAATTACTTGCTGTGATTATCCTTTATTGAATACTGCTTTTTATCAAGCTTTAATGATGGCATATAATAATGAAGAAGTTTTTATCGCTACATCAAACTTTAAAGCTCATCCATTGATTGGAGTATATAGTCAGTCTTGCCTGCCGGTTATTGAAAAAAACATTTCTGAAGGACAATACAAGGTGATGGAAAGTGTAAAAAAATGTAATTTTAGAGAGTTTAATGCAGATGGTTTTGAACCACTTCTAAAAAATATAAACGAAAAACTAGATATTCATTGAAAATTACCGTAAAATATTTTGGTGTGCTTGCAGAAAAAATGAACCGTAGTTCTGATGTGGTAAATATTGAAGAAGGAACTTTGCTGAGTGAATTTTTAAATAGATGGGAAAATAGTTTTGATGTGAAATTTAAAGTAGCTGTAAATCATAAATTTATTGAAGAAAAAGCATTGGAGGAAAATGATGAAATAGCGTTTTTACCTCCTTTTTCCGGTGGATGATGGGTGAGATTAAATTCATACAAGGAGCTATTACGGCTACCCATATTAGTGAGCTATATGAGGCTGATGCACATAATAATACGGGAGCTCAAATTTTGTTTACAGGAAAAGTAAGACCTGATGTTATCAATGGTGAAAAAGTTTCTGCTATTGAATTTACTGCTTATGAACCAATGGTAGAAGAACAGTTTAAGTTAATTGTTGAAGAGATTAAAAGTGAGTTTGATGTACTTTCCATTTTTCTTTTTCATAGTTTAGGCAATATAAAAGCAAATGAATTGTGCATGGCTGTTTTTGTGAGCAGTGCTCATAGAGAAACTGCCTACAAAGCCAGTAAACAATTAGTTGAAAAAATTAAAACTGATTTACCTATTTGGGGGAAGGAAATTTTTGAAACAGGTGAACATCAGTGGAAAGTAAATAAAATATAATGGTAGATATTACACTAAAAACAAATACATTAAGAACAGCAATTGCGCAAGCTGTAGTGAAGGTGGGCAGTGAAGAAACTATTGTAGCGATTAAACAAGGTAAAGTTCCTAAAGGAAATGTTTTTGAAATGAGCAAAGCTGCCGGTTTGTTAGGGATTAAAAAAACACCTCAAATTTTACCTGATTGTCACCCAATTCCCATAGAGCATGCCGCTATTGAATATGAAATAGACAAACTAACTATAATTATTAAAGTACTGGTTAAAACTATTTACAAAACCGGAGTAGAGGTTGAAGCCATGCATGGAGCTTCTGTTGTTGCATTAAATATGTATGATATGCTTAAACCCATTGATAAAAATGTTAGCATCTCAGAAATAAAATTGTTGGAAAAAAATGGAGGAAAGTCAGATTTTAAAGATGATTTTTTACAAGAGTTAACAGCTTCTATTTTAGTTGTTTCATCAAAAATTGTTTCCGGCCAAAGAGAAGATAAAGTAACGCCATTAGTGGAAAAGAAATTATATGATTTAGGAATTTCGATTTCAAACAAGAGCCTTGTAAATGATGATAAAATTGAAATTGAAAATGCTATTAATACGCTAAAAGAGAGTGCAAACATCATTATTGTTTGTGGCGGAACAGGCGTAAGCAAATCTGATATTACTCCGGATGTAGTTAAAGGCATGCTTACAATGGATATACCCGGAATAATGGAACAGTCCAGAAGTTTTGGACAAAATCTAATGCCTTATTCTATGCTTTCTAGAGGAGTAGCGGGCTTAATAAACAACACATTAATTATTACATTACCAGGCTCAATAGGCGGTGTTAAGGAAAGTATGCAGGCTCTTTTTCCTCATTGCTTTCATATTTTTAAATCAATACCAAAGTAGTGATTGTAGATAGCTTTGATAGAAAACATACTTATTTACGTATATCATTAATTGATAAATGTAATATGCGTTGCACTTACTGTATGCCGCATGAAAACATGAAATTCTTACCTCAAAAAAACTTAATGTCTGCCAATGAAATTTTTGAACTAGCGAAAACCTTTGTTGGGGTGGGAGTTACTAAAATTCGTTTAACGGGAGGAGAGCCTTTACTGAGACAAGATTTTAATTCAATTTTAGACCGACTTTCTTCTTTAAACACTAAATTATCTGTTACAACAAATGGTTTTTTTGTGGACAGGT
Source organism: uncultured Flavobacteriales bacterium (assembly GCA_937925525.1). Taxonomy (GTDB): domain Bacteria; phylum Bacteroidota; class Bacteroidia; order Flavobacteriales_E; family Vicingaceae; genus CALALS01. Next base: position 12,433 of record CALALS010000030.1, on the reverse strand, counting down.
ATATTGACTCATTAATGAAGTCAGATGTTAGTGTCAATCTTAGTATAGATACTCTGGATGAAAAGCTTTTTAATTCTATTACGGGTAGAAACTACTTTGAAAAGGTAAAACAAAACATCAACCTGTTATTAAAAAATGAAGTGCCGTTAAAATTAAATATGGTATTAATTAAAGGGCTTAATGAACATGAAATTTTACCTTTTGTTGAGTTAACTTTAAAGTATAATGTTGACTGTAGATTTATTGAATTTATGCCATTTAAAGACAATCAATGGGATTATTCCAAAACAGTTTCTGAAAAAGAAATTCTCGAAAAAATATCGAAGAGTTATAATTACGAAAAGCTTAAAGATGCTATCGATTCTACCTCTCACAATTATAAAATAGTTAATTCAAAGGGAAGTTTTGGAATCATAAGCACAATTACAAAACCATTTTGTAGCGGATGTAATAGAATTAGAATTACCGCTGACGGTAAATTAAAGAATTGTCTTTTCGACCAAAAAGAAAAGGATATACTAAGTGTATTAAGAAATGGTGGAGACTTAACGCTATTTATTAAAGAGGCATTTATTAATAAAGCCTTTTCCAGAGGAGGATTGGTTGATTTCAAAGAAAATTCTGCTCAAAAAGAATATCAAAAAAACCGACCAATGATTAGTATTGGCGGATAGTTTGTTTTTCTTTATAAAGAACCCAAATCATAACTGTAAAAAGTAAAATGTATTCTACTGACACCAGAATTAGGTTCTGAGAGTATTCTTCTTCTGAATAGGCTCTGTAACTGAGCACCACTAAAAACGACCATGCTATTGCAATCCATTGATATCTTGTAAAAACTGCAAAAAATAGTAGCGTAGATAAATACCAAGGATGAACAGTTGTGGCCATTAATAAATAAAGCATAAAGGCAAAAAAGCAAGCAGTTAGAAAGCTTTTGTCTGAATTCTTTTTGTAAAAAAATAAGATTGAAATTATACCTAAAAAGGTGACGATTGCCATAACCGGCCCAATAAATTGAATAGTATTCCAACCTTTTATCCAGTAACCTATTTCTCTTACCAAAAAGTAAATGCTGGCATTAAATTCAAAAGACTGAAAGTATAAATCGATACTCGAAAAAAAGTTACTAATTAGTTCATTAGATAGAAATGGAAGAAACAGAAGAATACAACCTAGTATAGTAAAAGTATAATGGTATAATGATTTTTTCACTCCAATCATCTTGATTAAAACCGGAAGAAATATCAATGGGATGAGCTTTGTTCCAATTGCCAACGTCCAAAATAAAGAGGAGAGAAGTAGTTTGTTTTTAATTAGAAAATAAATTGCTGTGATAAGGAAAAAAATCATTACTCCTTCAAAGTGTAAATTCCCGGTTAATTCAATGATTATAAGTGGATTTAAAAGATATAAAAGCGATAGGTTTTTGTTTAAGTTGAATTGCTCCAAAAGCTTAGGAAGCATTATTATTGTGCCAATTTCAGCTAAAATTATAAAACTACGCAGTACAATAATTTCAAAATAAATGTTTCCGTTTCCAATAAAACTTGCCAAGCCAAAAAACAGCTGATTAACGGGTGGGTAAATCGTAAAATAACTTTGAGAATTCATATTCTCAAATAGGAAATGAAAATCTTTATCGGAAGTAGTTTGAATGAATTCTGAAGGTAAAATTAAATAAGGGTTAATCTCATCAAGAATCATTCTTCCGTCCCAAATAAAACGATAAAAATCATCACTTAGCGATGGAATAGAAAATAAAAAAATTAATCTAAAAAAAATGGCGAATGCAATTATTTCTTTAAACCTAATTGTTTGGCTTTTTATAACATAAATATAAGCTGTGAATAGCAGAGTATAACAAGAAATTAAAATTCCAAAGTCATTTCGTTTTAGGTAATAGGCACAATAAAAGTATAGAAGTGAGGCGAAGAAAAGAATTATTTTTTCTTTAGCATCTTTCATATCTTTTTAATCGATATTTTGGAATGATACACAGAGGAATAGGTTACATACCCAAACCCAAAGGCTAACATGATGTGAAAAGGAAGTAGCCCAAAATCATGAAACTTAAAGGCGTAAAAAATTCCAACTAAAAAGTAAATACAGAGTAGCGCTTCAAAAATGGTTAAGAGAGAGATATTACTTACTAAATATTTATTGCCTTCCCATTTATCAGTTTTTGTAATTATATTAAACTTAGGAGTTCTTATAAAAGCACTTTTTTTTCCAATATAACCTTCAATTACGGCAATTGCATTATGTAACGAAAGCCCCATTGAAACGGAGAGAAAAAGAGGAAAGTAAAACATAAATAAAAGAATATCAACGAGTCTGATTTTTTTATTTCCTACGGATGAAACAAAGTAAAAAATAGCTAGAAATACCAGACTAAAAAGAAACACGGCAGCGTATTGAAATAAGTGATTGTATTCAGAAGTATTATTTTTAATAAATAGAATAGGCATACTAGCTAAGGCAGTAAAAATTATGGTTAGAAATACACTGCTGTTCATTAAATGAAAAATGGCATGTACCTTAGTTTTAAATGTAAGATGTTTGGATTTTAAAACATTTTGCAGTAGTTTTTTTGTGCACTCTGCAGCTCCTTTTGTCCATCTGTATTGCTGTGTTTTTAGTGCATTCATCGCAGCCGGAAGTTCAGACGGTGAGCCAACATTTTCCAGGTAAATAAATTTCCATTTTTTTAATTGGGCTCTATAACTTAAATCTAAGTCTTCGGTTAAGGTATCTGCTTGCCAACCACCGGCATCTTCAATACATTCCTTTCTCCAAATACCCGCAGTACCATTAAAATTAATGAAATGCCCTCCATAATTTCTGCCCCTTTGCTCTATGGAAAAATGGGCATCTAACCCAAAAGCTTGTAGTTTCGTCAACAATGAGTAATCTTTATTTAAATGTTCCCACTTTGTTTGTACAACTCCCACACTACTGTCCTTAAAGTGCGGAATTGTATGTATCAGAAAGTTTTTATCAGGGACAAAGTCAGCATCAAATATTGCTACAAACTCTCCTTTACAAGACTTTAAACCTTCTGCTAAAGCTCCGGCTTTGTATCCATCTCTGTTTTCTCTTCTGAAATGAATAATGTTTATTCCTTTTTGTTTCCACTCTTTTACTTTTTCAGTTATTAATTCAACAGTTTCATCTGTTGAATCATCTAATATTTGAACTTCTAGTTTTTCTGTAGGATAGTTTAAGCTTGCTACTGCGTCTATTAGCCTATTTGTAACATATAATTCATTGTAAATGGGTAGTTGAATGGTAACATGAGGTATTTTATTAATGTCGGTAATATCTAAAATGTCAAGTTTTACTTTTTCATTCTTTTTACTTTTAATGTAATTTATAACTAAATTAATTTGTACTATGCTGTAACAAAATATGAATAGTAATGCAAGACCGTATAATATAATCAGCAATAACTCCAAATTACATATATTTAAAAATGGTGGTGAGTATTTTATAGCCTGCTAAAATAGTTCCTTTTACGGTTCCTGAAATTTTAGAGAAACCAATTCTTTTCCGGTAGTTTACCGGCACTTCTGTAATTTTCATTTTTTGCTTAGCCGCTTTTAATTGCATTTCTACAGTCCAGCCATAAGTTTTATCAGCCATATTTAATGCTAACAACTTTTCAAACTTAATCGCTCTAAAAGGGCCAAGGTCGGTATATTTTATGCCGTATATTAATTTAAGCAAAGATGTGGCTAACCAGTTACCAAAAACCTGTGGAATTGTCATTGAGCCCTTTTCTCTTTTTCCTAAAGCTCTAGAGCCAATTACCAAATCTGCATTTTCAATAAGTATAGGTTTTACTAGTTGTTCCATTTCTTCGGGATAATCTGAATAATCTGCATCAATAAAAACAATAATATCCGGTTTTTCTTCGCTACTTTTAAAAAACTGTATTCCCTTTAAACAAGCTCTTCCGTAGCCATTTATGGGTTCATCTATTACTATAGCTCCGCAATTTTCTGCTTTAATTTTTGTTTCGTCAGTTGAGTTATTGTTTACTACAACTATTTTATCCACCCATTTAGGAATGTCTCTTATTACATTTCCAACAGAGTTTTCTTCATTAAAAGCGGGAATAATAACACCTATTTTCTTTTCTTCTTTCAATGCTAATCGTAATTCAAAAGTTTGTCAGGATTATAAAAATGCCAATAACCTGTTTTTTTGCCCATTTCATACATGCCTTCTCTTTTAATTATTCCTTTTTCATAAAACTTCCAATAGTCGTCCATTGTACCGGAAGTATAAGTTCCTTCGGCTATTTTTGAACCATTACTATCATAATAAATCCAATACCCTTGTTTAACATCCTTTAAAAAATATCCTTCTGCCATTATATTTCCATTAGCGAAATTAAATTTCCAATATCCATTTTTTTCTCCCTCTTTAAAGGCTCCTTCAAAGTGAATAGTTCCATTGCTAAAAAGCTCTTTCCACCATCCGGTTTTCAATCCATAAGAGTATTGACCAATAGATTTTAGCTGACCATTTTTATAGTATTCTTTCCACCATTCATTTTTTTCTCCGTTAACTAACCAACCCTCTGATTTTATAACATTATTAGTGTAATAACTCCTAAAATACTTAGTGCTATCATTAGCATGAGTGTTCTGAAAAACTAAAAAGGAAATAGTTAGTATTGATATAAACTTTAATGGCATTATAAATTTAATTTAATGCCATCATTGCCAATAATAATAGGGTTTTCTATTATTCTGTCTTGTTCAGGACCGTTTTCTAATTTAAGTACTCCTCTTGGGCAAACTGCCGAACAAACTCCACAACCTACACATGAAGCTCTTACAATGTTTTCACCTCTTTGTGCATACCACCTTACATCTATTCCTTGTTCGCAATAGGTAGAGCAATTACCACATGAAATGCATTGTCCTCCGTTGGTTGTAATTCTAAACCTTGATTTAAATCGTTGAATAATACCAATGTAAGCGGCTAAAGGACAGCCAAATCTACACCAAACTCTATTTCCAAAAATGGGATAAAAACCTGTACCTATTACTCCCGCAAAAATAGACCCTATTAAAAATCCATAGGCTTTTTGTATGCTATATGTGTCTATTCCCAATAACGTGTTTTGGTTTGTAAAAAAAGTATAAAGTGCAGCTCCTGTCATTACAACTGCAAAAACTAATACGCCATGAACTATCCACCTTTCAAACTTCCAGGCTTTTAATGTTTTATTGGAGTGTTGCCTGTATGGGTCGCCAAGTGTTTCTGCTAATCCACCGCATCCGCATACCCAACTACAATACCATCTTTTTCCATAAAAATAACTAAATACAGGCACAATAATAAGAGTTAACACTATTCCCCAAAATAGCATAAAAGCTCCAATTGCGCCACTGTTTAAAAGGTTATCGATGTTCCAATCAAAAAAGAAACTATAGTTAAGTGGCCAAGCATTTTTAAAATCCATGGATGGCATGTTAAACCTTATTAGCAATTCAGGAATTAAAAAAGCAAATGCAACTTGAAAGAACAGAACAGAAGTTGTTCTAAAAATTTGATATTTATTGTTACGATATTTTATGTACATTCTAACTCCCATGGTTAGCATTACAGTACAATATAATACGCCATACAAAAACCATCTGCTGGCTGGGTTTCCGTTGAGTAATAAACTCAAAGGGTCAACTAAAAGAATTTGGTTTGTGAGCTGTGCCGGATAGAAGTAAAGTAAAATATAAAACCCAATTAAATATGCGAAAACGAAATAGGCAATTAGTCCTCTGTTAGTGGAAGGTCTTCTGTAAATATGATTATTTTTTATACCGGGCGGGCCAAGCAAAATTACATCAGGTAAAAAATACATAATTGCTCCTAATACCCCAAATCCAAAACTTAATAAGAAGAAAAGTAAAATATTGGTAGCATAAAAACCTGTGGCAGAAGACTTAGTTAAAGATAATGCAACTTCTTGAGGGTTATCATACATTACTTTATCCCATTCTTCTTTGCTTTTAAACTCTTCATTTTTGAGTTCATATTCATTTACAAAAACACTTGAAATTTGCCATGCAAATGAAAATGTTTGTCCTACTAATTTTTCATTTAATTTTTTTGAAAGATTTGCATATTGTTGTTCGGAAAGGCCTGTTTTTAAAATATCGTCTGTTACTTTATAACTGCCTATGAACGGAGAAAAAGTGAAAATAGTAATGCCTATTATGAAAATAATTAACCCTATTTTTTGAAGTGTTCTCATTAAGAATTAAAGCTCAAAATTCGTTTCCAACTTTTGGATTTGGGTTTAACATAGGTATTATTTTTTAGGTTGAACTCATTTAATATTAAAATTTCATAATTAGTGTAAAATTCCTGGTCAAAGTTGGTATCTTTTAAATGATCCAGCACGTATTCAAAGGATTTTTTTTCGGTTAATCATTTGTCAAAGGCATGGTGCCGCATTCTTATCCCATAGGTATTTATTCCATGAAACAGGCGTGAATTTTTATCGTAGGCAAGTCTAATTGCAATTTTTCCGGTTTTATCTTGCCAGAAAAAATGTTCTTCGTTTTCAAGTGCTTTGTTAAATACCCAACCATAAGTTTGGTATTCAATATCAAAAAACTTAGCTGAATTGAACCAATGACCTGGATTGTATGCTAATTTTTTTCCACAAACAGTATTTGCAACCGTTTCACCCATCATTCTTCCGGTGTACCACACTTGTTCAATAGGTTTTCTGTCTTTTTTAGGATGTTGTTTAAACTGAGCGCAATCTCCAATTGCGTAAACATCTTTTTGGTTGGTTTCTAAAAATTCATTTATTAAAATTCCCTTATCTAAATCTAATTCAGAGTTTTTTAGAAAATTGATATTTGGGCTAACTCCGGCTGTTAAGCCTACCAATTCACATTCTATTTCTTCTCCATTATTTGTTATAATTGATTTTACCCTGCCGTTGCTGTCAGGAATTATTTCTTTTAATTCAGTTTCAGTTTTTAAATCTACATGGTGTTCTGCCATGTGTCGCATTATTAACTCGCTATCTTCTTTAGGTAAAATATTTCCCCAAAAAGATTCTTCTCTTACCAAAAATGTAACGGGATAATTTCTGGAGAGTAACATTTCTGCAAGTTCAATTCCAATTAAGCCTCCACCCACTATTACAGCTCTTTTAATTCCGTTTTTAGTGTTTTCTTCAAGTTCAAGTAAGTCTTGGTAACTATACAGTCCTTGCACACCTTTTAAATCTTGTCCTGGCCAACCAAATTTATTTGGCTTCGACCCCACAGCTAAAATTAGCTTATCATATTTTACAGGCTGCCCATTTTTTAAAGAAAGAGATTTGTTTTTAAAATCAATAGTTTCAACATAATCCTGAATTAAATTAATTCTATTTTTTTCCCAAAACCAAGGTTCGTATGGCTGGGTGTGTTCAAACTTCATATGCCCCATGTAAATATACATAAGGGCTGTTCTAGAAAAAAAGTACTTTGTTTCAGAAGAAATAACAGTAATATTTAAATTGCTTTTTTTTCTGATATGTCTTGCAGCAGTTATACCTGAAATCCCGTTTCCTATGATGACAATGTTTTCCAAAAAATCTATGTTTTCTTAAGAACTAAAGTTATAATATTATTTTTTTAGTTTAAATTGTATGTATAAAAATCTGTTCTTTTGTATCTTCAAATGTATTTTAATTTTGTGAATGAAGTTTACATTAATCTTTTTTTTATTCTTTTCTTTCTCTGTTTTCTCACAAACAATCGTTGATATTTCAAATGATTTTTTTCAAACATACGTCAAAAATGGTAAAGTAGATTATTCTAGGATTAAAACAGCAGATGTTAATCGTTTAGCAGAGTTATACTCTTCTGCCGATATTAGTGGATGGAATAAATCTGAGAAAAAAGCATTTTATATTAATGCATATAATTTTTACGTAATAAAATTAATTACTGAAAATTATCCTGTTAATTCTCCTATGGATGTCAGTGGTTTTTTTGACAGGCAAAAGATTAGTGTAGCCGGAAGCCTTGTTACACTTAATGAACTTGAGAATTCAATTCTAAGAAAAGAGTTTAGTGATGCCAGACTTCATTTTGCTTTAGTTTGTGGAGCGGTAAGTTGCCCGATAATTATTAATGAGGCATATTATCCTGCAAACCTTGAAGAACTATTAAATAGACAAACAAAATTGGCTTTAAATGACAATGATTTTATTAGAGTTAGTCAAAGTGAAAACACGGTAGAAATTTCTGAAATATTTAAGTGGTATAAAGAAGATTTTGAAACGGAATCAGGTTCAATTTTGAATTTTATAAATAAGTATAGAACGGAAAAGCTTCCTGAAAACTTTTCAGTTTCTTATTATTTATATGATTGGAGTTTGAATGATGTAAAAGCCATTGATGTTGAACAAGGAAGCTCCATACAAACATTTACAGCGGGTTCTTTGTTGAAGAAAAAACAAATTGAGTTAATGTCTTTTAATTCTATTTATACCGAAACAAAATCAAATTGGATAGGACAAAACTTTTCAGGATTTCGCACCACTTTTGTTAGTTCACTTATACAATTTACTTATGGTGTTTCAAAAAGTGCAAGGTTTAATTTAGGTGTGGATTTGAATTTTAAAGCTTCATCTACAAATTCTACCGAAAGTTTTCAAAACCTTACTGAACCATTTGCATTTAAAAATAATGACTCAACTCGTTTTGGGTTAGCATATATAGCGCCAAGAGTGAGGTTAATGCCATTTAAAAAATTACCAAACTTTACCATTCAGAGTTCATACTTTGTTGTTCTTCCTAAATCGCCTGAAGGTGATTTTAATCTTTACTGGATAGAGTGGAACAGGCATATATGGTGGAATCAGTTTTTTTACACCAAGATGATGGCCAACAATAAACTACAATTATTTACAGAAGTTGATTTATTATTTAGGCTAGCAAAAGGGCGTAATCAGCATTCAATATTAGAATTACCTGCAAGTTGCTTTTTGAGTTATTTTCCAAACAAAAAAGTAACATTTTATATCATGTCTCAACACACTCAAAGATTTGTAGCTTATTCTAAAAATGGTGCGAACAGTGATTGGCCTATTAATGCAAACTTTACCAATTCAGGAGTTGGGTTTAAGTATCAACTTACTGATGAATTGAATATAGAATTGCTCTACACTAATTTTTGGAACGCAAAAAATGCCGGATTTGGAGAGACCTTCAATTTAGGATTTAGATGGGTACACTAATTTATTTTAAAGGTTTCCAATTTATATTAGCAAACAAGCTATCAAAATACTTTTCAAATTCGATTAGCTGTTGATCATCACCACCTCTATTGGTTACTTGTTTTACTTTCCCATCAAGCCTTACTTGCGTAATGGTGGAAGGAATGTCTGTCATTCCTTCATTAAACTCATTTTTGAAAGCAGAGTAATTTACCTCTTTGGCCTTACTCAAGAGTAGGTCTAAAACATCGTCACTTACTCTTGCATAAAACATACCTTCATTTTTTACAAAATTAATTCCTTCATAGGTAACGTATCCGCTTTTATAAACCTTAATAATATATGCCGGGCAAGTACCATAACAAGCCGTTCTTTCTATGCTTGCTATTAAAGAATCAGGAGTGTCTAAGCTGTTAAGTATTAAATTGTCCGAAGCCTGCATTTCAATAGCTTCCATTTTTTTGTCAACCTTCGTGTTGTCCGAGTTGTCTTTTGTGCTAACCACTTCTTTACTATTGTTACATGCAGCAACAGTTATAAGAATAAAAATATAGGCTAAATATTTCATAAGTTTGATTTTTAGGATAATTAGCAAAAGTATTGCCAAACTATTTTTTGCGCTTCTTTTGAATCTCTTGTTGTCTTTTCGACATTTCCTCAAGACGCTTTGCAAAACCTGACTTTTTCTGTGGTTTTACTTTATTGGCTTCTATTTTTTGCCTGATGGAGTCTTCATTAATAATCCATTTTCTTATAACAAGTGTTTGAAGAATTGAGGTAACGTTTGCAATAAAATAATAGTAGCTCAAGCCGGAAGAATAGCTGTTGAAGAAAAATAACATCATGATAGGCATAATGTACATCATAATTTTCATTTGAGCCGCCATCGGCCCTTCGGTCATTGCGCCTCCTGTAAGTGAACCGTTAATTTTAGTATAAAATACTAATGAAATAGCCATTAAAATGGTAAATAAGCTCACATGGCTTCCGTAAAAAGGAATGTTAAATCCTAGCTCAAAAATTGAATCATACGTAGATAAATCTTCTGCCCACAAAAAAGCTTCTTGTCTTAATTCAATGGATGATGGGAAAAATCTAAACATAGCAAAAAGGATAGGCATTTGTATAAGCATTGGAATACAACCTGCAAATGGATTAACACCTGTTTGCCTGTACATAGCCATCATGGCTTGTTGTTTTTTTACAGAATCGTTTTTATGTTTTTCATTAATCTCTGCAATTTCCGGTTTCAAAACTCTCATCTTTGCACTAGATAAGTATGTTTTGTAGGTAATGGGCATTAGTAAGGTTTTAATAAAAAGCGTAAGAAGTAAAATAATAATACCGTAACCTAAATTGAAGCTTTCTAAAAAATTAAAAACAGGAATTACTAAAAACCTATTCACCCAACCAAAAATTCCCCAACCTAGTGGTACAACTTCTGATAAATCATGGTCATATTTATTCAGTAAATCAAACTTGTTAGGCCCTACATACATAGTCATTCCAAAAGTTTCGTTTGGTGAAAACGTATAAGGAATAGTAAGGCTGGCAGCCATTTGTTTTACATACTTTTCAGAGTTTTGGTCTGTTTTAGTTTCTATGGAAGCATTGTAAGCATCAAAACTTTCATCGGCTATCAAAAACGCAGTAAAAAACTGTTCCTTAAACCCAATCCACTTCACCGCAGCTTCAAGAGGTTCGGCTTCATCCGTTCGTTCACTTAAGTAGTCAGTATCTCCATTTTTGTATTGATAATAAATGGTTGAAGCATTTCTTTGATTTTCTAAAGTTTTTTCCTGATTCGGAGCATTAATCATCCATTCTAAAAATATATCAGAAACTCTAGGAGATAAAACATCTTCCAATCCAATATATCGTATATCAAAATCGTAATCGTATTTACCTGCATTTAATTCATAATAATATTCAAGGTATTTACTTTTATCTTCTGAGGCATAGAGTCTCATTGCTATTGAAGAATCTGTTTTTTCTGCGGCATCAAAAAATAAACCTTCAGTATTTATCACTTTTCCGTCTTTCGTTTGAAAAACAAGATTGAATCTTGAGCTATCATCAAAAACCCTTAAAGGCAACGTGTCATAAGTTCTATACTCCGGTAGTTCAGCAGAAGTAATTCTTCCTCCTTTATTGTTAATGGTAAGTTTTACTTTTCCGTTATCAAGAATAAACTCTTCATTTTTGTCATTTGCACCAAGATAAAATGCACCCAATTGATTTTTAACAGAGGCCTTTTGAATAGAATCTTTAACAGTGGGTGGAATGGCATCTACAAAACTACTGTCAGGAACTGCTTTAATGGTGTCTTCAACTACGGGTTCAATTTTTAAATTTTCGGCTTGTCTTATTTTCGCTTCTTCAATTTTTGCAATTGAGTCTTTTTGGTGTTTTTCTTTAGATAATTGCTCTTCTGATGGCTTGTTATACCAACTGAAAACAAATAAAATTACCGCAATTAAAACTAAACCAATTATTGATTGAATATCTAAACCCCTATTTTTCATTAAAACGCAATATTAAAAATGCGCTGCAAAGATAAATTTCTTGAAGTGGGAATAAAATTTATTTCTTCAAAGATTTCAATACTTTTATCCCATGAAGGTTTGTGGATTTACAATTGTTAGAAATGCCTTAAAATATGACTATCCTGTTAAGGAGGCTATTCTTTCAGTTTTACCCGTTTGTGATGAGTTTTTGGTGGCTGTTGGAAATTCAGAAGATGAAACACTTCAACTAATTCAATCCATCAACTCTCCAAAAATTAAAATAATTGAGACTATTTGGGATGACTCATTGCGTGAAGGCGGAACTATTTTAGCGGTAGAGACCAATAAAGCAATAGATGCAATTTCTCATGATTTTGATTGGCTCTTTTATATTCAGGCAGATGAAGTGTTGCATGAAAAATACCATGATGAAGTATTAGAGCAAATGAAAAAATGGAAGAACGATACAAAAACAGAAGGGCTCCTCTTTAAATATGTTCATTTCTATGGTAGCTATCATTATGTGGGTGATTCAAGAAACTGGTATAGAAATGAAATCAGAGTCATCAAAAATGACAAAAGCATTCGTTCTTATAAAGATGCACAAGGTTTTAGGAAAAATGGGCAAAAGCTTAACGTAAGAGCCATTGACGCTGAAATATATCATTACGGCTGGGTAAAACAT
>CALALS010000029.1 GCA_937925525.1 uncultured Flavobacteriales bacterium | reverse complement strand
ATGGCTAACTTAAAGGAAATACGTAATAGAATTACTTCAGTTGGTTCAACCATGCAGATTACTTCTGCTATGAAAATGGTGTCTGCAGCTAAGCTAAAAAGAGCGCAAGACAACATTATTCAACTAAGACCGTATGCCAACAAGTTAACTGAAATTCTTCAAAACCTGAGTGCTTCTGCTGAAAACTCTTCAGAAGGAGTTTACTCACAGGTTAGAGAAGAAAAAAATGTTTTAATCGTTGCTGTTTCTTCTAACAGAGGGCTTTGTGGCGCATTTAATGCTTCAGTAATTAGAAAAGTGAATGTACTTATCGCTAACGATTTTAAGGGCAAAAATGTAAGCGTTTTATCGATTGGTAAAAGAGCAAACGATTACTTTAAGAAAACAGAATATAACATTAAGGCATCTTATATGCCGCATAACCCAAGTTCTGTTTTTGATGACTTGTCTAACTTTGAACCGGTAGCTGAAATTGCTGAAAAAATTATGCATGCATTTGCTAAGGGTGATTTCGATAAAGTAGTTATCGTTTACAACCAGTTTAAAAATGCTGCCGTACAAATTTTAACGACAGAACAATATTTGCCTGTTCTTCCTCCTGAAAAAGATGGTGAAAGCAATGCAAAAGCTGATTACATTTTTGAGCCTGAGAAAGAAAAAATTATCCAAGAATTAATTCCTAAGTCATTAAAAACTCAGCTGTATAAAGCTTTACTAGACTCTAATGCATCTGAGCACGGAGCAAGAATGACAGCCATGCACAAAGCAACTGACAATGCAAAAGAACTTCAAAAAGAATTGAAGCTAAATTATAACAAAGCTCGTCAAGCTGCTATTACCAATGAGATTTTAGAGATTGTTGCCGGTGCTGAGGCATTGAATGGGTAGTTACTTGAAGTGAATTTGTATTGGTAATATCATTTTAAATGGAACATTTTTCCCCCTAGTAGAAGCAGGAATCCAAGTAAATTTATTTAATCCTAATATAACTTCTTTAATATTTTCATCAAAACTCTCATTATCTCCGTTTAAGATAACTACATTTTCAATTTCTCCGTGCTCTGAAATTACAAATTGAGCAAATATCTTTCCTGTTATGCCCTGCTCTATATTTTTAGGAAGGTCTATTTGAACTATTTCTTTATGAAGAAATTCAAAAACTTTTTTCATTGTGCATGAACCAACATAATTGTTTTTTTCTTCTTGGACACACCCTTCTATTCTGGGAAGTTCATCTGCGAGCATAAATGTAATACTCTCACTAGTGTCAGTTTGTGAATAAGCTTTTGAGGCAATCAAACTAATAAGAAGTATGATTAATGTACTGCGCAAAATCAACTGTTTGTATACTAAGATGGAAAAACAATAAATTTCCACAAAGCTAATTCAAAGCAAACCTAACCGGCAAAGTATAAGTTACACTTACTGCCTTTCCCTTTTGTGTTCCGGGAATCCAATCAAAATTAGCTAAGGTTTTTACCGCTCTTACGGCTTCGGCATCTATCAGGAGCATCTTTAATTCCTCTAATTAAATTAACGTCTGCTATGCTTCCGTCAGACTTAATAATAAAATTTACATAAGCAGTACCTTGTTTTTCTGCTTCTTTGGCGGTAGCAGGATATTTTACTTCTTTGGCAATATGTTCGGCTATTTTTTGTTGTGTACAGGTGTTGGCTGCAGTTCTATCTTCTGCTTTACAGTCAGTAATCACAGGCATTTGTTCCGCAGGAATAACCATTTCATCCATTCTATCAGAAGGAGGCGTAGCTTCTTTTGCCTTTAATTCCTCTTTAGTTTGTCCAAAACAAACCGCTGCAAATAATACAGCAAACGTAAATGCTAATTTTTTCATAATATATGTTTTTGGTAATTGTAAAGTTAATATAAATCTTCCGAACTTAACTTTAAATATTTTCTAACGGCAATATGCGTAGAAAACCAGGAAATAAGTATGCCTAATGAAACTACCATTAAAAGTAATGCTCCATAAAGTTCAGGCTGGCGAAATTTCATCAAATCAGGCATTTCTTGCTGGGCATAATATAAAACGCCCGTTAACATTAAGAGTGCTATAAATGCGCTTACAATTCCATTGGTAATTCCTTTCATGACAAAAGGTGCGGTAATAAAGCTGTGCTTTGCTCCTACCAACTGCATGGTTTTTATTAAAAATCGCTTACTGAAAATTGCTAACCGAATGGTATTATTGATTAACACAATTGAAATGACTAACAACAAGCCACCAAAAACCAAAATGATAATCCCAATCTTTTTTAAGTTACTATTTACCACAGCCACTAAATTCTCTTGATAGTCTACCTCTTGGACAATAGGATTGTGAGACAGGTTTTCTGAAATATATTTCAAACTGTCAGGGTGCGCATACTCAGCATTAATTTTTACATCTATAGAAGGCAAAAGCGGATTATACCCTAAAAAGTTAATGAAGTCTTCACCCAAATCTTCTTGCATCATTTTTCCGGCTTCTTCCTTGGTAATGTATTCAGTCGATTTTACAAAAGCTTCCGCATCCAGTAACTTTCTCACTTGAGCAATGTCAACCTCTTTTGCATCATCTTTTATGTAAACCGAAAAACCAATATTTTCCTTTACAAAATCAGAAAGTTGCTTGGCATGGAGCAACAAAAGGCCTTCTAAACCCAGCACAAAAAGCACTAACGAAATACTAATGATAGTAGTAAGATACGATGCTCTCAGTCTGCTTTTTTCTACTTTTCCTTCTGTTAATGCCATT
>CALALS010000028.1 GCA_937925525.1 uncultured Flavobacteriales bacterium | reverse complement strand
TTCCCAGAAAATCATCCAGTCGGTTTATCAATACATCAGAGTTGATGTGTTCTAGATATTCGGCAATTTCATGTACTTCATCCCATTTAAAATGTAGCTTCTCTACTAAAAAGTATTCCCATAGTCTGTGCTTACGCAACGTGCTGATGGCAACTTTTTTTCCTTCATTGGTCAATTTTACGCCCTGATACTTTTTATAGTTCACCAGTTTTTTGTCCGCCAACTTCTTAATCATGTCGGTAACCGATGCTGCTTTGGTGTCTAATCGTTTAGCAATATCGTTAGTAGAAACTCCAGTCGGTGAAGTAGGAGTGAGGGCAAAAATGGCCTTTAAATAATTCTCTTCTGAGATGCTATGTAAGGGTGGCTTTTCCATGAAGCCACAAAGATAGTTTAGGGATGCCTAAAAATCTAATGAAATCCATAAATTTACAATTGTATCATTTTAAAGCCCTGAAAAACAAACTATAAGAAATAAAATGTTACATTTGTAACAAAATCAAGTGATTTATAATATGATTGATTTTATAATTTTAAATATCAATTAGTTATGTTTTCTTAATTAAAGTATAAGTTAATGAATAGCTTTTCGGACAGATTACAAAAAATAATAGATGATTTGGGTTTGAACGTCACCGAATTTTCAAACCAAATTGGGGTGCAACGTTCAGGAATTTCTCACCTGCTTTCGGGACGAAATAAACCCGGTTTTGAGTTTTTTGAGCGACTTATTTTCAGGTATCCTGAGGTGGATGTGTATTGGTTAATTTCCGGAAAGCAAAATCCAAATAGTGAAACTAAAGTGGTTGAGCAAATTGTAAATGAACCACTGAAAGTGAAAAAAGTAACCGTATATTTTGATAATAATACGTTTACGGATTTAGAGAATATGGACAATTAATCACACTATTTTCTTTTATCTCTGAAAACATACTAACTTAGGTGGCTATTGCTAAAGAAGTATTCCTTTGGCTTATCTATACAAAACGAAAAAATGAAATTTGAAGATTTAAACTTAAATCCCTCTATATTAAAAGCACTGAAGGATGAAAATTATACTGAACCTACCTCTATTCAAGCTAAAGCCATTCCACTTGTCTTAGCCGGAAGCGATGTTTTGGGAAGTGCACAGACGGGAACAGGAAAAACAGCAGCTTTTGCAATTCCCATTATTCAGCACTTACTTGTTGATCAAAGAAACCTTAATGGTAAAAGGAAAACCTTGTCACTTATTGTTACCCCTACCCGAGAGCTTGCAATACAAATAGGTGAAAGTATAAGCACTTATGCCAAATACACCAACATTAAAAATGCGGTGATTTATGGAGGAGTAAAACAAGGTGCGCAAACAGATGAACTTAAACAAGGTGTGGATGTTTTGGTGGCAACCCCTGGCCGCTTGCTCGATTTGATGAACCAAGGCTATATTTCATTGCAAGAGATTAAGTATTTTGTGTTGGATGAAGCAGACCGTATGCTTGATATGGGTTTTATTCACGATATTAAAAAGATTCTTACCAAATTACCTAAGAAAAAGCAATCCTTGTTTTTTTCTGCTACAATGCCTGATAATATTATATCGCTGTCGAATGATATTTTAATCAACCCTAAGAAAGTTACCGTAAACCCTGTTTCTTCTACAGCAGAGACAGTCAAACAGTTTTTGTACACCACCAATAAAAGTAGCAAAACAGATTTGCTCTTGCATATTTTGAAAAACCCAAAGCTTGAACAGGTGTTACTTTTCTCACGAACTAAACATGGTGCAAATAAAATTGCCCGTAATCTTGAAAGAAAAAAAATAAAATGTGCTGCCATACATGGCGACAGAAGCCAAAACCAACGCCAAAAAGCATTGACAGATTTTAAAGAAGGTAAAATTAGAGTGTTGGTGGCTACTGATATTGCAGCAAGGGGCATTGATATTGACAAATTGAGATATGTTGTCAATTATGATATTCCCAATGAACCTGAAACGTATGTACACAGGATTGGCCGTTGTGGGCGTGCCGGTGAAGAAGGTGTTTCCATATCCATCTGTGAGCCTGAAGAGAATGCTTATGTGAGAGACATTGAAAAACTAATCAATCAAAAAATTCAATTGGTAAGAGATAACCCCTATCCTCAAACCGATAGGCCTATGAATCAAGCGGAGAAGAAAGCGTTTGAAAGAGAAAAACAGAAGCGTAAGCAAGAGCACTTTGCCAATAGAAAGAAGAACAAGAGCAACCAAAAAAAGGGTTTCCGAAAAAAGTAACGGAGTATATTGATTATAATACGTTTACAGGTTTGGAGAATGTGAATAATTAAGGAGTTAAAAATTTTATGATTTATCTAAAATTAAATAACTTCGGTAACTAATGCTAAAAGTAATTAAAACAACTTTTAGCTTTTTTGTTAGCAACTATTTAAGACAAACATGGCAATACCAGAAAGACAATTACAAACATGGTCAAATCAAGGGGCTGTTCAGTCTTCGGCAGCTACTCACAAAAGTGTTGAAAATTGCATTAAAAGAGTTAATTGGAATGCAGATGTAAACTATGTTACTTATTTGCAAGGCTCCTATCCAAATTACACAAATATTTATGGGAACAGTGATGTAGATTTAGTCGTTGAGTTTCGCTCCATATTTTCAAAGAACTTGTCAGCACTCTCACAAGAGCAAAAAAGACAATTTGATTCTGACTATGATGATGCTAAATATTCATTAGCTTCTTTTAAAAAAGCAGTTATAGAACAATTAAAAGAGTGTTATGGCAACAATGTGGAAGTTGGCAACAAAGCTATATTTGTGAAAGGCGATGGAAGTAGTAGACTCGATTGTGATGTAGTTGTGTGTAATCCGTACAGAAAATACAATTCCTATTCTTCATTAAATAAGTCAGACTATATAGAAGTAATTATTTTCAAAACAGAACATGATGTTCCTCAAAAAACAATCATAAATTATCCAAAGGTTCACTTAAAAAATGGCAGTATAAAGAACCGCCAAGAAAATACAAATGGCAATTTTAAACCTACAGTTAGAGTGTTAAAAAACATGAAAGCATCGATGATAGACAAAGGCTACATATCCAAAGAACTCGCGCCTTCATAGTTCCTTGAGTGTTTAATTTATAATTCTAAAAACTCGAATTTTAGATTTAACACATATCAAGAAATTGCAGTTTCCATCATCAATCAGTTCAGTACAGATTTGAAGAATGGAACGATGGCAAATTACTTAGTTCAAAATGAGCAACGAAAGCTTTTTGGCCCTGAAGACCAACAATGGAATATTGGGGATGCAACGACTTTCGTGAATCAACTAATTAAGTTTTGGGAAGAATACTAATGGAAGATGCTCAACTTAACGTATTGGTCTTAGATGGTGGCGGCTCAAAAGGGGTCTATACTCTCGGTGTATTAAAAGAGCTTGAATTAAAATTAGGCAGTCCTCTCTGTGAGCATTTTGGGTTGATTTTTGGGACAAGTACAGGTTCAATTATTGCCGCTTTAATTGGGTTGGGATATCGCATTAATGAGATTGAAGAGCTTTACCTTAAACTCATTCCTGAAATCATGGGGAAAAGCTCAAGAGCAGGAAAAAGTGAAGCCATGGAAAAACAAGCCAAAAAGGTCTTTGGCGATAAAAAATTTGACTCCTTCAAAACGAATATTGGTATTGTAGCATTGAATTTTGAGACACAAATGCCCTTAATTTTCAAGACTAACATTGATCAAGCACACGGCATGAAACAATCTTTCAAAGCGGGGTTTGACTGCACAATAGAAACAGCTGTGAGATGCTCATCTGCCGCATATCCATTTTTCAATAAAATGAAAATCAATACAGATAACCATGGAGAGATTGAAGTAGTTGACGGTGGTTTTATTGCCAATAACTCTACACTCTATTCTATGGTAGATGCTTACAAGGCTTTAGGATATAAAGAATCAAATATTCATCTTCTAAATGTTGGTGTTGGTCAGTACATAGAAAAGTCTTCAGGCCTTCGTTCCAAAATCTTAAAGAAGTTTGGCTTCTTTCAATTTATTGAACGAGTGTTGACCGCAAACACCAATAGCAATACACTTGTCGCCAAATTGCTCTTTCCTGAACTAGATATGCTAAGAATCAGTGACTCATTTCCTGAACCACAGCATGGCACCAATATGTTTGAAACTGATTTAAAAAAACTGAACAAAATGATACAACTAGGTCGCTCTTCTTACGCCAAGTATGAAAAGGAAATAATTAAACTACTGAGATTGAAATAAAAAACAGTTGCTAACAAAACCTATACGCAATGCCCTTCGGGACACTGCGCATAGCCAAACCGTTACCGAATCTCAAAAAACAACATCCTTTGTCCAACATCAGAATTAATCTAATTTTGTGGGCGCATGTACAAAGTTTTTATCAAACCCTTTTTGTTTTTGTTTCAGCCGGAAAAGGCGCATTGCCTTACGTTTTGGGTGTTAAAAGCATTGTTTGTTATTCCGGGCATGAAAGCACTTTTCGGTGCTATGTATCGCCCCAAAAATGCAAAGCCGGTAAATGTGTTTGGTTTAAGTTTTCCCAATCAAGTGGGCTTGGCTGCCGGTTTTGATAAAGATGCTAAGTTTTTAAATGAGCTTTCTACCATTGGTTTTGGCTTTATAGAAATTGGTACGGTTACTCCCAAACCACAAGACGGTAATCCCAAGCCAAGGCTGTTCCGTTTACCTAAAGATGAAGCCATCATCAACCGAATGGGTTTTAACAATGAAGGCGTAGATGCAGCGGTAGAGCGCATTAAGGCTTTCCGAAAAACGCATCCTCATTTTATCATTGGCGGAAACATCGGTAAAAACAAAGTTACGCCCAACGAAAATGCGGTAGATGATTACATCTATTGTTTTGAGAAATTGTTTGAAGTGGTCAACTATTTTGTGGTAAATGTGAGTTCGCCCAATACTCCGGGTTTACGTGAGTTGCAAGACAAAGCACCGCTAACGGCTTTGCTTTCTAAATTACAGGAGTTAAACAAAGCTAAACCAAACCCTAAACCAATCTTATTGAAAATTGCTCCGGACCTTACGCAAGAGCAATTAGATGATATTATTGAAATTGTAGGTACTACCAAAATAGCGGGTTTAATTGCTACCAACACCACTATTTCCCGTGATGGTTTAACCACTCCAAAAACTGTGGTAGAATCCATTGGAAACGGTGGTTTAAGCGGAAAACCTGTTGCTTCAAAATCCACACAAGTAATTGAATATATTACTCAAAAGTCTAACGGAAGTATTTCTATCATCGGTGTAGGTGGAATTCACTCAAAGCAAGATGCAGAGGCGAAAATTAAAGCGGGTGCTTCTTTGGTGCAGCTTTATACGGGCTTTATTTACGAAGGCCCAAGCTTGGTGAAGAGGTGTGTGTAATAGTTAATTAGCTAATGTAATAATGAATTAATGGATAATTAGTGATTAGTAACTGGTGATTGGTTATTAATTCTTAATTCATCATTGCTTTTAATGTCATTTCGACTGAAAGGAGAAATCTCTATGCTCCTTAAATTAGATGTCTCTTCGCCTAAGGCGAATGGATATGACAATCTGGTCTTGTATGTTGAGTATAAATATACCATTCACTTTCTCAACCATTTAACTTGTTAACTTTTTTTCTTTACTCACTCAAAGCCAACTGCTTCTCATACGCTACAATAATAAAATAGTACCAAACTACTCCAAGCATATATAAACCTGCCGTAATGTAAAAGATTTGATAATACGGCATTTCAACAGACCGGAAATATTCAAACATGGTAGAGCTAAACCACCAGCTACCACTCCAAATAGCAGCATTAATGGCACTCATCATCTCCTGATTTTTTTCGCCTACTTAATTCATAATCACTTCGGATGTCATTGGTTCCGCA
>CALALS010000027.1 GCA_937925525.1 uncultured Flavobacteriales bacterium | reverse complement strand
AAAATTAAGACCATGAAATTAAGACTCTTATATATACTATTTATCGGTTTGGCTCTTGGCTCGTGTAGAATGAAAGAAGGTTGTACCGACCCTGCAGCCACTAATTATGATGTTGAAGCTGAGAAAGATTGCCAGTGTTGTACTTACGATAATACTCCCAAAAGGTTTGAAGGAAAGCTTAACTTAACTTTTAATACTAAATATTTTATTGCGCCTTATACTATTGGGGATACTGTAGTTGACCCTAATAATGGAAACTTGATTTTTAATAATTTGGTGTTTTACCTTTCTAATATCTCATTAATTGACCAATTTAATAACGAAAAGAGGTTAAGAGATGTTGAATTGTTTGAGTTTGTAAATAAAAACTCCGTAACGGTATCTTTTGATAGTATTTCTTCAGGTACTTATACAGGTATTAAGTTTGGAATAGGTGTAGATAGTATTTATAATAATCAACCCCCATCAAATTATCCTTTTGGTCACCCGCTTGCTAATACTTCTTATCATTGGTCTTCAAAAAATTATGTTTTTGCCAGAATAGAGGGTCGTGCTGATACTGCCAGTGTAAATAACTATAATTTACTTTTAGGTTATCATACAGGAACTGAGTCCATGTACAGAATAGTGGAATTCAATAATTCCACTATTCAAATCAATACTAATGAAACTTCAAATTTTAGTTTAAATATTAATCTTGAAAAGATATTTTATGGAGCAAATGATACCATTAACTATAAAGTAGATTATCAAACCCATAGTGCAATTGGAGACCCTTTAGCGCCTAGAGTGGCAAATAATTTTATGGAGTGTTTCTCTGAATAGTTGACAACTTAATTCTCGTTTTATTTTGTTTCTTTTTATCTTCATCAACTGAAAAGGTTGTATGAAAAACTTCATTGTTTATAGGTCTTCTGCGGGTTCGGGTAAAACGTTTACTCTTGTAAAGGAATACCTAAAACTTTGTCTTTTCAGCCAACAGCCGGACTACTTTAAGCATATTTTAGCCATTACTTTTACCAATAAAGCGGCTGATGAAATGAAAGAGCGAATAGTAGAAAGCATCAAAGCTTTTTCTAGTCACCAACCCGAAGGTAAATACAAAGTTATGTTTGATGAGATGCTTAGCGAAATAAGCATTAGCAAAGAGGAAGCTTTTGAGAGAAGCACTAATATTCATAAAGCTTTGTTGCACAAGTATGCTTATTTAAGCATTTCTACTATTGATAAATTTTTTAGCCAGATTGTTCGCTCATTCAGTTTTGATTTACACCTTCCTTTTCATTTTGACATTGAAATTGATGAAAAAGCCCTGCTTGAAAAAGTTACCGATTCATTATTAGACAAGGCCGGAAATGATGATGAGTTTACAACTACCTTAGTTGAATTTACGCTTTCAAATATTAGTGAAGACAGCTCTTGGGATAGCGAACAGCTTTTAAAAAATACTTCTACTTTATTATTAAAAGATAGTTTTGATGACTACATTAAACAGTTAATTTCAATTGATAAAGAAAGTTTTGATAAGGCTGAAAAAAGTATTTTTCAATTCATTAAAAAATTTGAAGCTTTTGCAATTTCAAAGGCACTTGAAGCTTTAAATGTAGTTAAGAAATATGAAATTTCGCTAGATGATTTTTACCAGAAAAAAAGCGGAATTGCTGCTAAATTGGTAAATATTTCTGAAAAGAATTTTGATAAATATTCAAACTCTTATGTGCTTGCTTCGTTAAATGAAGATAAGTGGTTGCCTTCTAAACCATCAGCTGATGTTCAGGCTAAAATGGAGGCTGCCGTACCTTACTTAAAACCCATTTGTATAGAGTTGTTTGATTATTTGGATGCCAATTACACCATGTATCAAATTGCAAAAATGATTGCTTCATCTATCAAAGGATTAAAGGTGGTGAAGGAAATTAAAGAGGCGTTGGATGAAATAAAACGAGAAAATAATATTGTTCATATTAGCGACTTTAACCGATTAATTAATGAAGTAGTAATAGAGCAACCAATTCCGTTTTTCTATGAACGAATAGGTGAGAAGTACAATCATTTTTTAATTGACGAGTTTCAAGATACATCTGAATTACAGTTTCAAAATTTGTTGCCGTTATTAGAAAATTCATTGGCTGAGGGACATTATAATTTGGTGGTTGGAGATGCTAAACAATCTATTTATAGGTTTAGAGATGCTAAAGTTGAACAGTTTGTTCAGTTGCCCTACATTACATCCGATAAAGAAAACATCGTTGAAAAAGTTCAAATATTAGAGGAAAACTATACCACAAAAGCCTTAGATAAAAACTTTCGTTCTGCTTCTCTGATTATCCAATTTAATAATAATCTATTTGAAAATTTAGTGCTTCAACCTGCTTTTCAAAACTTTTCAAAGTATTATGAAGAAATTAAGCAATCGTATGACGAAACAAAATCTGATGGATATGTGGCGGTTAAATTTTTATCTAAAGAAGATGAATTTGAAGAGCAGCTTATTAACTATGCTTACAATGTTGTAGAGGAAGCAACTGCTGATGGTTTTGCACTTTCTGATATCGCTATTTTGGTTTCAAAAAATAAGGAATGTTCATTATTGTATGAGGCGTTAATGGCTAAGGGAATTAATTGTGTGAGTGAAGAAAGTTTGCGCTTAGATACTGATATAGAAGTAAAAACACTTATTTCAGTTTTACTTTACATGGAAGATAAAAGCAAAGAAAATGCTTTTTCAATGTTAAGTGCTTTTCACCAAAAAGGAAGTTTAATAGAACATCCTATTACGTTTACCGAGAAAGTTAAAGAGGGAGAGGATGCGTTTGCCATCTTAAAGTCTCAAGATGTTAAACTTTCTGAAGAATTTTTAAGAAGATTGCCTGTATATGAACGCACGGAAGAATTAATAAGAGTTTTAGCTATTCAAGCAAATCCATTTATCGGTACTTTTTTAAATGAGTTAATAGATTTTTCTACCAATAAGCGATACCAAAACTTGTCTGTCAAAAAATGGTGGAGCCAGATTAGAGAGAAAAAAGTAAGTGGCTCTGCCACACAAAATGATGCTGTTCAGTTAATGACTATTCACAAATCAAAAGGCTTGCAGTTTCCGGTAGTTTTATCTGTTTGTCACAAACGAGAAGGATATAGAGATAAATATTTTTTTACAGAGAATAAACTACCTGAACTACACTCACTACCTGTTAACTTATTGAAGTATACTTCTGTTCTGGAAAACTCTCCTTACCAAGCAGAATATCAGCACGAAAAGCAATCGAATGACTTAGATGAATTAAATAAATACTATGTGGCTTTTACCCGTCCTGAAAAACGCCTGTATTGTTTAGCTGATGAATCAAAAAAAGGAAGTAATTTCTATGATTTGTTTGGAAATTATGTGCTCGATAATTTAATTGAATCTAATGGAGCATATATTTCAGGTAAAAGAGTGAAACATGCTGAGCTAGTTAAGCAAGATGATAGCACTGTTCTGCTGAATAGCTTTATTTCCAACGCATTTACCGATAAGTTAAAAATGAGTTTTCAGTCTGAAAAACATTGGAGTTTTGATGAGGAAAGAAGCAAGCGAGAATACGGTAATTTAATTCATACGATACTTCAAAGTGTCAATTCACTTGAGGATGTGGATGTTATTATAGAGCAGTTGCTGCTATCTGGTAAAATAGAATCTGTTGAAGCTGAGAAATTATCTTCCGGAATAAAACATCTAATTCAATCACCCGAAGCAGCTCCATTTTTTCATTTTGAGGCGGCTAAAATTTTAACAGAAAGAGATATTATTTCCTCTGATAATGAAATTAAGCGACCCGACAAAGTGGTTATTTTTGACGATAAATTGCTATTAATTGACTTTAAAACGTCTTTTTTTGACCCTAAACACCAAAAACAAATTGTGAGTTATAAACAATTGCTAAATGACATGGGGTATTCTAACGTAGAAGCCTACCTGCTCTACACCGGAGACGTTTTTCAAAAAGACAAACCTAGCGTAATTTCATGCTAAAAATGCCCTAAAAAACAGTAAAAGTTAACATCTTTTTCGCTGATTTACACAACTTTATTCTGAATTTCACGTCTATATAGATATAAAATTCAAAATAATGAAAAAGTCAACGTCAGAAAATTTTTACATGGTGGCTATAGTTATTGGAGTTTTGCTTTTAAATGCGGTTGGAATTGCAGTGTATTACTTGTTTTGGTAGAAAGCAATATCCTTTAGCTTAGTTTCTTTGTCTTCTTTATCTATTAGTTTTAGGTTCTATGGTAAATCTTTTTGCCTAATTTTACCAAAATTATTCACTTGTTTACACCTAAAGAACTCCATAGATATTCACGTCATCTATTATTAGCCGAAGTAGGCAATGAGGGACAATCCTTGTTGAAAAATGCTAGCGTTTTGGTAGTTGGTGCGGGCGGTTTGGGCTGTCCGGTATTGCAATATTTAGTAGCGGCTGGTGTAGGAACTATAGGTGTTTGTGATGGAGATACAGTAGATGAAACTAATTTGCAACGTCAAGTGTTGTATGGCGCTCAAGATGTGGGAAAGTTAAAAGTTGAAGTAGCTAAACATAAACTTTCACTCCAAAATGAATTTGTTCAATTAACTGCTTATCCTACTCATCTTAACG
>CALALS010000026.1 GCA_937925525.1 uncultured Flavobacteriales bacterium | reverse complement strand
ATTCAGCAAAAGTTACTTTAACCTGGGAACCAACCTGGACCAAAGATATGATGAGCGAAGCAGCAATGCTAGAGCTAGGATTAGTATAATTTTAACGTCATTGCGATTCCGACTTTAGTCGGAAGAAGCAATCTAGATGAAATGAACCCTGAAACCGAAATAGTAAACAGAGTAGAAAAAAGCGGGTTAATTACAATTGACCTTCAAAAGCTTTTGCCGTTAGAAGAAAGGGTAGAAATAGATATTGCTCAGTGGTTGGATAACGGCATTATTCTTAGAGAAAAAGAGTACCGTGAAGCCATCAAAAATCACAACTGGGAAAATTACCAAAACAAATATGTTGCAGTAAACTGCTATTCAGATGCCATTATTCCTTTTTGGTCATATATGTTGGTGATTTCAGAATTGACGGGAAAAGCAAAACTTTCCATTCAAGGTTCGTTAAGCGATTTAGAAAAAGAAATTATTCGATTAACCATTCAGCAGATTGATGCAGAAGAATATAAAGATGAGCGAATTATCATAAAAGGTTGTTCAGACATTCATCATCCTGAATATGCTTTTTCGTTAATGGTGAGTAAGTTGCAACCTTACGTAAAATCGATTATGTATGGTGAACCTTGCTCTACCGTTCCGGTTTTTAAAAAGAGATGATTTATATAACTAACTATAGCTTGAAATGAGACCTTGTGACTTTATTTACTTAGTTCCTTTTCTTTTTATTGGATGTACCCAAAAAGAAAAAGATAGAAAAAATGATGAACCTGGATACGTTAATATTGACTCACTATATAGTAATACAAAAACCGTTCTGGCATATAACGATAGTCTGTCTATACAATTAAATAGTTATTCTTATGAAGTAGCTGATTTAATGCCTACAGGAGAGGGTTATAACTCAATCAACGACTCTCCACAAATTAAATATTATAAGGAAAATGGTGATACATTAAATTTTGACTTTTATTGTATGATGAAGGTTCATGAGTCATTTGATTTATCTATAAAAAATAATGGTGACAGTATAGTTTACATTATTACTGAAATGAATAATGAGTTACCATCTGGGGTAGAAGTATTTAAATTTAACTGTAGTTTGATAAATCGTACAGATTATAAAATAAAAGTATATGTGGGCGAAGAAGATGAATGGTTCTAATAAGAATTATTTTTTCAAAATTACTTTTGAGTAATTCTTTTAATTAAATGACCCTTACCTACAATCCCTTTCAACTCCAATTTAAAACACCATTTAAAATTGCACATGGTGTAAGAACGTTTACACCTATTGTTTTGGTGCAATTAAATTATGAAGGTATTGTGGCTTACGGTGAAGCTTCTTTGCCGCCTTACTTAACCGAAAATCAAGAGTCGGTTATTGCTTTTTTACAACAAATAGAGGTATCGCAATTACATCCCGATAAATCGCATGAAGAAGTCAATGAATATCTATCTTCCTTTAAAGAAAATTATGCTGCCAAAACAGCTTTAGATATTGCTTTTTATGATTTAAAAGCCAAGTTGGCAAAGCAACCGATTTATCGCTATTTAGGTTTAACAAAACCAAACCCTGATACATTTTTTACATTAGGTATTGACTGTGAAGCTTCGCTAAAAGAAAAGCTTTTAGAAGCTAAGGAATTTCAAACACTCAAGATTAAATTAAATGGTGAAAACGATAAAGCTTACATTCAGTTAATTCGAAAGTATTCCAGCCAATCTATTGCCATTGATGCCAATCAGGCATGGAATAATGTTGAGAAAGCTATAGAGTTAGTCAATTGGTTGGAAACTCAAAATGTAGTCTTAATTGAGCAGCCATTTCCAAAACTTGAATTAGAAAAAAATGCAGCGCTAAAAAAGCATACGTCTATTCCTCTTATTGCCGATGAATCTTTTCAATCTATCAATGATTTAGAAGAAATAGCAAGCTGTTTTGACGGGATAAACATAAAACTAATGAAGTGCGGAGGAATTTATAATGCGCTAAAAATTATTGAAAAAGCAAAGCAGAATAACTTAAAAATTATGCAAGGCTGTATGACCGAAACATCATGTGGAATTTCAGCAGCGGCAAGCATTTCATCACTTGCACAATTTATAGATTTAGACTCTCCATTGTTAACTAAAAACGATCCGTTTTCCGGCATAAATTATAAAAACGGAAAATTGGAAATCAATGAAAATGTTGGTTTAGGGCTTAACCCAACTGAATTCTGAAAACTAAAAACTGAATTCTCAATTTAGTTCAATGCTAAACTTTACATCTTTAAACGGACGGTCATTCGCATCAGAATTAACGGCAGCTATTTTATCTACTACCTCCATTCCAGAAACAATTTCACCAAATACAGTATAATTTCCATCTAAATGAGGCGTTCCACCAATAGTCGTATAGGTTTTTATTTCTTCTTCCGTAAACCTGAAATCAGCATACTCACCAAATTCTTTTTTCAGCAACTCATCTAACTTAGTATTTAGTTCAGTTATTTGACTTCTGTCGTCAGCTTTTAAAGCATCGGCATATTCCTTTTCTAATGCCTTATTTTTCTTGTCAGAGAATATGGCGTTGGTCATTTCGGCTTTACATTTCATTCTCTTTTTTTCTTCTAATGCTTTTAGTTCTTCAACCGTAAACACTTTACCTTGCACTAAATAAAACTGACAGGCAGAAGAAGCTTTTTCTGGGTTGATGTCATCTCCTTCTCTGGCAGCGGCAATCACTCCTTTTTTATGATAAAGTTGCCTGTTAAATTCAGCAGGAACTAAATAGTCTAAATCTCCATCGCCCAATATCTGTCCGGGTGTAGCTGTTTTTGAGTCAGGGTCACCGCCTTGTATCATAAAATGCTGAATTACTCTGTGAAAAAGTAAGTCGGTATAGTAGCCTTCTTGGGTTAATTTTAAAAAATTATCTCGGTGTAATGGCGTTTCATTGTAAAGTTTTACGGTAATATTTCCGTACGCTGTTTTTATGATTACTTGTGGCTCTTTTTTTACCGGAATCATAGAAAGCCCTAGAACAGAACTAATTAAAAAAATGAATAATGCTTGTCGCATATAAAATTTGTTTATATTTGTAGTTACGCAATTTAGCAAAATATACAATTATGAAAACATTTTCATACATTTTAAGTGTTGTAGCAGTATTTACAGGCGTAATACTTCTTTCAACATCTTGTAAAAAAGAAGTTCCTCCTACCTTAAGAATACATGTGGTAGATACAAACGGAGTGGCATTACCCAATGCACATGTTTATTGTTCTTACGGTCCTGATGCTAATCAAGGAACACACAATGAGGTTGCTTATAATGTGGAAGGAAAAAGTGGTAGCTCTAACATTGTAGAATTCAATTTCCCTAACTCAGCTATTTTAGATGTTGAGGTGGTAGTACCAAAAGAATCTTTTATTCCGCCTAATACCTATGTAATGGATACACTTAGAGGTAAAAAAGTGGTGAAAATTGAATTAAAATTCCAGAGAAGTAGCGAAAATGTTTTTGACGAAACAGTTACTGTAGAATAAAAAACATTTTAGAAATAAATAATCCGAAGGCTAGATTTTCTAGCCTTTTTTATTGCCTAATTTTTATCTTTACAGCTTATGTTGTTTCAGGAGGTTATAGGGCATCAAAATCTTAAAAAACGTTTAATCGAAAATGTAAAATCTGGTAAGGTTAGCCATTCTCAATTATTTTTAGGAGAATCCGGAGCAGGAAGTCTGGCTATTGCTCTTGCCTATACACAATATTTATTCTGCCAAAACAAGCAGGATAATGATTCTTGTGGAGAATGTAACGCTTGTCTAAAAGTTCAAAAGTTGGTTCACCCTGATTTACATTTTGTATATCCGGTAAATACTACCAAAAAAATTACCGAGAAACCCATAAGTAAAGATTTTATAGTAGATTGGAGAGAATTTTTATTAGCTTCTCCGTATGCTAATTTGCAAGTTTGGCTTGAAAAAATTGGCATTGAAAATAAGCAAGGCATAATCGCAACAAGAGAGAGTTCCGAAATAATTTCCGAGCTAAATAAAACAGCTTATGAGGCTGGCTACAAAGTAATGTTGATTTGGTGTCCTGAAAAATTGAATAATGAGGCCGCAAACAAGCTGCTGAAAATTATTGAAGAGCCGCCCAAAAAAACCATTTTTTTATTGGTCAGTAACGACTTGGAAAAAATACTGGGAACCATTGTTTCAAGAACCCAAATTATTAAAGTTCCTTTACTTTCTGATGATGATATTGAAAAGTATTTAATCCAAAAACATAATCTTACGGAAGAAAGCGCACACAAAATCAGCCTTTTATCAGAAGGAAGTGTTTTTGTTGCCGATGAATTGGCAAGTGGTAAGGAAGAAAGCGATTATAGCCTGCATTTTCAATCATGGATGAGATATGCTTTTGTAGCTGATGTTCCTGAGCTAATTAAATGGACAGAAGAAACGGCTTCAATGGGAAAGGAACAACAAAAAAACCTCTTAACCTTTGGGTTAAGTGTTTTTAGAGAAAGTTTAATGAACCAATATGCTTCAGAAGCAATTCAACGGTTTTCAGGAAAGGACAAACAGTTTATTCATAAGTTTTCGCCTTTTGTAAATGGGGCCAATGCAGCAGATTTAATGCAGTTATTTAACGATTCAATCTATCATTTAGAAAGAAATGTTAATTCTAAAATATTGTTTCTGGATATCTCGTTTAAAATAGCTAAACTGCTAAGAGTTAAAAATGTAACTTTGCAAGAAAGTTAAAAGTTGTTAATCTGATACCTACGGTTACCGAATATCTTTTAACTTTAAACCTTAAATTAAATAAATATGGGATGTGGAAATTGTTCTTCCGGAGGATGTAGTAGCGGTGTCCCGAATGGGTGTAACAACAATGGCGCCTGTGGTACAGGTGGATGCAATAAATTAAGTGTTTTTGATTGGTTGTCAGGAATGGAACTACCTTCAGGACAGCAACCATTTGAATATGTGGAAGTTCGTTTTAAAAACGGCAGAAAAGAGTTTTTTAGCAGAAACGGACTTAATTTAAATGCAGGAGATGTTGTTGCAGTTGAAGCTTCACCGGGTCATGATATTGGCGTTGTTTCTCTTTCGGGAGAATTGGTTAAAATTCAAATGCGGAAAAAACAATCGTTTGTGGGTTCTCCTGAAACCAAGAAAGTTTATCGATTGGCTCGTCAGCCGGATATTGATTTATGGCATGAAGCTCGTTCTTTGGAGTTTGATACCATGAAAAAAGCCAGAGAAATGGCAATTGAGCTAAAGCTTTCAATGAAAATTAGCGATGTAGAATATCAGGGAGATAAGACAAAGGCTATTTTTTACTATACGGCTGAAGAGAGAGTCGATTTTCGAGAACTTATTAAACGAATGGCAGATGAGTTCAAGGTTCGTATTGAAATGAAACAGATTGGGATGCGACAAGAGGCAAGCAGACTTGGAGGAATTGGTTCGTGTGGAAGAGAATTGTGTTGTTCTACCTGGTTGACCGATTTTCGTTCTGTTTCTACTACAGCCGCAAGATATCAGCAGTTGAGCATCAATCCAATGAAATTAGCAGGGCAATGCGGTAAACTTAAATGTTGTCTTAATTATGAATTAGATGTTTATACCGATGCACTTAAAGAGTTTCCTGACACAGAAAAAAAGCTAAAAACAAAAAAAGGAACTGCTTTTTTCCAAAAAATGGATGTCTTTAAAAAATTACTTTGGTATAGCTATGACGAAGACCCATTTCAATTTATCGAGTTAAGTTTAGAAAGAGTAAATCAAATTGTAACCGAAAACAAAAAAGGAAATCTTCCTGAGGAATTAAAAGACTTTTCTTCTGCACTGGTTAAAGCTAAAAAGCCGGTTTTCGAAAATGTGGTGGGACAGGATAGTCTAACCAGGTTTGATAATAAGGGCGGTAAAAAGAAAAAAAGAAAAGGCGGCAATAAAAATTACCGAAAAGGGAAAAAGAAGAATTCAAAACCTTCAAACAATAGTCCAAAACAATAATGAAAATTTGGTTAGCCATAGTTTTAGCAATTCCGTTATTGATTAGTTGTGATGGTTCAAAACACTTTGAGCAAATAAATACACTTCCACCCGAAGGATGGGATGTAAATAATCGACAAAGTTTTACGTTTGATATTTCTGACAACAAAACACCATACAATGTTTTTATTGATGTGCGAAACAGAAATGAATATGCATATAAAAATTTATTTTTGTTTTTAGAGTGGACAGGTCCCGACAGCGTATTTGTAAGAGATACTTTTGAATGTGTTTTAGCGGGAGTAGATGGCAGATGGTACGGAAGCGGGTTTGGTGATTTATGGGATGCAAGAGTTCCTTACAAGATGAATTTACAATTCCCTAAAGAGGGAGAATATACGATAGAAATTGAACAAGCTATGAGGCATGAAAACCTAGAAGGTATTTCAGAAATTGGGTTACGGATAGAAAAAACAAAAGCGAACAATTAATGGCAAAAAACAAATTCAAAAAGCCGGCATTTAAAAAGTGGATACTACTACTTTGGACAATATTTGTCCTACCTTTTATTGGCTTGTTGGTGGTTATGACTTGTGCTGCTAACGGTTGGCTTGGTTTTCCTCCTTTACCTTCTTTGGAAGAATTAGAAAACCCAAAAAGTAATTTGGCTTCTGAAATTATCACAGATGATGGAATAGTAATAGGTAAATACTTTAAAGAAAACAGAGTAAATGTAAATTACGAAGACCTTTCGCCTTATTTAGTCGATGCGTTGATTGCGACAGAAGATGAGCGTTACAGAGAACACTCAGGAATAGACTTTAGAGGACTAATGAGAGCAGTGCTAAATTTTGGTAAAGCAGGAGGTGCCAGTACTATAACGCAGCAATTGGCTAAAATGATGTTTAATGATCCGGCCTCTAATATTGTTGAGCGTATAGGACAAAAACTTCAAGAGTGGATAATTGCAGCCCAGCTGGAAAGAAGATATACCAAAGATGAGATAATTACGATGTATCTCAATAAATTTGATTTTATTAATAATGCCGTAGGTATAAAAACAGCAGCAAATGTTTACTTTAATGTAGAGCCGTCTGAGTTAAATATAGCACAATCTGCTATGCTGGTAGGAATGGCAAAAAATCCGGCTCTTTATAATCCTCTCCGAAGACCGGAAATGACTCAAGAAAGGAGAAATGTGGTTTTCTATCAAATGAAAAGAAACAACTTAATTTCCGATGAGCTTTACGATTCTTTAAAAACTTTACCACTAGAGTTAGACTACAAAGTGGTTGACCATAAAGAAGGGATAGCACCATATTTTAGAGAAATACTCAGAACAAAAGTCACCGAAATTTTTGAAGAAAAAGACGCCAACGGAAACTATAAATACACCAAAGCAGATGGCACTCCTTACAATATTTACAAAGACGGATTAAAAATTTATACCACCATCAATTTTAAAATGCAGCAATATGCAGAATGGGCAGTATCAGAGCATTTAGGAACGGAATTACAAAATGATTTATTCAGAGATTTTTCAAGAAGGTCTGAAAGAAACAAAGCCAAAATTCCGTTTGACTGGCGATTAAATGAAAAGCAGATTGAAGAAATTTACGACAGGGCAATTAAGAGCACAAGACGCTATGATGTATTAGTGGGAAAAGAGTGTTTTAACTGTGGAAGAAGAGGAGAAATGATAAAAAAAGTGGGTGACAAATACGTTTGTCAGGCAGAAGATTGTGGGGAATCTAGACACGCTACTCCAAAAGATTCAATTCCAATTATTTTTAATACACCGCAAAAAACAAGAGTATTTACATGGAAAGGAGAGGTAGATACTTTGATGTCTCCTCTGGATTCAATAAAATATTACAAAAGTTTTTTACAAGCGGGTATGATGAGCATGGAACCACATACAGGCTATATCAGAGCTTGGGTAGGTGGTATAAACTTTAAGCATTTTGCTTATGACCATGTTTATCAATCTAAACGACAAGTGGGTTCAACTTTTAAGCCTTTTGTTTATGCACTTGCCATTCAAAACGGTATGTCTCCATGCATGGAAGTTCCTAATCAACAAATTACATTTAAAAAAGGAACTTTTGGTTTATTGAGAGATTGGACACCCAAAAACTCTGATGGAAAATATGGCTGCATGGTCAGTTTAAAATACGGTTTAGCGAACTCTATGAACACAGTTACTGCATGGGTGATGAAGCAATACGGGCCACAAGCTGTGGTTGACCAAGCGAAATTGATGGGAATAACAAGTAACTTGCCCGCAACGCCTTCTTTATGCTTAGGAGTAGCTGATTTAAGTGTGTATGAAATGGTAGGTGCTAATGCGGTTTTTGCGAATAAAGGAGTTTATATTGAACCAACTTTTATTACCAAAATTGAAGATAAAAACGGCAACTTAATTGTTGATATTCAACCTGAAATTCATGAGGCAATGAGTGAAGAGACAGCCTATGCCATGCTTGATTTAATGAAAGGAGTAGTTGAAGGAGAATACAATAAATGTATAGGAGATTTGAATGGAGGAAAAGGCTATACAGTTGGGACAGGGATGAGAATTAGAGGAGCAAAAACGGAAGCCCGGCCTTATGCCGGACATAAATATCCAATTGCAGGTAAAACCGGAACTACTCAAAATAATTCAGATGGATGGTTTATGGGAATAACACCTGAATTAGTTACAGGAATATGGGTAGGAGCAGAAGACAGAGGAGTAAGATTTGGGAATACATTTTATGGACAAGGAGCCAATACCGGCTTACCAATTTGGGGCTATTATATGCATAAAGTTCATGATGACCCTAAGCTAAAATACTCTCAGGATGACTTTGAAAAACCTGTAAATAAACTAAATATTGAATTAGATTGTAAGAAATACAAGGAAATGCAAAATCTTACTAATCCTAACTTTAATGAAGATTTTAATTGATTGACTATGAATAAAA
This sequence comes from uncultured Flavobacteriales bacterium, assembly GCA_937925525.1. Taxonomy (GTDB): domain Bacteria; phylum Bacteroidota; class Bacteroidia; order Flavobacteriales_E; family Vicingaceae; genus CALALS01. The sequence continues at coordinate 21,995 of CALALS010000026.1, read as the reverse complement.
TTGTTGCCAACGCAGAAGAAGCCACTAAAGATATAAAAGACGGAATGACACTTATGTTAGGTGGTTTTGGATTATGCGGAATACCTGAAAACTGTATTTCTCAATTAGTAAAAATGGGTGTTAAAGACTTGACCTGTATTTCTAATAATGCAGGGGTAGATGATTTTGGATTAGGACTGTTGCTTCAAAAAAAACAAATCAAAAAAATGATTTCATCTTATGTTGGTGAAAACGATGAATTTGAAAGGCAGATGTTAAGTGGTGAATTAGATGTTGAACTAATTCCACAAGGAACGTTAGCGGAAAGGTGTCGTGCGGCAGGAGCCGGAATCCCTGCTTTTTTTACTCCTGCAGGGTATGGAACTGAGGTGGCAGAAGGTAAGGAAGTAAGGGAGTTCAACGGAAAACCTCATATTTTGGAACATGCATTTGAAGCAGATTTTGCTATTGTAAAAGCTTGGAAAGGCGATAGAAACGGAAATTTAATTTACAAAGGAACAGCCAGAAATTTTAATCCAATGATGGCAATGGCAGGAAAAATTACTATTGCTGAAGTAGAAGAATTGGTAGAGCCCGGAGAACTAGACCCCAATTTTATTCATACACCCGGCATTTTCGTACAGCGTATTTTCCAAGGTGTGAATTACGAAAAGCGTATTGAACAACGAACCGTTCGTCAAAAAGAGTAATGACAAGATTTGAAAAATCTGTTTACTTTTTTTTAGCTGCTTTAGTTTGGGTATATGTAGCTTTTAGAGCTTGGTTAGTGCCATTTGCTCATGATGAAATCGCCACTTTTTTTCATTATGTACAAGTAGAAAAGTTCTTGCCTTTCAATGCTTTATATGATGCAAACAATCATTTTTTAAATTCATTACTGACTTATTTTTCATTTAAATTATTTGGTTCTCATCAATTCTTTTTAAGATTACCTAATCTATTAATATCTTTTATTTACTTCCTTTATCTATGGAAAATAGGGAAGCATCATATTTCTAAAACTACTTTCAGGTGGAGTTTTTTTATAATAATGTTATTTAGTCATTATTTAATTGAATACTTTGGGTATAGTAGGGGGTATGGTTTAATGAGTAGTTTTTTAATGGCTACTTTATATTACTTTATACATTATATAAAAGAGAATAATAAAAAGCACTTTTGGTTATTAAATGTGTTTTTGCTATTGTCATTTATGTCAAGCTTAACAATATTTTTCTTTTCAATTTTGCTTATCATGTATGTTACAATGGTGGCTTTTTATAAAAGAACACACCACTGGGTTTACACTACTTTAAATTTATTGTTTTGGAATGGAATTTTTATATGTGCCTATATATACTTTAAAATATTAGATCAAAACAATCAGCTTTATTTAGGTGAAAATACTGGAATTTGGGAGGTTAGTGTTAAATCTTTTTTAAAATGTTTTGTTGGTTATGATAATGGGCTTGCTCAAATAATATTTGCAATTTTATTAATACTTTGGGTGGTTATTATGATAAAACATTTTTTAAATTTAAAATACTCAAGATGTTTACTTAAAATAGAAGTTGTCTTTTTCCTGCTTTTTATGGGGAGTGTAGTTTCTTATCTTTTAGCAAATTTTTTGTTAGACGTTAACTTTCCTACTGATAGAGCAGTGATTTATGTATTCCCGGTTTTAGTTTTGGGAATAGTTCTTTTAATGGATAAATTAGAACAAACAAATACCATAGTATATTTACCAATATTAATCCTTTTAATAACACCAATAACTTTCCCCTTTTTGCTCAATTTTACTCATTATACATATATTGATTTTACCTATGATCGATTTTCAGGCAGGTTTATCCAAACAATAATAAATAAATCGAATTCAGACAACTATTTACCAACTGTATCTGGCTATAAAATGAGGCATTTTGTATATAATTATTATAACTATCAGATGGGAGGTTATTTACCTAACATACAATATTCAGATTACCCTTCGAAAATTTCAGACTTTCAAATAGTGGACACAACAAATTTAAATATTGATTTTAGCAAGTATGATATTATTGATAAAGATGAAGTAAATAGTTATTTTTTGTTAGAAAGGAAAAATATGCTTCGTAGAAACTTAATTCAAGAAATAAGAGTCGAGAAAATAACTAATAATAAAAATGAATTTTTTGAATTTTACAATGATACAAACTGTACTAGATTTTTAAATAAAAACTTGTTACTTGAATATGACATAAAATTGTCGTCAGAAAAAAATCCATTTAAATCATGGGTCGTTATTAGCATTTTTGATAAAAAGAATGAGCCGATTGTTTACGAGTACTATCCATTAAATTGGAGTAGATACAGTTGGGACAAAAACTCCGAAAACCTAAAAACTGTTATTTATGTTTCAGATGTTCCAAGTTCATCATATAAATTAGTTACTTATCTTTGGAATATGGATGAGCAATATTATGATATTGAAAATGGAAAAGTTAAAATTTATGAATTAAAAGAGGACTAAAAATTATGGCATTAGACAAAAATGGAATAGCAAAGCGTATAGCACAAGAATTGCAAGATGGTTGGTATGTTAATTTAGGGATTGGCATTCCTACCTTAGTTGCTAATTATATTCCAAATGATATTGAAGTAGAATTTCAGTCTGAAAATGGAATTTTAGGTATGGGAGCATTTCCTTATGAAGGAGAAGAGGATGCCGATTTAATTAATGCAGGTAAACAAACGGTAACGTTAGTTCCTGGAGCAGCTTTATTTGATTCTGCTACAAGTTTTGCTATGATTAGGGGCAGACATGTTCAATTGACTGTGCTGGGAGCTATGGAAGTTGCTGATAATGGCGATATAGCTAACTGGAAAATTCCGGGAAGAATGGTGAAGGGTATGGGAGGAGCAATGGACCTAGTGGCTTCTGCAGAAAACATTATAGTTGCTATGCAGCATACCAATAAAAAAGGAGAATCAAAACTTTTAAAAAAATGTACTTTGCCACTTACCGGTGTAGGTTGTGTAAAGAAAATAGTTACTGATTTAGCTGTATTAGAAGTTACTCCTAATGATGGATTTAGATTACTTGAAAGAGCTCCGGGTGTTTCAGTGGAGGACATAGTTTCAAAAACGGAAGGCAGACTAATTGTTGAAGGAGATATTCCTGAAATGAAAATAGACTAGTTAGCTACTTCTCAAACTCTTCATCGTTTTCCTCTGTTATTTTTTCAAAGAATTTTCCAAGTTTAGTTTTGGGCTCTTTTTTCTTTTTTTCTTCTTCTTTAGTTGTTGATTTTTTCTCTTCATCATCACCTAAATCAAGTTGTACCGGTTTTTCGTTGGTGTTATTAGAAGGTGAAGTAACGCTAGTATCATTTTTGTAGAGGTTGAACTCTTCTTTTAAAATTCCCTTAAGCGTTTGCTTTTCCTTTTGCATATCATCTTGCCATTTTTCTCTTACCGCTTTTCTATCGTAAGTAACTTTATAATCGTCAACGGTTCCATACATTCTTAAAAATAATCTTGTTCCGCCTGTTGGTTCTTCTACTGCAAACTCCTCATTTTCTTTTTTAGCTTTTTTGGCTTTTTTTCCTAAAATATCTCTCATCAAAAGGTTAAAATGATAATCTATTTCGTTATTAAATGAATGAATCCCGGATAGGGAAAGGTCTAAAGCAGATGATTTAATTTCCATATCAGGGATATAAACCTTTCTGTTTTTTATTTGAATGTTATTTGATAGTTTACTAAACTTAATATTCATCAAGTCATCCAGTTCAATGTATTTGGACAGCGATGAGAGTGTTTGATAATCAATAAGCTGTCCATTTTCTATTAGCACATCCGCATTTACATAAAGTTTATTTAAATTAATGTTTAGTTGATGGTCTAAAACACAAACTACTGTGGCATCAACAAAGCCTTTACCCTTAATATTTTTATCAAGAATTTCAGTTTGAGAAAAATTGTTGAATTCATAAAACAGTTGTTGTACATCAATATTTGTCAACTTACAATTACTAGACATTAGCAGTTCATCTTCTGTTTGTTCTATAACTATATCGCCTGAAATTTCTCCTTTTTGACTTTTTAGGTAAATGTTGTCAGCTGTAATAACTGCATCTTTTAACTTTAAATTTGCTTTAATATCCTGAGATAAAAATTTACCAAACCTTAATTCTTTAATATTGGCTTTTACACTTAAAATAAGGCTGTCGGGAATATTAAATTTCAACTCACTTGTAGAAGAACTTGTTTCAGAAAGAAAGTTTTGTAAATCAAAATAATTGGAAGAAAGGGAAAGCTGAATGTTGGGTACTACATTGTCAAACAACAAGTATGAAAATATATATTGTGCATTTCCGTTAACAGAAATATCGGTTAAATTATACTTTGCCTTAAACTGTTTTATTTCTATATTCCTATTGCTACTAACCATTGAAAAACCAATACTATCAATGGGATATGGGCTGTTAGTATATTTAATTCTACCATCAGTTACCATTACTTCTCCGTTTATAATTGAAGTTTTAAATGTATTGGCATTAATTTCACTAAATGAAGGAAAGTTGTTTTCAAAGTGGATATTAAAAAGGGTATTACCTTCAACAAACTCTATACTATCCGGCTCCAGTAACTTATAGATATAATTTAGATTGAAATTTCCTTTTAAGTCTAAATTAAAACTAGGTTTTTCAAAATCACTTAACGAGCCTTTTCCCTCAAAAGTACCATCTTCAATTTTTACATTGAATTGGTGAATTATAAGCTTTGATGTTTTTAATGTATTTTTATTACCATTGGTGTAATTACCATTGAAATATAAGTTGTTTAACACTACATCATTTCTTTCTATGCTTCCATTTTTAATTTCAAAATTTACATCAATATTTGGCGAAGAAGTGTGAGAAAGAACACCTTTTATGGCTCCATTAATAGTTAACTCTCCATCACTTTTTATGTCTTCATACTTTTCCATAATTTTTTCAGGAAACAACTCTAAGAGTGAGTTAATATTTAATTCATCTCCTGATACTTGAATGTCTAATTCAGTTTTTTCTTCGCTATTAATAATATTACCTGATAAGTTAAGGTTAAGCCCGGATAGACTTGCTTTTGCTTTATTGATTAAGTATTTATTTTCCTCATTATTTACGAGTAAAACAGCATCAATACTTAAGTTTTGGTCGGCTATTAGCCTATCTTCTTTGCTTTTATATTCATGTATATAAATATCAAAAGAGGTTTCCAAATCGTAAATTTTATCAGAAAAGCTGCCACTTAAACTAAGTTCTTCGATATCTGTTGCTAGATAAGATTGATCAAAATGATTGGTGTAATAAAGTGTGATTTCTGATACGTTTACTGCTTCTAAATCAACATTTATGTTTGTTTCACTAGAGTCTGTTGATTGTTTCCAAATATGATAATTGTCCTTTCCTTTTTTATCAATGGCAATGTTTAAAATGCCTGTTTCAATTTCAATTTCTTCAATGGTATAATTTCCGGTGATAATGTCAATCAAATTCAATTTGATAAAAATATTTTCAGCACTTAGTAGTGTGTTTTTTTCTTGGTTGTCTGTAGCTTCCAGAACTTCTACTCCTATGAAACTGAAACTTGCATGGGGAAATTTTTTAATGAATGAGAAGTTGGTTTTTTCTACATTAATTTGAGTTTCAATTTTTTCATTTATTGCATTTACTAAGTATTTCTCTATATCGTCTTCATAGATATAGGCAAGTAAACCTAAAATGGAAATAAGCAGTAAAATTATTCCGAAAGAATAAGCAAGTATTTTAAAAAATCGTTTCATTCATTTTTCCTTCGGATATATAAACGAAGAAATTAGCTTAAAATTCTACCATACTTTTTTAATTCGGCTACTTCTTTAGGATGCAAAAACCGCCATTTTCCTCTGGGTAAGTCTTTTTTAGTTAGCCCTGCAAACACCACTCTATCTAGTTTTAGTACTTTATAGCCTAAAGTTTCAAAAACACCTTTAATTACACTATTTCTACCTACAAAAGTATTGATGCCTAAAACTTTTTTGCTTTCTCCATCATTGGCATAAACGGCTTCTTCAAATTTTATGCTTACATCTTCGTATTTAACACCTTTTAGTAATTGATTTAAGTGTTCTTTGGTAACGCTTTTATCAGTAGTTATTTTATAAATCTTTTCTGTTTTTGATTTAGGATTGGTTAGCTTTTTTGTTAAGTCACCGTCATTGGTTAACATAAGTAAGCCAGTGGCTGTTCTGTCAAGCTTTCCGACAGGATAAACCCTTTCTTTACATGCGTTTGCTATTAAATGTAAAACTGTTTTTCTGCCTTGAGGGTCTTCTACGGTAGATAGGTAATCCTTAGATTTATTTAGTAAAATATAAACTAATCGCTCTTGTCTTACTGCTTCCTCTCCAACAACTACTTTGTCTGTCGGATGAATTCTTGTACCCATTTCGGTAACAATTTTACCGTTAACTTTTACAGCTCCAATTTTAATTAATTCGTCTGCTTCTCTTCTCGAGCAAGTTCCGGCATTAGCAATAAACTTATTCAAACGAATTAATCCATCGTCTTTTCCTACTTTATCTCCCGATGATTTTTTGCTAAATTTTGAAAATGACTTTTTAAAATTATCCTTTTCTGAAGACTTACCCTTTGAAAAACCAGAAGGTTTATTTTCCTGATTTTCAGCGTCAAACTCTTTTTTCGGTTTAGTTTTTTTTGTGCTAAACCTTTTACTTTCTCCTCTTTTTTGGACGAAAGTTTTTTTACCGCTTACTTTACTTTTGTTGTTTCTCTTTGCCACTGATATAAATTATTTGGCAAAGGTAGTTATTATAGTGTTAGTTGTTAAAACTTATAGGAAAAACCAACTCCTAACAATTGTTTTATTTGTGTTCTTGGCCCGGAAGTGTCATTTATACCATCATCGTTCGTGTCAACTGCAATGTCAATATCATCATCATACAATACATGAACTAAAAAAGTAGCAGCAATGTATTTATTTACTTTCATGTTAAGTATGTTTTCCCAGTTTATATCAATGTTTTGAGGGTTGTTTAAGTAATTAGAGAACAACTCAAGCTTAGATTGGAAAGTAATGTTTTTAACAATTTCCTTATTAAACTCAGCTCTTAAATATCCTCCAATTTCATGTCTGATTGTTTTTCCTAGTTCTGCTCTCCTTCCCAAACTGTCGTAAGTGGCAGGTTCTACTCCAAAAGCTCCTTTATCTGCTAGTTGTTGGTCTCTCACAATAGTAGTTTTACCGGTTACCGGAGACAAGAAGAATTTTAAAAACTTTTTTGGTTTATAGTCAAATCCAATAGAATAAAGCATATATGCAGGTGCTAAGAAATCGGAAATCCTAACCGTATCTGTAGGCATAGCAAATCCCGGAGCAAACTGTGATTTAAAGTTAAATAAAGCGGCATATCCCCATTTACTTTCAGATTTAAACTTTCTTCCATATTTGGAGTTAAAATCAATTTTATCGTCTGTTTTTTGAGTTACACCGGGTGATTGCTGTAAAATACCGTAGCCAAGGTCTAAATTATTATCCCAAAAATTTAAGCCTTTATTATAGCTTGCATTAAGTGAAACTAATGAGTTTAAAGAAATTGAATTATTTCCTCCTGCTGCCCAATTAGTTAAAGAAACCTGTGAAAAATTGACAGAAAAAAGACCGCCTGTTTCCCAGTAGGATGTGTCTGTAGCTTCGTTGGGTGCTGAAGCCGGTACAAAATCATCTACGTTTGGTTTTAAAGGGTCTTGTGGAAAGCAAAAGAAAGAACTGAAAAGGAATAGTAAGAGCAGTAGCTTTTTCATGGATTTCGTATTTTCGCACAAATATAAAAGCATAATTTAATTCCTAAATTAAATACATGAGTAACTTATCCAGTAAAAAAATTTTGGTGGTTGATGATGAGCCGGATATTCTTGAGTTTGTTTCATACAATTTATCTAAAGAAGGTTTTGTTGTTGAAACAGCGGATAATGGTGAGGAAGCAATTAATGTAGCTAAGAAAACAATTCCAGATTTAATTTTGCTAGATGTAATGATGCCTGAAATGGATGGTATTGAAACATGTGTACAGCTCAGGAATGTTTCGGATTTAGCCAATACGGTTATTGTGTTTTTAAGTGCTAGAGCCGAAGATTATTCTCAAATTGCAGGCCTTGATGCTGGGGCAGATGATTATATCACCAAGCCTATTCGTCCAAGATTATTAATTGCTAAAATAAATGCTTTGCTAAGGCGGTCTGATGATACAGAAAGTCAATCGTCACCAAATGGCGATACAATTTCAGTTGATGTAGAAAGGTTTATTGTAAAAAAAGGTGATGTGGAATTTGTTTTACCTAAAAAGGAGTTTGAATTGCTTGTTTTACTTATGTCAAAGCCCGGAATGGTTTATACCCGAGATGTTATTTTAAATACTGTTTGGGGAAACGATGTTGTAGTGGGTGACAGAACAATAGATGTTCATATCAGAAAATTACGCCAAAAGTTGGGAGAAAATTTTATTCAGACCATAAAAGGAGTTGGCTATAAATTCATTGAAAATTGAGACTTTCTCATACTAACATAGCCACCATTGTTGCCATTTGGTTTTTACTGGTTGGAGCTACGTTAAGCTTTTTATTTTTTGAAGTTCCTTCTTCAGATTTTTGGTTGTCTATAGCTATAACTGCTATTGCATCTATTCTAACATTTGTAATTATCCAGTGGCTTATTGGAAAATTTATTCAGGCCAGAATTAATATTATTTACCGTACCATCTTAGATTTAAAATTTAAAAAGAAACAAAAAGTTGACATTGAGTTTGGTGAAGACATTATAGATACCGTAAGCAGGGAAGTATTGGATTGGGAAAAATCAAAGACTGAAGAAATCTATAAGCTAAGGGAGTTAGAAACTTACCGAAAAGAATTTATTGGAAACATTGCACATGAGTTAAAAACGCCTGCTTTTACTATTCAAGGTTATATATACACATTGTTAGAAGGCGGTTTAGAAGATGAAAATATCAACAAAAAATATTTAGAACGTACCGCCAATTCGGTTGAACGGATGTTAAAACTTTTAGAAGATTTAGATACTATTTCAAAGTTAGAGTCTAATCGATTAGATTTAAATATTACTTCATTTAACATCTATGAATTAATTAAAGACGTTTGTAGTTCTTTGGAACTAATTGCTGAGGAAAGAAATGTAAAGTTTGTTATTAAAGAAAATCAGCTTAAAAACACTGATGTTTTGGCTGATAAAGACAAGATTGGTCAAGTAATAATGAACTTAATTAATAATGCGATTAACTATTCTAAACCTGAGGGCGGAGAAGTTGAGATTCGTCTTTTCGATATGGAAAAAAATATTTTAATAGAAATTGCGGATAACGGGATAGGTATTTCTAAAGAACATTTTTCAAGGTTGTTTGAAAGGTTTTATAGGGTGGATAAAAGTCGCTCAAGAAATAGTGGCGGGACAGGTTTAGGGTTAGCAATTGTAAAACACATTATTGAAACTCACCAGCAAACTATTAATGTCAGAAGTACGGAAGGTATTGGCTCAACCTTTTCTTTTACACTCAAAAAAGCTTAATTACCTATAAAAATTCATTTCATCAATGTATTGATAAACTTTTTCGGTAAGCAAGTATCTTACGTCTTTTTTGTTCTTGATTCCATCCCTGATAAAGCTTGCAGATATTTGCATAATTGGAACTTCATCTATCTTCTTAAGATTTGAATGACTTAAAATTTCAGCTCTAGCAAGCTCTTTTTCGTGCTTTTCAATTACTCTAGGGTAAACATAAAGCTCATGATGATTGATAATATATTCATAGTTTTTCCACTTATGAAAAGTTCTTAAATTATCTTCACCCATGATTAAAACAAACTTATTGTTTGGGTGTTTTTCAGATAAGTGAGCTAATGTATCACAAGTAAAAGAAGGTTTTGGTAAGTCGAATTCTATGTTAGAAACTTTAAGTTTTACATTATCTTCAGTTGCAACTCTCACTAGTGTAAGCCTATGAATGTCATTAAGCAATGATTGCTTTTCTTTAAAAGGATTTTGAGGGGTAACCACTAGCCAAACTTCATCTAAATCGGTATAGTCAGCCATATAATTTGCAATTACCAAATGCCCAACATGGATAGGGTTAAAAGTGCCAAAGAACAATCCCACTTTTTTCATTTGCCAATAAATTTAGAGACTATACTTTCAGCTTCTTTAAAAGCTTTTTCTAACACATCATTCAATAGCACAACATCAAAACAGTTTGCTTTTGTTAATTCTGAAGCAGCTTTGCTTACTCTTTTTTGTAGAGACTCTTCAGATTCAGTATTTCTGAAACGTAATCTTTTTTCAAGAGCTTCAACGGATGGCGGTTGAACGAAAACAGAAAGCGCATTTTCTCCAAAATACTTTTTTAAGTTTATTCCTCCTTCAACATCTACGTCAAATATTACTACTTTTTCCTGTTTCCAAATGCGTTCAATTTCAGATTTTAAAGTTCCGTAATAGTTGCCATCATAAACTTCTTCCCACTCTATAAATTCATTATTTTCTATTCTTTTACGGAATTCATCAGTCGATAAAAAATAGTAATCTTTTCCTTCAATCTCATTTTCTCTTTTGTTTCGTGTGCATGCAGAAACGGAGAACTGTAGTTCGGAAAAATGGTCAAGTAAATGTCTTACTATAGTAGTTTTTCCGGCTCCTGATGGGGCACAGAAAATAACACATTTACCTTTAATTGAAGTAGGACTCATTTATAGTACGTTGCCTATTTGTTCTTTAATTTTTTCTAGTTCGTCTTTCATTTCTACCACTATTTTTTGAATTTCAGAATGGTTGGCTTTAGACCCCAACGTATTTATTTCTCTTCCCATTTCCTGAGAAATAAAACCTAACTTTTTTCCTTGACTATTTTCATTTTTCATTACTTCTTTAAAGTAATTGCAATGAGCTGAAAGCCTGCTTTTTTCTTCTGAAAAATCTATTTTTTCTAGGTAGTAAATGATTTCTTGTTCAAATCTATTTTCGTCAACTTCTAATTTTAGTTTTTCAATTGATGAGCTAATTCTTTTTTTAACCTCTTCAATTCGTTCAGCTTCGTAAGGTTTGACTTTTTCAAGCAATTCAGCAATGTAGTTTACTTTTTCTATAAACTCTTTTTCAATTGTTTTTCCTTCTTCTTCTCTGTGATTTTGTAATTGTTTTACAGCGGATATACAGCCTTCATAAATTTGTTTCCACTCGTCTTCATTTACCTCTTCAGAACTTTGACTCATTACATCCGGAAACTTGGAAATAATAGAAATATAATCTGTGTTTTGTGTATTAGTTGCTTCTGCAATTTCTTTTAATTGGTTATAGTAATTAATAAATACTTCTTTATTTATATTCTGCTTGGTAGCACCTCCAATGCTTTCACAATAGAGAGAAAAATCTATTTTTCCTCTTTTAAGTTCATTGGCAAGAAGTGTCCTTATTTCAGCTTCTTTTTCTCTAAACTGAGAAGATACTTTAATGTTAAGGTCAATACCCTTGCTATTAAGAGAACGAACTTCTATTGTGTATTTAGTGTTTGTGGTTTGTACTACAGACTTACCAAAACCTGTCATGGAGTTTATCATAGACCAAAAATAAAAAAATTATGCTGTAAGCTTTTTAGGGCGTTGGCTTACTAAATATACACCTACAAATATTAATAGTGTTGCCAAAGCCTTTATCCAAGTTAAACTATCTTTTTCTGCTAATAAAGCAATTAATGATGCAATTACCGGTTGCAAATAAATATAAGAGCTCACTACAGAAGGGGAAACATTTTTAAGTGCATAAATGTTAAACAAATACGCAAAGCAAGTTGTTGCTATTACTACAAAACCAAAACAAACCCATATTTTAAGGGTAAAATTACTCCAACTAATTTGCTGCACTTCTTCCCATCCAAATGGAATTACAAACATTAACCCGAAAAGAAAAACCCACTTAACAACTGTAACAGGGTGGTATTTTTTCATTAATGGTTTAACGATTACTAAATATACTCCGTAAGAACTTGCGTTAAGTAAAATAAACAAGTCACCTTTTATGGTGTCAGACCCAAATTCTAATTGTTGAATAGTATTGCCTTTAAACAACAATAAAGAAACAGCGCCAATTAATCCAATAAAAATTCCAAAAGTTTTAATCCAGGTAATTCTTTCTTTTATTAACAGGGAAGAAGCAATTAACACCAAAATGGGTGTAGCAGTCATTATGATTGATGCATTAATGGGAGTAGTAATATTAAGCCCCTTAAAAAACGAAAGCTGGTTTAATGCCACCCCAAAAAATCCACAGACAAATAGTAGAACAAAATCCCTTCTTTCAACTTTTTCATTAGATATAGCAGAATGAATTAACCAAAAGAATAATGTTGCGCCAATAACTCTGCACAAAATGAAACCGAAAGGCATGATAAACTCAGGCATAACTTCTTTAGCTGCAGTGTAATTTATGCCGTAAATTAAATTTGCTCCGAAAAGGGCAAGGTGTGCTTTAAATGTATTGCTCAACTAGATGTGCTTTTTAGCTTCTTCTATAACTGACTTAGAATTTCCAATAAATATTTTTTCACCAATAATAATTACCGGACGCTTTAAAAAAGTGTACTCTTCAAGAATTAAGTTTTTGTAGTCTTTTTCTGAAAGAGTCTTTCCATTTAATCCCATAGCTCTGTACTTCATAGCTTTTCTACTAAACAAATCTTCATAGCTTCCGGCTAAATCTTTCATCTCTTTAATTTGTGCTTCAGTTATTTTATCAACTTTAATGTCCTGTTGTATAAAGCTTTTAGGAAGTTGTAATTCTTTCATTATTCTAATACATGTTGAGCACGTGCCTAAATAATATATTTTTTTAGTCATTTTATTGTCCTTAAGATTATTCATTGATATTTGTAGTCCAAAAATAACAATCTGCATTGAACCTCACCGAAAAAGAAATAACCAATCAATTTAGTTTTAGGAAAGTCATTATTCCTGTATTAATTGGTTTGCTGGTAGCAGGTTATATGCTATATAATAACTTAACGGAAGTTACTTATCAAAAGGTTGAAGATGGCAAAGGTCAATATGAGTGGATTGATGGAAATCAAAATGAAGTAATTGATATTAATTCAAGCGAAGACTTTCATTTTTCGGAAAATGGCAACTATGAACTAATTACATATAGTGATGCTTTAAAGAAAATCAGCTTTTCTTTTTACTTTTTTGTTTGGATTTCAGTAGCCTTATTAATGGTAGTTCTTAGAGTATTTGCCTATATACTTCGTTTGAAAATATTAACGAGCGGTGACTTATCTTGGAAGCAATGTTTTAGAGTAATAGTATTATGGGAGTTTTCATCTGCCATTACTCCATCAGTAGTGGGTGGAGCTGCTCCTGCAGTTTATTTTATTTCTCGTGAAAAAATCCCTGTTGGTAAAGCATCGGCAATTGTAATGGTAACAGCATTGTTAGATGAGTTGTTTTATGTTGTCATGGTGCCAATAATTATTCTATTTATAGGTACAAAAAACCTTTTCCCTGTTTCTTTAGAAAAAGAAGTATTTGGTGTTGTGCTTGGTACAAAAGGAATTTTTATAGCAGGGTATTCTTTTATCTTGATATTAATATCCATAATTATTTATGCGATATTTATTAACCCTAAAACTTTTAGAAGAATACTTGCCGGGATATTTAAAATTGGCTTTTTAAAACGATGGCGAAGAGGTGCTATTCAAGCGGGAGATGATATTATAATAACATCTCGTGAAATGAAAGACAAACCATTTTCTTATTGGGTGAAAGCTTTTGGCGCAACTTTTTTAAGTTGGACGGCAAGATTTTGGGTGGTTAATTTTTTAATTCTTTCTATTAATCCGGACTTAACTCAGCATCTTTTAGTTTACGGTAGGCAATTAGTAATGTGGGTAATATTATTAATTAGTCCAACACCTGGTAGTAGTGGAGTAGCAGAATTTGCATTTTCTGGGTTTCTATCTGATTTTATTCCGCCATTATTAGTGGGCAGTTTAGCAATTATATGGCGATTACTAAGTTTTTATATCTACATTTTTGCAGGAGCAATAATTTTACCTAGATGGTTAAGGGCAACCTCTAAAAAAAGAACCGCTGTTCAATAAATTGTTTTTTGGAAAGCAGTTTTGTCCTGTTAACTTTGAACCGCAAATTATTTAATACAACAAAAACTTTAATATGGCAGATTTTAAAAACATGAAATTTGGAACAAAGGCAATTCATGCCGGAGTAGAACCAGACCCTTCAACGGGCGCTATTATGACTCCAATCTTTCAAACTTCAACGTATGTACAAGCGGGAGTAGGAAATCATAAGGGATATGAATACTCAAGAACATTAAACCCTACTCGTCATGCTTTAGAAAAAAACCTGGCTGCCATTGAAAATGGGAAATATGGTGCGTGCTTTGGTAGTGGTTTGGCTGCTATAGATTGTATTATAAAAATGCTTAATCCGGGAGATGAAGTGGTTTCTACTAATGATTTATATGGTGGTACATATAGATTATTTGTTACCATTTTTGAAAAGTATGGAATTAAGTTTCATTTCACAGGAATGCAAGATGTTGCTTCTGTTGAAAAATACATGAACGAAAATACCAAATTAGTATGGGTAGAAACTCCAACCAATCCTATGATGAATATTATTGATGTTGAAGGAATGAGTCAGCTTGCAAAAAAATACAATGCACTTTTAGCAGTAGACAATACTTTTGCTTCACCTTATTTGCAAAACCCGCTAGACTTAGGCGCTGATATTATTATGCATTCTGTTACCAAGTATTTAGGCGGACATTCAGATGTAGTTATGGGAGCCTTAGTTGTAAACGATGAAAAATTGGCCAATGAAATTTATAGAATACAAAACAGTAGTGGTGCTGTCTGCGGGCCTCAAGATTCTTTCTTAGTATTGAGAGGAATAAAAACATTACACCTGAGAATGCAGAGACACTGTGAAAACGGAGAGAAAGTGGCAAACTTTCTAAAATCTCATCCAAAGGTGGATAAGGTTTATTGGCCGGGATTTCCTGACCATCCCAATCATGATGTTGCAAAAAAACAAATGAGAGGATTCGGAGGAATGATTTCCTTTACCTTAAAAGGGAATAATATAGATGATGCTTTAGCAATTGTAAAAAATGCTAAAGTATTTGCTTTGGCCGAGTCTTTAGGAGGAGTAGAATCATTAATGGGACACCCGGCAACCATGACGCATGCCTCTATTCCAAAAGAAGAAAGAGAAAAATCGGGTGTTGTAGACTCCTTAATTAGGCTAAGCGTTGGAATTGAAGATGCAGATGATTTACTAGCGGATTTAAAACAAGCATTAGGGTAATGAATTATATTTTTATTACCGGAAGCAGTAAAGGACTTGGCAAAGCATTGGCTGAAGAATATTTAGTTGACAAGAACAATTTTGTATTTGGTTTTGCCAGAACCCATTCGATTAAACATGAGAGGTACAAACATTTCACTGTCGATTTTTCTAATAAATCCACCTATGAAAACTTTGAGTTTCCCTTGCTAGAAAACCCTGAAAAAATAATTTTAATAAATAATGCAGGGTGGGTTGGAGATGTAAAATATGTTGGAAGTCAAAACTTGCAATCAATAGAAGACATCTTTACTATAAATGTAGTTTCATTAATTTTTCTGTGCAATCAGTTTGCTAGTAAATATGATAGTTTAAATATACCTACTACTATTTTAAATATAAGTTCCGGAGCAGCAAATTATCCTATAGATGGTTGGAGTAACTATTGTTCAACAAAAGCTGCTGTGAACATGTTTTCTCAAGTTTTTCAAAAAGAGCTTGAAATAAAAGGGAAAAACCATATTAAAGTTTTTGCTATGGCTCCGGGTATTATAGATACTGGTATGCAGCAGGATATCAGAAAGGCTGACAAAGAACATTTTGCAGATATAGATAGGTTTTTGGAGTACAAGAATAAAGGTGATTTATCTTCTCCTGAGGAAGTGGCTAAAAAAATCAAATCATTTATATTAAAATCAGCCGATTATAATGAAGTTTTGGCAGATGTCAGGAGCATTTAGAATGTTTTTAAAATCAATTTTTTACCACTAGAAATTCAAGAGTATACCCATCAAAGCAAATTTTTAATCTAATAAATGTTAAAAATGCTTAACTTTATTCGCTTATTAGTTTAAACGGTTATTATATGATAAAAAAGATTTTTACCCTTTCAGTTGCAATTACTTTGTTTTTAGCAGCTAATTCACAACAGAATTTAAAGATAAACAATCCACATTGGTGTGCGACAGATGATTATCTCCAAAATTATTTTGATCAAAACCCTTCTGCGCAAGCAGAATTTCAAAAGTTTTTAGAAACTAGAAATAAAGCTATTGGAAACAATGGGCAAAAAGCAACCATAGTTGTTCCGGTTGTTGTTCATGTTCTTCATGATAATTTTAATGGTTTTATAAGTAAGGCTCAAGTACGTGATGGTATAAGAGTATTAAATGAAGATTTTAAAAGACTAAATCCAGATACAACTGCTACTAGAGCTATATTTAAGCCACAAGCCGGTAATCCGGATATTGAGTTTAGATTAGCTACTAAAGATCCTAATGGTAACTGTACTGATGGAATTGTATATGTGAATACACCTTTAACTAACAATGCAAATGACGCAGCAAAAAGCACAAGTTACTGGAACAGTAGCAAATATTTTAATATATGGTTGGTGAATACTATTGCTAATACTGGCCCGGGAGTTATTTTGGGATATGCTCAATTTCCTGGTCAAGGCTCTTGGAGCACATATGGGTTTATTAGTAGACACGATCAATTTGGAACAATTGGAACTTCATTTGCAGACGGTAGAACAGCAACTCATGAAGTTGGTCATTGTCTGGGCTTATTTCATACCTTTCAAGGAGGGTGTGGAAGTAATTGTAGTTCTTCAGGTGATTATATTTGTGACACTCCTCCTTCTTCAACAGCAACATATGGTTGTGCTCAAACGCAAAATACATGCTCTAATGATGCAAACGGGCCAGACCCTTACGGTGCAAACGTAGTGGATCAAATTGAGAACTATATGAGTTATGATGCTTGTCAAAATATGTTTTCAAAAGAACAATCAAGTGTTATGCAAGGAGTATTTACTCAATTCTCTACTTTAGCAAGCTTAGTTTCAGCATCTAATTTAACAGCAACCGGAACTCAAAATGGTGCTCCTGCCCCTAATTGCGCGCCTATTGCTGACTTCAGTTATAATTATGATATGATATGTGCTGGTCAATCCATTAATTTTACTCATTATTCATGGAATGGACAGCCTACTAGTTGGAATTGGACCTTTACTGCCGGCACTCCAGCTATTTCTAATGACTCAAATCCAACCATCACTTATAATACACCTGGAAAACATGCCGTTACTCTAAATGTTTCAAACAGTGTAGGTAATAGCACTAAGACTAAAACAGGAGCTATTTTGGTTAGTTCTTCTGCTGCTCAGTATGGTTCAGGGCCTTTTTATGAGGGGTTTGAAAATACAACTACTTTCAATAATGACTGGATTATAATTGATAATGGTGGAAGAAAATGGGAAACCTCAAATACAGCAGCATCTACCGGAACATATTCTGCTAGAATACTAAATAACTCTGGGGCTATTACTGGTGATGTAGATGAGTTAATTAGTCCTTCATATAATTTATCAAGCTTGTCTTCTGTTGGAATGAGCTTTAAGCTTGCTTATAGGCAAAAAACTTCTTCAAGTTCAGATAACCTTAAAGTATATGCTTCTACGGATTGTGGAAGGTCATGGCAATTAAGGTACTCTAAAACAGGAGCCACATTAAGTACTATAACAGGTACTTCAGGTGCTAATTTTGTGCCAGGAGCAAACGATTGGAGAGAAGAAACAGTAAATTTATCTCCGGTAGCTAATGCCTCTAACGTTAGATTTAAATTCCAATTTACAAATGGTGGAGGAAACAACGTTTATATTGATGATATTAATATTACATGGGCAACTTCTATTGACGAATCTAATTTAGTTAATAATACGATGAACATATATCCGAACCCTTCAAATGGGAATAGTACGGTTAATTTTGAATTAAGTGAAAATTCAGAAGTTTCTATGAAGGTTACTGACATTCTTGGAAAAACGGTTGCAACTCCTTTCCAAAATGCTAATCTTCAGGCCGGAGTTCATAACTTAAATCTTCAAACACAATTATCTAAAGGAACTTATATCGTTACCCTTGATGTAAATGGTAAACAAGTGTCTAAAAGATTAGTGATACAATAATCTGCTTTCTTAGAAAGCTACTTAAAAAGCCATTCAATTACGGATGGCTTTTTTTATTAGTTTGAATGCTATACATTTGTGTTTAGATTTGAATATATGTCAAAAGTTACTGAAGAGACAATTAATAAATTAGCAGAATTAGCAAAGCTTGAATTTGATGAGAACTCTAAAGCTCAAATTCAAAACGATTTGAATAAAATGCTAGCTTTTGTTGACAAGCTAAATGAGTTGGATACGGAAGGATTGGAACCATTGATTTATATGAATAATGAGCAAACAATTCTTAGGGAAGATGAAGTTAAATCTGAAATTACTCAAGATGAAGCTTTGAGTAATGCTCCACAAAAAGATTCTGATTACATAAAAGTTCCTAAAGTACTTGATAAAGAAAAATAAGCGACAAAGGAATTATTTTTTAGACAGACAGGCTTTAATTTTTCGCTCTCTTGCCTCAACTTGGTCTTGTGTACTAAGAGTGTTCTGAAATAAGAAAGAACAGTCTCCTTTTCTTAAGTCATCCATTTCTTTCATTGTTTTCATTAGCAACTCATCATCTTCAGTTTCTTCCATAATTTTTGAAAGTTCGTCCTGCTTCTTAACACAATCACAAAACGTCATGCCCGATGCAGAAACCATCTTTTCCACTTTATTTTCCGGAATGGCTTCCGTCATTTCGGGTTCAACAACTGTTTCTTCTGTGGCAGTATCTTCAGCCATAATATTTTCTAATTCATCAGAAATATCAGTAACTAAAGAATCAGTAGTTTCATTATTTTCTTCAACAGCAGCATCATTTCCGCATGAAGACAAAAGTCCAACCACAGCAATTGTAAAAAACAGTTTTTTCATAACTTTTAAGTTTATCTTTGAAGTTACTAATCTAAGAAATATAGTTTACACCACAAATTAGCTTTATGAATATAAAATTTCTTTTATTCCTTTTACTATCTTCTTTATCTGTAAAATTTACTTATAGTCAGTTTTTGGATATAGTTACCCTATTTAAGCCAAGAATGAATGTTAATGGCGAGTATGTATTATCTCAAAAAAATGACTTAAGCGGAAGAGATATTTATGGAGGAGGTTTTGGTGTATTCGTTCCAATAAAGAGTAAGTTAGATGTAAATGTAAATTGGCAGGACGCTCTAAAAATTAAGAAAGTTTCTGATGTAAGAAATGCTTTAAACGTAAATGCTTATCAAGTTTTTACCAATTTTGGAGGAGGATATTCCAACTTTTCTATTTTAAACAACAATGACAATTTGTATTCCGTTTATGGTGGGGTTACGGCTTACCACTTAAAATTTAAAAAGAAATTCAAGTTGAATGTTTATTCTGTAAAAGTTGATGTAAGAGAAGATTTTGAAAGCAAAACTATTATACCTAATTATCAGATTTTATTAGGAAGAGTTAAATTTTTTAATTTAAATACCCAAGGTTTTATTGGAGCTTATGCAAGTTACGCTAATAATTCTAGCTTTATACCCGTTCCTGTTTTTGCAATTAATACTAAATTAAATAGTACTTATTCATTTCTTTTCATGTTCCCTGTTCAGGCTAGAATTACAGCCAAAGTATCCTCCGGATTTAAACAAGATTTAGTATTAGGTTTAAATACAAGAAATTCAGGAATTGCCGACAATAATTTTGGTGTGTTAAAGCGGTATTATTTTTCAGAGTATGGTTTAAAGTTCTCTACCCAATCAAGGTTGAGATTGGCGGATAAAGCTTTCTTATTTGCAGAGTTAGGATGGCAAGATTTTACTACAATTAATTATTATGATGGAGGCTCAAAAACTGCTACTACTCACCCAAAAGGAAATTTCTTTGCAAAAGCTTCATTATACATCACTTTTGGCAAAGGATTATTTGGTTCAGGTTCGCTAGATTTAGAGTTGTAGTTTCACTTGCTTTATTCTACATTTACCATCCCAAAACAAATTGTAATGGATAATAAGATTGAATATTTAGAAAAAAAGATAGAGGAAGCCAAATTAGGTGGTGGCGAAAAACGCATAGAGTCGCAACATAAAAAAGGAAAGCTTACGGCCAGAGAACGAATACATTTTTTATTGGATGAAGGCTCATTTGAAGAAATAGGAATGTTGGTTACTCACAGAAGCAATAACTTTGGACTGGGAGAGCAAGCTTTTTTAGGTGATGGCGTAATAACCGGCTACGGAACTATTGACGGAAGATTAGTTTATGTGTTTGCACAAGACTTCACCGTTTTTGGTGGTTCGCTGGCAGAAGCACATGCAGAAAAAATTTGTAAAGTAATGGACTTAGCCATGAAAAATGGAGCTCCTGTTATCGGACTGAATGATTCGGGTGGCGCTAGAATTCAAGAAGGTGTGGTTTCGTTGGGAGGTTATGCTGATATTTTTTACAGAAATACACTTTCCAGTGGTGTAATTCCTCAGTTTTCAGCTATTATGGGGCCATGTGCCGGAGGAGCTGTTTATTCTCCTGCCTTAACAGATTTTATAATGATGGTAGAAAACACCTCTTACATGTTTGTAACAGGTCCAAATGTGGTAAAAACCGTTACTCATGAAGAAGTTACTTCAGAGGAATTAGGCGGTGCTTCAACACACTCTACAAAATCAGGAGTTACACATTTTACTTTTTCAAATGATGTAGCTTGCCTAAACGGAATAAAGAAACTATTGAGTTATGTTCCTCAAAATTGTGAAGAAACTGCACCCGCACTAGACTATGAAATAGGTGACGAAACCAAGCCAAAACTTAATGGCATTGTTCCTGAAAACCCTAACCAACCTTATGATATTAAAGAGGTAATAGAAGAAACGGTAGATACTGGTTCCTTCTTTGAAGTTCATAAAGACTTTGCTGAAAACATTGTGGTTGGTTTTGCAAGATTGGCAGGTAAATCAATTGGAATAGTGGCTAATCAACCTGCATTTTTAGCAGGAGTATTAGATATTAAATCATCACAAAAAGGCGCTCGTTTTGTTAGATTTTGTGATTGTTTTAATATTCCACTTTTGGTTTTTGAAGACGTACCCGGATTTTTACCAGGAACCGACCAAGAATGGAACGCCATTATTTCAAACGGTGCAAAACTATTGTATGCATTTTCTGAAGCTACCGTTCCTAGAATTACTGTAATTACAAGAAAAGCTTACGGTGGCGCTTATGATGTAATGAACTCTAAACATATTGGTGCAGACATGAATTACGCCTGGCCTTCTGCAGAAATTGCTGTAATGGGAGCTAAAGGTGCTGCTGAAATTATTTTCAAAAAAGAAATAGCAGAATCTAAAAACCCGGAAGAGACATGGAAGCAAAAAGAAGCAGAATATGCCGAACTATTTGCCAACCCTTACAATGCTGCTGCAAGAGGTTATGTAGATGAGGTGATAAAACCTGAAGACACTCGTAAAAAGCTGATTAAAGCATTTGAAATGTTGGAAAATAAAGCGGTGAAATTACCTAAGAAAAAGCATGGCAATATTCCGTTATAAAATTGGTTTAATTACCCAACTAAATTTCGTTAACTTTGTTTAAGTATAAAATACTCAATATGAAAAAAATAATGCTTTTATTTGACGTTGGTTTTTTTTCGCTAACGGCTTGGTAAATAAATAATGAAAATCCTATATTAGCCATTGGTGCTGAAGTGCCGG